>DASZEE010000055.1:0-9169 GCA_035941215.1 Gaiellaceae bacterium
GTCCGTAGTGACGCCACCACTCGACGAGCCAGGAGTGGAGGAGGAACGGGCTCGGCCGTGGCATCGCGCGGACGAGGTCGTCCCACGATTCGCCGGCGAGCTGCGCGAGTCCGGCCTCGGAGGAGACGGTCTCGACGCGAATACCTTCCGCCTGCTCCGGAACCGCGATTCGAGCGGCTGCCTCCACGCCACTCACCGCCCGGGCCGGAGGAGCACCGAGGTGAAGGTCTTTGCGCAGATCGCGAGGTCGACGAGCAGGTTGCGATGGCGCAGGTACCAGAGGTCGTAGGAGAGCTTGCTCGCGGCTCCTTCGGCATCAGAGGAGTAGTCGCACCGCAGCTGCGCCCACCCGGTGACGCCCGGCTTGATCAGCAGGCGCCGGGAGAAGAACGGGACGGCCTCCTCGAGCATGGGGATGAACTCGGGCCGCTCGGGCCTCGGACCGACGACGGACATGTCCCCCTTGAGCACGTTCCAGAGCTGCGGCAGCTCGTCGAGGTGGGCCGTCCGAAGGACGCGCCCGACGCGGGTGACACGCGCGTCGCCGACCTCGGTGTACGCGGCCTGCTCGGACTCGGCGTCGACGCGCATCGTCCGGAACTTCAGCATCGTGAAGTGCCTGCCGCCGGCGCCGACACGGGTCTGGCGGTAGATCACGGGACCGGGGGTCAGCCGGACGAGGAGCGCGATCACCGGCCAGAGCAGCCCGCTCAGAATCAGCCCGAGCGACGCACACGCCATGTCGAACGTCCGCTTCGCGAGCCGGGTGTACGGGCGGCGCCAGACGTGGAGGATGCTCATGAACCAGGTCGGGGTCAGGTCGTCGAGCGGGACACGGCCGAACGCGTGGTCGAAGAAGTGCGCGAACCCGATGACCTTGATCCCGTCCGAGGGCGCGGCGAGCAGGTGATCCAGTGCCTTCGCGGAGCTCTCGGCGTCGGTCAGGACGATCAGGTCG
This sequence comes from Gaiellaceae bacterium, assembly GCA_035941215.1. Lineage (GTDB taxonomy): Bacteria > Actinomycetota > Thermoleophilia > Gaiellales > Gaiellaceae > JACDAN01. Next base: position 959 of record DASZEE010000055.1, read on the forward strand.
GGACGCTGCTCGTCGATGACCCTGGACAGCTCGGCGACCGAGCCGAGGCGCGCGGTGTCCTCGGGCTCGTCATCGACGGCACCGACGACGGCGAACGGCGTGCGTCCCTCGAGCTCGATGACGTCCGCGATCTCGGCGGCGAAGGACGAGGCGCCGACGACGAGCACGCGCCGCTTCGCGACGAGTCGCTGCGCGACGGACTCCCAGATCGCGGTCAGCGTGAAGACGGACACCGCGAGGGCGAAGATCGTCCAGCCCGCCATCCCGAGGCCCGGGACCCAGAGCGCCACCGCCGAGGCACCGACGAAGCCCGTCGCCGTTCCGACGGCGCACCGAACAGGGACTCCGAGCGTGAGATGGACGGCCGAGAAGGCGCTGCGGAGGGAGACGAGCCAGACCGATGCGAGGAGCGTCGCGGCCAGGAACCCGAGACCGGGGGAGAACCGCGGGCCCATGATCGTGTAGCACGGAGCCCACACGAGCGCGGCCCGACCCGCTTCGGTCACCCACCTGGTGCTGACACGCGCGGGCGCCGCCGCCGCCCATTCGGCGGTTGCCGGGAGTCCCTCGGGCACGCTGGAAGCCACGTCTAGAAGTTCCCCCCGCAAAGCACCGACGAGCCACGCCTAGGCTTTGTGGTGTGCAGCGGATCGCCGTCGTCGGTCCCGTCGGGGCGGGGAAGTCGAGTCTCGCCGGGGAGCTCGGACGGCTGCTCGGGATCCGCGTGCTCCATCTCGACACGTTGTTCTGGAAGCCCGGCTGGGTGCCGACTCCGCCCGACGAGTGGGAGGCGATCCAGCGCCGCGAGCTCGCCGCGCCGCCGTGGATCGCGGACGCGCAGTACGACGACATCCTCCCCGACTGGGTCGAGGAGGCGGACATGGTCGTCTTCCTCGACGTCTCGCCGCTCGTCTGCCTGTGGCGGGTCGGTCGTCGCCGGTTCGACCGGGGCAGTGGGGCCACGCCCGCCGGCACCGAGCCCGGGGCGATCCATCGGTCGCTGCTGAAGTTCGTCCGCAACCAGTGGGGCTACCGGACGAAGGTCCGGCGGCAGTTGCTCGCCGAGCTCGCCCGCGAACGACCCGGCCGGCGGGTCGTCGTCGTGCGCCGTGCGGGCGATGCCGAGGAGTTCCTGGGCTCCGTGGACTCGCCGGGTGCCTAAGGGGGAACTTTCTCTGTGTGGGAGTCGCGACAGCTCCGGCCGGGCTGACCCTCGAGACGATCTCGAGCGAGAGCGCGTTCGCCGCGCTCGGTGAAGACGAGTGGAACACACTGGTCAGGTCGAGGCCGCGGCCCAGTCCATTCCTCCTCCACGGCTGGCTGCTCGAGTGGTGGCGGCACTACGGCGAGGGCGGCGAGCTCGCCGTCCACGTCGCCTACCGCGAAGGCCGGCTGGTCGGGGCGCTCCCGCTGTGCGTGCGACCGAGGTACGGGTTGCGCGTGCTCTCGTTCGTCGGGGGTGAGGACTCGTCCCTGGCCGACGTGCTCGTGGCGGACGACGAACGGCCCGAGATGGCGGCGGCGCTCGTCGAGCGCGGGACGTCGTCCGGCCAGGACTTCGCAGAATTCGCCGGTCTCTCCACCTCGAGCCGGCTCGTCGCGGCGCTGGGGCCCTCCCGCCTGAGCCTGGTCGAGCGCTCGGAGGCGCCCGTTCTGGACCTCACGCCCGGCTGGAAGAAGGTCTACGACTCGAAGCTGAGCTCGAAGAAGCGAAACCACTACCGGCGCCGGCGGCGGCAGCTCGCCGAGGTCGGCCGCGTGGACGTCGAGGTCGCGCGTACGGCCGGCGAGCTCGAGGGGGCGCTCGACGACGCCTTCGAGCTGCATGCCCGTCGCTGGGAGGGCCGGCCCGACGGATCCGGCTTTGCGACGCCGGTGGGACGGAGCTTCCAGCACGCGACGGTCCGGGCGCTTGCGCCGCTCGGCGTCCCGCGGATCGTCACGCTCAAGATCGACGGCCGGCCTGTCGCGTTTCACTACTACCTCGTCCTCGACGGCCGGATGTACGTCTACCGCATCGCGTTCGACCCGAGCTTCGGGCGCCTTTCGCCCGGCGTGATCAACACGCTGGACGCGATCGAGACAGCCGCCGCCGAGGGCGCGACCAGGGTCGAGTTCCTCGGAGGGGCGGAGCGCTACAAGGTCGAGCTCGCAGACCGCCTCGAGCCGCTTTGCCAGGGCCTCGGGCTCGCCTCGACGCTCAGGGGCAGGGCCGCCGTGGCGGCCAGGGTCGGGGGGATCCGGGTCCGGATGCAGCTCAAGCGGTCGCCTGCGCTCCGGCGCTTCTACTTCGAGGGCCTCGCGCCCGCGCGGCGGATGCTGGGGAGGCTCACGTGAAGTACGTCCTGAAGGCGCTTGCGACGAGGACCCGCTCGGCCGCGTGGGCGGCGCGTGCGGACGGGCGCGAGGAGGGAGACCGCCTCCGCATCCTCTTCTACCACCGGGTCTCCGACGACCGCGACGAGCTCGCGGTCAGCCCGCGCGACTTCCGGCGTCAGATGGACTACCTCGCCACCGAGTCCTACCGCGTCGTCGACGTCGTCCAGGCTGCGCAGCTGCTCGAGCAGGGTGTCTCGTGCCGCCGGACCGTCGGGCTCAGCTTCGACGACGGGTTCCTGGACGTGGCCGAGCAGGCGCAGCCGCTGCTCGCCGAGCGGGGCTTCCGGGCAACCGTCTTCGTCGCGCCGGCGGTCGTGGACGGGTGGGCGAAGTTCGGCTGGTACCGCTCGCAGCCGCCCGTGCTCGGCTGGGACGAGATAGTCGACCTCGACCGCGAGGGAACGCTCCGCTTCGAGGCGCACTCGCTCACCCATCCGAATTTGCTCTCGCTTCGGGAAGCCGCGGCCTGGGAGGAGATCGTCGGCTCCAAGGTTTCGCTCGAGGAACGCCTCGGGCGAGAAGTTCTCGCGTTTTCCTACCCTTCCGGGCTCTTCGGGGCTCGCGAACGTGGGCTCGTCGCCGCAGCCGGGTTCCACGTCGCAGTCTCGTGCGAGCCCGGATGTAACTCGCGCGGCACAGACCGTCTCGCGCTCCGTCGCCGTCAGGTCGACCGGCGCGACGGCCTGCTGGACTTCCGCGCGAAGCTCGGCGGCGGCCACGATACGCCCCTTCCGCTCCGTGGGGCGTATCGCCGCCGTCGTTACGGCATGGGGGCGGGCAGCCTGCGCGTCGCGAGCTCGCGGGAGTAGAGCTCCAGGTGCGCGCGCCTGAACGGCTCGAGGTCGAAGCGCTCCTCCGCCCGGGCCCGGCCGGCCGCTCCGAGGCGGCGCCGAAGCGCCGGATCGGCGGTCAGGCGTTCGAGTGCGGCGGCAAGCGGCTCCGGGTCGCCCGGGTCGACGAGCAGCCCAGTCTCGCCGTCGACGACCTGCTCCGGGACGCCGCCCACGCGAGAGGCGACCACGGGGAGCCCGGCCGCCATCGCCTCGAGGACGGAGACGGGATGACCCTCGGACCGGCTCGCGAGCACGAAGACGTCGGCGGCCGCAAGCAGGCGCGGAACGTCGTGGCGCTCCCGGGTGAGGCGGACGGCGTCCGAGAGCCCGCCGGAGCGAATCGACTCCTCCAGCCGCGGCAGGTCGGGCCCGTCGCCGACGATCATGGCCTCGAACGATCCGGTCCGGAGGCGGCCGAACGCACGGACGAGGGTCGGGAAGTCCTTGGGCGCTTTCAGCCGGCCGACGGCGACGACGAGGGGTGGCTGCCGCGTGGAGACCGACCGCGGCGCCGCGCCGACGTCCACGGCGTTCGGGATCACGACAGTCGCCTCGGTGGCGCACGTGCGTGCCTTCAGGCCCGCCTCGCGCTCGCGCTCCGAGACGCAGATCGTGGCCGTCGTCAGCGGCCGCATCAGCCGGTCGGCCGCGCGGTATGCGCGCGCGGCGAGCCCCGAGTGCGCCGCGAACGCCCAGCCGTGCGCCGTGAAGATCCGGATCGGCACGCCGGTGAGCGCTGCCGCCACTCGGCCGAGTACCCCGGCCTTGGAGCTGTTTGCGTGCAGGATGTCCGGCCGCTCGCGACGCAGGAGCCGGATCAGCTCGAAGAGCCCTGCAAGGTCGCGAAGCGGACTGACCGCACGCCGCACGTTCCTCAGCGGAACGAAGCGCACCCCCGCCGCTTCCGCCGCGTCGCGCAAGGGGCCCGCGCCGTGAGCCGCGACCGTGACCTCGAATCGGCCGACCAGCGCCGGCAGCAGCAAGGCGAGGTACGTCTGCGCGCCGCCGACCTCGGCGAGCGTGACGAGCAGCAGCACGCGCGGGCGGGAGGCTGAGGAGGCCCGGTGGTTGCGTACGCCGTCAGCGTCAGCCGCCGAATCGAGCCCGCGTGGGCCGCCGTTTGGGCGCTGGGCGGAGTTGCGCTCGTCGCGCTCTTCCTGGCCGTCGGCGTCGTCATCGGCCGGTCGCCGCTGCCGCTCCCCGTCGTCGCCGCTTTCGGCGTCGGGCTCCTCGGAACGCTCGCGTTGGCGCTCGCGCGTTACGACGCCGCGGTCGTGCTCGGTGTCTTGCTCCTGGCGGTCGTCCGGCTCGAGCCTGCGCCCTCGGATCTCGTCTTCGCCGTCGTGATCGCGCTGGCGTTCGTCACCGGCCGCCTCTTCCTCGAGCGGGTTCCGCTCAGCGTGACCCTGCTGGTCAGCGGCTTCCTGGCCCTGAACCTGCTCGCCGCCACCGAAGCGACCGACGGCGCTCGCGCGATTGCGTACTTCGCGATCACGCTCTACCTCGGCGTGTTCGGGCTCTGGTTCGCCGCCTACGTGTGCTCGATCCGGCGCGCGCGGCTCATCTTGCTCGCCTACCTGGCCGGCGCCGCGCTCTCGGCCGCCGTCGCCTGCCTCGCGCTCGTCGCGCCCTTCCCCGGCGCCTCCGCGTTTGTGGATGGGCCGAGGGCGCAGGGTCTCTTCAAGGACCCGAACGTCTTCGGGCCGTTTCTCGTCCCCGCCGTCCTGATCCTGATGGAGGAGACAGTCGCGCCGCGCCTGCTGCGCTTCCGCCTCTCGGCGAAGCTGCTGCTCCTCTCCGTGATGACGGTCGGCGTCGTCTTCTCCTTCTCGCGGGCCGCCTGGCTGAACCTGGCAGTCGGCACGCTTGTCCTCTTTGCGGTCCTTGCGCTCCGTCGAGGCGGCGGCCGTCGCGCGATGACCCTGCTGGTGGTCGCGCTGGTCGCGGGCGCCGCGCTGTTCGGTGTCGTGGCGGCCACGTCGTCGGCGAGCTTCCTGACCGAGCGTGCGGGCCTCCAGGACTACGACGTCCAACGGTTCGGCACGCAGGCGTCGGGCCTCGAGATCGCCGCCGCCCATCCGCTCGGGATTGGCCCCGGGCAGTTCGAGGCGGTCTCCGAGTTGTCCGCCCACAGCACCTACGTCCGGGCCTTGGCCGAGGAGGGCGTGCTGGGCTTGCTCGTCGTCCTCGGGCTCATGCTCCTGACGCTCGGCTTCGCCGCGAGGAACGTCGCGCTCGGCGTCGACACCTACGGGATCGGCTCCGCCGCGTTGCTGGCCGCGTGGTGCGGCCTCCTTGCCAACAGCTCCTTCGTCGACACTCTGCACTGGCGCCACCTCTGGCTCGTCGCGGCGTTGATCTGGGCAGGGACGGCGCTCCGCGCCGGTTACCCGGGGAGGTAGGTGTGAGTCGGGCCGCGCGCACCCACGATCACGACACCCAGCGGGTCGACCTCGAGGCGCCCGAGCAGCTCGCGGAGCGCAAGCGCGGTCTCAGGCGTCTGGCGGTCGGGGCGGCAGACGATCAGCACGCCGTCCACACGCTGGGCGAGCACCTGGCTGTCGACGAGACCCAGGAGCGGCGGTCCGTCCAGCAGCACGTAGTCGTACTCGGATCCCTTGATCTCCTCGAAGAAACCGTCGAGCGCGTCGCTCGCGAGCAGCTGGGCCGGATCGGGCGGCGTCTGCCCGCTGGCCAGGACGTGCAGGTTTCCGGAGCCCGTCCGCGCCGCGCTGAGCTGGAAGATGCCGCTCGACCCGCCGTTCCTCGCGCCGACCAGAACCTCGGAGAGGCCGGGCGTCTGCTCGACGTCGAAGAGCTCGTGGAGCTTGGGCCAGCGCATGTCGGCGGAGACGAGCCACGTCCGGTGCATCGCCTGCGAGAGGACCAGACCGAGCGCCGCCGTGACCTCGGTCTTGCCCTCGCCGTGGAGCGCACTCGTGACGAGCACGGTTCGCTGGCTGGTTGCAGGCAGGCGCCGGCGGAGCGACGCAGCAAGCGTCTGGTAAGCCTCGTACTCGGGGGCGCTCAGCGCCTGCGGGCGATGGCCCATCGGTCGGCGGACGTACGGAACCTCGGCGAGCACCGGCAGCTCCAGGAGCCGGCTCAGCTCCCTGGTTCCACTGACCCGCGGCTTGAGCTGGGCCCGAGCGAGCACGATGAGCGTCGCGATGAAGAGCGCGGCGAAGAAGCCGAAGGCCGCGTTGCGGGCCGGTCGCGGCGAGTAGGCCTCGGCGGGCGGTCGCGCCGCCTCCGCGAGGGCCAGCTCCGAGCCGGCTCCGGCGACGCTCAGGTTGAGATCCCTGATCTGCGCCCGGATGTCGGCGCGCTCGGTGGCAGCCTGCTCTCCGCGCTTTCCCTCGAGCGGCGCGAGAGCCCGGGTGAGCGTCGCGCGTGTCCGGTTCAGGCGTCGCCGCTCGGCGCGGCGCTCCGTGTTGAGGAACGTCGTGGCGACCGCGTTCGCGTTCCGCGCCGCGCGCTGCGCCGTCTCGTCGGTCGCGGTGATGTTGATGATGTTGGCGGTCGGGTCGACCGACGAGCTGACGCTCTCGTCGAGCGTCGCGGCGGTCTCGCCGGGCACTTTCCTCGCGGCGCGCCTCAGGGTCTCCCGGGTCGTGAGGAGAGCGTTGATCGTGGCGAGACGGCGCTCGACGGACTCCACGTCCCGGTTCTGGAGCGGATCGGAGGCGCCCTCGACGACGATCTTCGCGGTCGCGCGGTAGGTCTTCGGCAGCGTCAGCGAGACGAGGAGCACGGCGGCCGTGAGCGGCAGGACGATCAGGACGATCAGCAGCTTGCTGCGGCGGAGCGCGTCGAGATACCGGCCCGTCTCGACGGGCTGGTCGGGCGGAAGCGCCGGTGCGGTGTACGCCGGCAGCCCGTTCACCTGAGCGGCCATCACCCTGTAGATAACGTCGTGGAGCCAAAACGAACCCTGGTCTGGCTCGTCGTCGCCGTCCTCCTTGCCGCCGCGGGATGTAGCCAGTCCTCGGAGCCCGTGGCCGACCCGTCGGCGGGAAACGCTCCCAGCGTTGAGTTCCTCGGCCCGGAGCGCCTGACGAGGCCGGCCGAGCTCGCAGCCGGGGCGCGGGCTCTGCCTGGCAGCCGTGTGGTCGCCGTCAGCTTCTTCCTGGACGGCCGCCCGCTCGGCTCGGACACCACGAAGCCATACCGGCTGGACGTCGATCCCGCGCTTCTCCCGCAGGGACGCCACCGACTGAGCGTGGAGGCGGTCGACAACCTCGGCCGTCGCAGGTCGACGGCGCCGAGCGAGTTGACAGTCGAGGGCTCGGACTCGGAGATCGTCGACGCCAGGCCGGGTGCGTCCTTTGCGCGAGCCCGGGCTGCGCTCGCGAGGGGCAACGTCACCGTGCGCCTCGCGCCCGGTCTCTACCGCGTGAACGAGCTCCGGCTGGGCAGCGGCGCACGGCTCGTCGGCGCCGGCCCCGAGACGGTGCTCGCTCCGAGGCCCGGAGCGCGGTACTGGGCGCTCGTCGTCGCCAAGGGCAGGAACATCCGGATCTCCGATCTCGCGCTGGACGGAGGCGGCCCGCCGAGCGACGAGGACGGCGGGATCGGCGTCGCGGTCTTCGACGGCTCGAGGGACGTTCGCCTGCAGCGCCTGCGCATGACCCGTGTGCGCACCGACGGCGTCAACGTCTGGGGCGAGTACTCGAGTGTCTCCGTGCAGGACTCGCAGATCGAGAGCGACGGCCGCGGCGAGGCGGGCGTCGTCGCGCTCGGCTCGGACGATTCGCGCGACACGAGCGTGATCCGCACGCGAGTGCGCGGCTTCACGTCCTTCGGCGTCATCCTCCAGCAGCAGGAGCACGGCCGCACGGCGGCGGATCTCCACGGGGTCGTCCTGGACAACGTCGTTTCCGACATCCGTGACCCGTCGCGCGACGCGTGCTGGACGGCGGCGAAGGACCGGACGCCCGGCTGCGGGACGAACGAGGGCGGCATCTGGACGGGCGGCGTCGAGGCCGCGGTGATCGGT
>DASZEE010000056.1:0-6225 GCA_035941215.1 Gaiellaceae bacterium
GGACGTCGACCGCGTTGTCAACGCCTGCGACGCCGGGCGTGAGGGCGAGCTGATCTTCACGCACATCTACGAGACGTCCGACACGGACAAGCCGGTCGACCGCCTCTGGATCAACTCGATGACGAAGGCGGCGATCCGGGAAGGCTTCGAGAAGCTGCGACCCGCAAACCAGCTCGAGCCGCTCCGTGACGCCGCGCGCTCCCGCTCAGAGGCCGACTGGCTCGTGGGCATGAATGCGACCCGCGCTGCGACAACTCGGCGCGGCTGGGGGGCCGGCGTCGTCTCGCTCGGCCGGGTCCAGACCCCGACGCTCGCGATGATGGTGAAGCGCGAGCGCGAGATCCAGGCGTTCACGCCGGAGCCGTACTGGCTCGTCCATGCGACATTCGACCCGCGCTACAACGGCCTCTGGTTCGAGGGCGACGAGACCCGCCTCAAAGACGGCAAGCGCGCCGACGAGATCGTCGAGCGGGTCACCGGCAAGACGGGCCGCGTCGAGTCGGTCGAGCGAAAGGAGCACTCCGAGCGCGCGCCGCTCCTCTACGACCTGACCGCCCTCCAGCGGGACGCGAACCGCCGATTCGGCTTCTCCGCCCGCCGGACGCTGAGCGCTGCCCAGTCGCTCTACGAAGGCAAGAAGGCGATCACGTACCCGCGGACGAACTCGCGCTGGCTCTCCGGCGATCTCGTGCCGCAGCTGAAGCCGACCGCCGAGACGCTGGTGCCGATCCCCGACTATGCGCAGGGCGCGCGGTTCGTGCTCGGCCTCGACCAGCTCCCGCTCGCCCGAGTCGTCAACGACGCCAAGGTCGACGACCACCACGCGATCATCCCGACGGACATCGCGCACGACGTCTCGGGCTTTACGCCTGACGAGCGCCGGATCTTCGACCTCATCGCGCGCCGGTTTCTCTCCGTGTTCCACCCGCCGGCGCGGTACGCACGCACAACTGTGATCACGGAGGTCGAGGGCGAGCGCTTCCGCACCCGCGGCAAGGTCACGCTCGAGGCCGGCTGGCGCGGCGTCTACGGCGTTGAGGCCACCGATCCGGCGAAGCAGGACGAGGACGCGGAGGGCGAGGGCGAGCTTCCGGCGCTCCAGCAGGGCCAGGAGGTCAAGTGTGCCCAGGCGGAGGCCGAGGCGAAGCAGACGAAGCCGCCGCCCCGCTACACCGAGGCGACCCTCCTCTCCAGCATGGAGACGGCGGGCAAGCTCGTCGACGACGAGGAGCTGCGCGAGGCGATGAAGGAGCGCGGGCTCGGCACGCCGGCGACGCGGGCAGAGATCATCGAGACGCTGATCCGCCGCGAGTACATCGAGCGCGCCGGCAAGGACCTCCAGCCGACGCCGAAGGGCATGAGCGTCGTGACGATGCTCGAGGAGCACCCCATCACCTCAGCCGAGCTGACCGGCGACTGGGAGAAGCAGCTCTCGGACATCGAGCACGGCAACGGCGACCGCTCGGCCTTCATGGACGGCATCGCCGGCTTCGCGAAGACGACCGTCGAGCAGATCGCGAGCCTCCCCGACGACAAGATCAAGGTCGAGCGTGTCGAGCTCGGCCTCTGCCCCAAGTGCGGCGCCGAGACCGGCGAGATCCTCAAGGAGAACTCGCGCGCCTACGGCTGCACGAGCTGGAAGAGCCGGGAGGAGCCGGGTTGCGGCTTCGTGATCTGGAAGCGCGTCGCCGGCCGGACGCTCACGCCCGAGATCGCGCGCCAGCTGCTCGCGGACGGCAAGACGACCGAGGTGTTGTCCGGGTTCCGCTCCCGCGCGGGGAAGCCGTTCCGGGCCAGGCTTCTGCTGAAGGAGGACGGCAAGGTCGAGTTCGAGTTCCCCGTCAGCAAGCGGCGCCAGCAGGAGCAGGAAGCCGAAGAAGGCCAGGAGCAGCGGGAAGAACAGCCGGCCGCGGCCGAGTGAAAATTCGGTTAAAAGACTTCGACAAACCTTTTCAGAAGCGCCGCGTCTCCCTAGGGTAGAAGCCGTCTACGCGCAGCTTTCCGCGAACCGAAGAGCGCGCTCGTCCGGAATACGAGGAGAAGAGGTCACGTTTCCCTGATCGAGGGCCGCAAACCGGCCCCCTAGCGCTGGAAAAACGAGGAAATCCGCCATACAGTCAGAAGGTTTGAGGTCCGACCGGCCTCTTAGAGTAAGCAGGTTGCCGCGACAGTTGAAAGGACACACACAGCCGCTTTGACACAGCATCAGCTTCAGGAACTCTTGGAAAGCGAGCAGGCTCGCCCGTTCATCGAGCAGGGCGAGGAGCGCGGTCACATCGAGCCCGTTGAGCTCGAGGCATTCGCCGTCGAGCATGACCTCGGCGAGGAGGACGTGGAGGCGCTCACCCGCGAGCTCGAGGCGATCGGTCTCGAGATCCGTGAGGCAGCCGCCGAGGAGGCCGCCCAGGCCAAGGAGCAGGCGAAGCCGAAGCAGCCGGATCCCGACGCCGTCGTCGGGTCGGCCGACAGCCTTCAGCTCTTCCTGGCCGACGTCGGACGCCACAAGCTGCTGACGGCCGCCGAGGAGATCGCGCTCGCCAAGCGCATCGAGCGCGGCGATCTAATCGCCAAGCGTCACATGATCGAGTCGAACCTGCGCCTGGTCGTCTCGATCGCAAAGGGCTACAGGGGCCTGGGTGTCCCGTTCCTGGACCTCATCCAGGAGGGAACGCTGGGCCTCAATCGCGCCGTCGAGAAGTTCGACTGGCGGCGCGGGTTCAAGTTCTCGACCTACGCGACCTGGTGGATCCGCCAGTCGGTGCAGCGCGCCGTGGCGAACCATGCGCGGACGATCCGCGTGCCGGTCCACGTCGTCGAGCGGCAGCAGAAGCTGTCACGGGCGGCGCGGCGGCTCGAGGTCGAGCTGGGTCGCGAGGCGACGAAGGAGGAGCTCGCCGAGGCGACCGGGCTGCCGATGCAGCACGTCGACGAGGCGCTCGGAGCCGCCCACGCGTCGGTCTCGCTGAACCAGACGGTCGGCGCGGACGACGAGGGTGAGCTCGGCGACCTCTTCGCCGACCGCGAAGCCGCGGATCCGTTCGACGAGGCCGAGGAGTCGCTGCGCAAGCAGGGCGTCCGGCGCGCGCTGGATGCGCTGCCGGAGCGCGAGCGGCGGATTCTCGAGCTCCGCTTCGGGTTCGAAGGCGAGCCGTGGACGCTCGAGGCGATCGGCCACGAGCTGGATCTGACGCGCGAGCGCGTGCGTCAACTCGAGGCGCAGGCGCTGGCCCGGCTGGCGGCGCTCCGCGACCTCGCCGCGGTCTCCGCGAACTAACTAGAGGGCGACGGAGGTCGGCAGCGGCCGACCTCCGCCGGCCTTACACGTCTGACACCGGGCTAGGAGCTCGCCGGGCTCTCGAGATCCAGGGCGGCTGCGCCCTCCTCGCGGCCGGCGGCCCACTCCTCCTCCACCTTCTCCTTGCCGAGAGCCTCCTCGAGGCTCGGCAGAAGGTCCCCGTCGAGCTCGAGCGCGCGCTGCGAGAGTTCCACGTCGCCCTCGACGAGCATCGTCTGGGCGGCGCCGCGCAGTCGCGCCGCGACCTCGGCCTCACCGCCGTCGAGCTCGACCGCGGCAAGCGCCTGCAAGGTCTCGGCCGCCAGCCTCGCGGCGTTCGGATCCTCAGGGGCAGCCACTAGGTGACCTTGACGTCGAAGCCGACGAGGACGAGCGGCCAGAGCGCGACGGCGAGGATCGCCGAGATCAGCGGTTTCGTCCGGTCGACGTTGTCGAAGTAGTTCTCGGCGTACGCGACGACCACGCCGATCACGACATAGAGCACGAGGATGAACGGTATGCGGCGCATCCCTTGTCATTCCTCGACTTAACGCCAACCAAACGGCCCACCAGGCGTCGGTTCCTATACTTGCCGCGAAAATCGGCACGGAGCGAGAGATAGGAGGCTGAGAGTGGGGCGGGTGTCCAAGAGGATTTTGCTGCTACTTGCGACGGCGTTACTGGTCGTCGGGGCGGCAGGTTGCGGCGGAGACGACGACGAGGGCGACGGCGACGCGGCGCAGACGGGCGGGACGCTCGTCTTCTCGGGCGCGGCCGACCCGGTCGTCATCGACGGAGCGCTCGTCTCTGACGGCGAGTCGATCCGGGTGATCACGCAGCTCTTCGAGACGTTGATCAATCTCAAGCCCGGGACGACGGAGCTCGCCCCCGGCCTCGCGACGGAGTGGGAGGTCAGCGAGGACGCGCTGACGTACACCTTCGCTCTCCGCGAAGGAGTCAAGTTCCACGACGGAACGGACTTCAACGCCGAGGCGGTCTGCTTCAACTTCGATCGCTGGTACAACTTCTCGGGCCCGGCGCAGAGCCCGAGCGCGAGCTACTACTACAGCGCGTTCTTCGGCGGCTTCGCCAAGAACGAGAGCGAGGATCTCTCCGATCCGCTCTACGAGAGCTGCGAGGCGCGCAACCCGACGACCGCGGTGATCACGCTCACGCGGCCGTCGGCCTCACTGCTGGGCGCTCTCGTCCAGCAGGCGTTCTCGATCGCCAGCCCGAAGGCGCTCGAGGAGTTCAAGGCCGACGAGGGCACGCTCGACGAGGAGACCGGCTTCCGGCCGACCGGGACGTTCGGCACCGAGCACCCGATCGGCACGGGGCCGTTCGAGTTCGTCTCCTGGACGCGTGAGGACCGGCTCGTCCTCAAGCGGTACGAGGACTACTGGGGCGAGAAGGCCAAGCTCGACGAGCTGATCATCCGGCCGATCGCCGACAACGCGGCCCGTCTCCAGGCGCTCCAGAACGACGAGATCCAGGGCTATGACCTCGTCGAGCCCCAGGACATCCCGACGATCGAGGGTGACGAGAACCTGAAGATCCTCGACCGGCCGGCGTTCAACGTCGCCTACGTCGGTATCAACCAGGCGAAGGCTCCGATGAACAACTTGAAGGTTCGGCAGGCCATCGCCCACGGGCTCGACCGGCAGGCAGTCGTGGACAACTTCTACGGCGGCCGCGGCGTCGTCGCGAACCAGATGATGCCGCCGGAGGTCGAGGGCTACGCCGACTCGGTCACCGAGTACCCGTACGACCCGGAGCGGGCGAAGCAGCTCCTCGAGGAGGCGGGCGTGCAGCAGCCGCTCGAGATCGAGTTCTGGTACCCGAGCGACGTCTCACGGCCGTACATGCCGAACCCGAAGAACAACTTCGAGGCGATGGCAGCCAGCCTGAACAAGTCCGGCTTCAGGGTCGTCCCCAAGACGGCTCCGTGGGACCCGGACTACCTCGGACGCGTGGACGAGGGCAACGCGGGTCACCTGCATCTGATTGGGTGGACCGGTGACTTCGCCGACGCGGACAACTTCATCGGGACGTTCTTCCAGGACTTCAACCCACAGTTCGGGTTCCGAGACGCCGAGCTGTTCAAGATGCTCGACGACGCAGAGATCGAGGCCGACCGCCAGGCGCGGATCGACATGTACAAGCAGGCGAACGAGCACATCATGGAAACGCTGCCTGCGATTCCGTACGCGCACACGAAGCCCGCACTGGCCTTCCGGTCGGACATCGAAGGCTTCGTGCCGAGCCCGACGACGAACGAGCTCTTCAACATCGTCACGATCGGCGGGGGAGGCGAATAGTCAGAGGTACCTAGGAGACAGCCGGCGGGCGGCCTGAGGCGTTGCTGCGCTTCGTCGTCCGCCGGCTGATCCTGCTCGTCCCGATCCTTCTCGGGCTCTCGATCCTCGTCTTCCTCTGGATCAGGGCCCTGCCGCAAGGCCCGGCCCAGTCGCTGCTCGGTGAGCGCGCGACGCCGGAGACGGTCGCCCAGATCGAGGAGCAGTACGGCCTCGACGAGCCGATCCACATCCAGTACTGGGAGTACCTGAAGACCGTCGGCACCGGCGACCTCGGCACGACGATCCGGACACGGCGGCCTGTCACCGACGAGCTCCAGGAGCGCTTCCCGGCGACGATCGAGCTGACGGTTGCCGCCCTCCTCTTCGCCACGCTGCTAGGCATCCCGCTGGGCTTCATCGCCGCGAAGCGCTACGGAACCTGGGTCGATCACTCGAGCCTGGTCCTGTCGTTGCTCGGGATCTCGATCCCGGTCTTCTTCCTCGCGATCCTGCTCAAGTACATCTTCGCGGTCAAGCTCGGGCTCTTACCCACGGTCGGACGGATTTCCGTCCTGATCGACATCGACCACCCGACGAACTTCTACACGCTCGACGCGCTGATCGCGGGCGACCTTGGCGCGTTCTGGGACGTGC
>DASZEE010000057.1:0-5768 GCA_035941215.1 Gaiellaceae bacterium
GCTCGTTATCTCGCCGTTGAACTGGGCTACTACGACGCCGACGGCCCGGCCGTCGCCGTCGACCGACCCGGTCAGCACGCGGTAGCCGGCCGGAACCTCGAACCGCCCCGGTGCGTGCTCGGGGACCGCGTCCGGCGCCTCAGGCGCAGCCTCGGGCTCCGCCTCCGTCTCAGCCGTTCGCAGCTGTGGGATCTCCTGCTCGGGCTCCGGCCGGACGTTCTCCTCGCGTACCTCGAGCCGGTCGCTCACGAATCGAACCGCAGATCCTGGTGGTGGAGCTTGTGGCCCAGCTTGTCCCGCTTCGTCTCGAGGTAGCGGCGGTTCTCGGCGTTCGGCGAGGTCTCGATCGGCACCTGCTCGACGACCCGCAGCCCGAAGCCCTCGAGGCCCGTGATCTTCTTGGGATTGTTCGTGAGGATCCTGATCGTCGTGAGCCCGAGATCGGCGAGGATCTGGTTGCCGATCCCCCACTCCCTCGCGTCCGCCGGGAAGCCGAGCTCGAGGTTCGCGTCGACCGTGTCGAGCCCGTCCTCCTGGAGCTCGTACGCCTTGAGCTTACTGAGCAGGCCGATGCCGCGTCCCTCCTGCGCCATGTAGAGGAGCACCCCGCGCTCCTCGGCGCCGATCTGCTGGAGCGCTTGCTCGAGCTGCTCACCGCAGTCGCAGCGAAGGGAGTGGAAGACGTCGCCTGTGAGGCACTCGGAGTGGACGCGGACGAGGACATCGTCCGCACCGGCGATCTCGCCCTTCACGAGCGCGACATGCGTCTTGCCGGTCAGCTTCTCGCGGAACGCCACGGCGTCAAAGTCTCCATACGCGGTCGGAAGCCGCACCGAGACCGTGCGCTCGACCAGCTTCTCGGTCCGCCGCCGATACTCGATCAGGTCGGCGACGGTGATCAGCTTGATGTCGTGGCGCTCGCAGAATCCCATCAGGTCGGGCACCCGTGCCATCGTCCCGTCCTCGTTCATCACCTCGCAGACCACGCCGGCTGGGATCAGCCCTGCGAGCCGGGCGAGGTCGACAGCGGCCTCCGTCTGACCGGTGCGCTCGAGGACACCGCCTTGCTTCGAACGGAGCGGGAAGATGTGGCCCGGCTGAACGAGGTCGTGGGCGCCCCGGTTCGGGTCGATCGCCGTCTGAATCGTGCGCGACCTGTCAGCGGCGGAGATGCCGGTCGTGACTCCCTCGCGCGCCTCGATCGAGACCGTGAAGGCCGTCTGGAGCGGCGCCTCGTTCTTCTGCACCATTGGGGGCAGCGTCAGCTCGTCGCAGCGCTCGGGCGTGAGGCAGAGGCAGATGAGTCCGCGAGCGTGCGTGGCCATGAAGTTGATCGCCTCAGGCGTCGCGAACTGGGCGGCGATGGTGAGATCGCCCTCGTTCTCGCGGTCGGCGGCGTCGACGACGACCACGAACTTGCCCGCGCGGATGTCCTCGATCGCCTCTTCGATCGCCGACAGTGTCCTTTCCGTGGTCGCCATCGGCGCCATCGTATCGGGGTTAGTGGGCACCACCGATCAGCTTTTCGACGTACTTGGCGAGGATGTCGACCTCGAGGTTGACCGCATCGCCCTGGCGGAGCGCACCCAGCGTGGTGACCTCCAGCGTATGCGTGACGAGGGCGACAGTGAACGTCTCGTCGTCGATCCCCGCGATCGTGAGCGAGACGCCGTCGATAGCGATCGAGCCCTTCTCGACGCAGTAGCGAAGGATCTCCGGCGGCGCCTCGACCGTGAGCCGCTCGCCCTCGAACGAGCGCACCCGGCCGACGCCGTCGACGTGGCCCTGGACGTAGTGCCCGCCGAGCGGGTCGCCCGCGGCGAGCGCCGGCTCGAGGTTGACCGCCTCGCCGAAGCCCTTCGTGCGCGCGGTGGTCTCCTTCATGACGTCAAAGGCGACGCTGCCGTCTTGCGCATCGACCACGGTCAGGCAGACGCCGTCGACGTTGATCGAGTCGCCGACGTCGGGCGCGAGCGACGACTCCACGACCAGGCGTCGGTCGGCGAACGAGAGGGTTCGCGCCCGCTCCCGAACGATCCCCGTGAACACGAGGCCAGGTTACTTACTGCCCGAGCGCGATCGTGAACGAGGTCAGGGCTCGTTGACATAGCCGGTCAGGAGGACATCCTCTCCCACGGGGCGGCTGGTCAGACGGTGGAGGCGTGCCGGCGCGATCTCGCCCTCGAAGACGGTCGGGCCCGCTCCGGCAAGCTTCGGCGCGACGAAGAGGAGCACCTTGTCGAGGAGGCCTTCGCGGAGAAAGGCGGCGGCGATCCGCGGGCCGCCCTCGAGGAGGAGCGACTGGACGCCCTCCTCGGCGAGCGCGGCGAGCTCGTCTGCGAGCGGGCCTGTCCGCAACTCGAGCTCCGAGTCGTCGGGAAGGGGCCCGCGGCCGAAGGCGAGCCGGCGAGGCTGCCGGACGGCGCCGACATCTCTCGCGTCGAGGCGCGGCCTATCGGCGTACGCGGTGCCCATCCCGACAGCGACGGCGTCCGACACGGCCCGCAGCTCGTGGACGAGCCGGCGGCTCGCCTCGCCCGAGACCCAGCGCTCGCCGGGGATCGTCAGCCGCCCGTCAAGCGTCATCGCCGCCTTGTAGGTCACGAATGGCCGGCCGTGCGCGACCCAGGTCCGCCAGGCCTCGTTCTGCGCACGGGCCTCGAACAGGTCTGCGTGCTCGACCTCGACCCCGGCGGCGCGAAGGGTCTCGAGGCCGCCCCCGGCCGCCGGGTTCGGGTCGAGCGAGGCGGCGACGACGCGGCTCACCCGGGCAGTGAGCACGGCTTCGGTGCAGGGCGGCGTCGTTCCGTGGTGCGCGCACGGCTCCATGGTCAGGTAGAGCTTGGAGCCGGCGGCGCGGTCTCCGGCCGCCTGGAGCGCGAGCACCTCTGCGTGCGGCTCGCCCTTGCGGCGGTGCCAGCCCTCGCCGACTACCTCGCCGTCCCGGACGACTACGGCTCCGACCAAGGGGTTCGGATGGGTAGTCCCACGTCCCTGCTCCGCCAGCTCGAGGGCACGCGCGAGGTGCTCGTTCACGCGACCTCTTGGACGAGCTCCCCGTAGGCGTGAGCGATGTCGTCCCGCCCGAACGTGCTCGTGCCGGCGACGAAGAGGCTCGCGCCGGCGTCCTGGAGGAGCCGGAGGTTGTCCCGGCCGACTCCGCCGTCGACCTGGATCGGCTGCTCCGCCGGGAGGAGGCCGCGCAGCCGCTCGATCCGGGGGAGGGCCTCGGGCATGAACGGCTGGCCGGAGTAGCCCGGCTCGATGCTCATGCACAGCACGAGGTCGAACGGCTCCGCGACCTCGGCTGCCTGGTCCGGCTCGGTCTCCGGCTTGAAGGCGAGGCCGACCTGGAGCTCGTGCTGCCGTGCGAGGCGCGCGACCGCCGCCGGGTTGCGGACGGCCTCGACGTGGAAGGTCACGCTGTCGCCCCCGGCCTCTGCGATGGCCTCGAAGTGACGCTGGGGCTCGTCGACCATCAGGTGGCAGTCGAGGCGCCCGCCGAGCCGGTGGACGAGCGGCGAGATCGACTCCAGCACGATCGGCCCGATCGTGATCGGCGGGACGAAATGCCCGTCGCCGACGTCGAAGTGGAAGATCCGCGCGCCGGCTCGCATCAGCGTCTCGATCTGCTCGCCGAGCCGCGAGAAGTCGGCCGCGTAGAGCGACGGCTCCACCTCCGCATCACGCATCCAGTCGCGCCAGGGCACGCCGCAAGCTTACGAGCGGCCATGGCTGCCGCAGACACGACGAGTGTCTGACACCGGTCGTGTCCGCTAGAGACGAAGGCGCGCGATGAAGAAGCCCGACGTCCCGTGCTTGTGCGGAAGCGTCAGGAGGAACTCGGGCCTGTGCGGGTGCGGGTACTCGGGCCACTCCTCGTTCAGCGGCTCGACCTCGAGGCCAGAGGCGTCGACGACGTCCTCGTTCTCCGCCTTCGCGATCGTGCAGACCGAGTAGACGATCGCCCCGCCGGGCTTCACGCGCTCGGCAGCGATCTGGAGCAGCTCGGACTGGAGCTCCGGCAGAGGCCTCGCGCGCCAGCGGAGGTCCGGCCGCCCCGCAAGGACGCCCAGCCCGGAGCACGGCGCGTCGACAAGCACGTGGTCGAACCCGGCGAGCTCGGGCGGAAGGTCGCGTGCGTCGGCGTTCACGACCCGGACGTTGTCGAACCCGAGCCGGCGCACGTTCTCCTCGAGCTCGCGCGCCCGCCCCGGATGAAGCTCGACGGCGACCACCTCCGATGCAGCCCGGGCGAGCTGAGTCGTCTTCCCGCCGGGCGCGGCGCACAGGTCCAGCACCCGCGCTCCCGGCTGGACATCCACCGCGGCACCGGCCAGTTGCGAGCCGCGGCTCTGCGGCCACACCTCGCCTCGCTCGAGCTCTCCCGGATCGATCCGCTCGACCACGCGTGCCTCGCCGGTCGCGACCACCCGGACCGCGGTCTCGGGCGGCTCGTTCTGCGCCCGCATCAGCGCCAGCGCCTCCTCCGCGCCCCACTCCTCCCACCAGGTCTCGCCGACCCAATCCGGATAGGAGTGCCTGAGCGCGGCCTCCCGCGCGGTGGACTCGGGGAGACCGGCGATCAGGTCACGGATCCCCTCGGCGACACGGCGGAGGACGGCATTCGCGAACCCGGACGCGCGCCTCGCCGGCGAGGCTTTGACGAGCTCCACGGCCTCGTTGACGCTGGCGCGCGGCGGAACGCCGCCGAGGAAGCCGAGCTCGTAGGCGCCGAGCCTGATCGCCGCTCGGACCGGCGCATCCATTGCGCCTCCCGGCCGGCCGCCGAGCCGCTCGATCGCGTGGTCGAGGGTGCGAACCATCTGGATCGCGCCGTAGGCGATCCGCTGGGCGAAGGCCCGGTCGCGAGCGTCGAGCTCCCGCGCCTCCGACGCGAAGGCGCGGTCGGCGTACGCGTCCTCCTCGAAGACGCGCAGGAGCACCTTGTACGCGACCCGCCGGGCCGGGCTAGCGGAGGCCACGCTCGAACTCGTCCAGCGTCATGCGCCGGCCGCCCTCCGGCTGCACCTCGAGGATCTCGAGGCGATCGTCGTCGAGCCGCGAGCGCCAGACGATCACCGGCCGGCCGTGGAGTTCCCCGCGGGCGCCGATGTGCGGCGAGAGGGCCCGGATCCGGTCGTGCAGCTCCTCGGGCGGCAGCGACCAATCGAGCAGCCGATCCTCCGGGCCGATCTTCTCGGCGTAGCTGACGTCGCCCTCCTGCGGGCGGAACTCCGCCGCCAGCGCCTCCTCCACGAGATCGGGCGCGAGGTCGGCGGCGCGGCCGTAAACGGCGCCGGCGTCGTCGTCGGGCTCGATCGGAAAGGCGGCGACGGCACCGACCGGCCCGGCGTCCAGCTCCTCGACGAGCCGGATGACGCTGACTCCGGTCTCCGCGTCACCGGCCATGATCGCCCGCTCGACGGGCGCCGCGCCCCGCCAGCGCGGCAGGAGCGACGGATGCACGTTCAGCCACTGAGCCTGCTCGAGCAGCTCGGTCGGGATCAGCGCCCCGTAGTCGACGAGCACGACCAGGTCGACACCGAGGTCGAGCCCTGCCGGCCGCTCGGGCTGCCGCGCTGGAATCTCCAGCAGCTTCGCCATCTTCTTCGCGGGCGGCGGAGCCGGCTGCCGGCCTCGGCCCTTCGGCCGGTCGGGCCGGGTCAGGACGTACTCGATCGGCCGCCGCGCCGCGAGCTCCGCGAGGACGTCGGCGCCGAACTTGCCGGTCGCCGCGACGGCGAGGCGCACTACGGGGTGAGGAC
>DASZEE010000058.1:0-31479 GCA_035941215.1 Gaiellaceae bacterium
TCCGAAGGCGAGCTCGTCGTCTGCTCGGTGCTGTCGGGAAACCGGAACTTCGAGGCGCGCATCCATCCGGAGGTGAAGGCGAACTACCTCGCCTCTCCCCCGCTAGTCGTCGCCTACGCGCTTGCGGGGCGGATGGATATCGATCTCACGACCGAGCCGCTCGGACCGGGCAGCGACGGCGAGGACGTGTTCCTCAGCGACATCTGGCCCAGCACCGAGGAGATCGCCGAAACCGTGAGGTCGGCCGTCCACGGGGACATGTTCCGGCGGACGTACGCCGACGTCTTCACCGGCGACGACCGCTGGAGCTCACTCGAGATCCCCGAGGGAGACCTGTATGACTGGCGCGAGGAATCCACCTACGTCCGGCGCCCGCCCTACTTCGACGGCATGTCGCCCGAGCCCGGGACCGTTGACGACATCCATGGCGCGCGCTGCCTCGTCCGCGTCGGCGACTCCGTCACCACCGACCACATCTCCCCCGCCGGCGCGATCAAGCCGGACGGGCCGGCGGGCAAATACCTGATCGCGCACGGGGTCGAGCGCAAGGACTTCAACTCCTATGGCTCCCGCCGCGGCAACCACGAGGTGATGGTGCGCGGGACTTTCGCGAACGTCCGCCTGAAGAACCTGCTTGTCCCCGGCAGCGAGGGAACGTGGACGGCGCACTTTCCCGACGGCGAGGAGATGACGATCTACGACGCGTCCGTCCGCTACCAAGACGAGGGCACGCCGCTGATCGTGATCGCCGGCAAGGAGTACGGCTCAGGCTCGTCCCGCGACTGGGCGGCAAAGGGCCCGAAGCTCCTCGGCGTCCGCGCGGTGATCGCCGAGACCTACGAGCGGATCCACCGCTCGAACCTCCTGATGATGGGGATCCTCCCGCTCCAGTTCATGGACGGCGAGAACCCGGAGACCCTCGGCCTGACCGGACGTGAAGAGTTCTCGGTCGAGGGAGTGGAGAACGGGGAGGCCCGCGAGGTCACGGTGCGCGCCGACGACAAGGAATTCAAAGCGCGCCTACGCCTCGACACGCCGCGCGAGCGGGAGTACGTCCGCCACGGCGGAATCCTCCCGTATGTCCTGCGGCGGCTGCTCGCGGCGTAAGCGAGTCTCAGATCGACTCTCGAAGCGCGTTTGCCGCCGCCTGGAGGCGGTCGCTCACGTCGGTGAGCTCCTTCGCCGCGAGCTCGATCCGCTCTTGCTGGGTGTCCGACCGCTCTCTCTGGCTGTCCGCACGCTGAGTGAGCGCCTTGAGCTCACTCGCCATCTCCTCGACGGTTTGAGTCAGGGTCGCTAGCTGTCCGGCGACACTCGCGATGTCGTCCTTCGTCGTCATGCGGGAGATGTTACGACCGCCCGCCTCGTTCTAGTACCGCAGGATGGCGGCGATGCCGCCGACCGGCTCGAGATCCGGCCGGTGGCGAAGCGCTAGAACCTGGCCGCCGTGTGCCAGCACCTGGTGGACGGCGAGGTCGAGACCTTCGTCCCGCTGCTCCATCTCCGTTCCGTCGAGCGGGCACCGGCCACCCTTGAGGCTCACCCGGCCGCACGCCGGGCATTGCCACGCCGTGTGCTCGACGCCCTCCTGGAACACGAGGCACTCGACCCGCCCGTCCGAGGCCGCCTCGAGCGTCTGCTCCCAGCCTGATGCGGCCCGGCCGCTGCGGCCGGTCTCGTCCTTCCAGCGATCGACGAGCTCCGACTCCCGCTTCCGGTGCCACTCCTCGAGCACGGGCTGGGAGGCTTCGTAGAGCTCCGTCGGCGAGGCGTGCGCCTCGGCGATCGTCCACCCGGCGATCGCGTGTCGCGCATCAGCCGCGAGGACGTCAGCGAACTCGCTCTTCAGCTCTTCCGGGCAGACGACGACCACGCCCGGGAACTGGAGCCGGCGGAGTTGCCGCTCCAGCTCCCCCGCGACCGTCTTCAGATGGTTCTTCGCGAGCTCGTCGATGTGTCGCTGGAATCGCGACTGCGACCAGCCGCCCTGGTCGTGCTGGCCCGGCTGCTCCTCCGAGAGGTCGGCGATCTGCTCGAGCCGTCCGGCCCGCAGGCGGTAGAGGAGTCCCAGCTCGCGTCCAACGTGGGCCACGACGGCACCCTCGCCGCGCCCGACGAGCGGAACCAGCGGCGCGAGGTAGAGCTCGCGACCGACCTTGATGTCGTCGGGGACCGGCTCGCTGAGCGGCAGGGCCTCCCAGACGTTGTCGAGCCCGGCGCAGAAGACCGCGACGCCGTGGGCTCCGTCCCTGTCGAACTCCTCCCTGAAGAAGTGCTTGATCCGCTCGAAATCCTCACGAAGCCCGACCCGCTGCTCGTGCGTCTGCTCACCGCGGTTGGCCCCGTTCGACTTCGCGCCCTGGTCGACGAGGGAGTTGACCCGCGTCGCGGCGTCGCCGGCCGTGGGCGAGTCGCTCGGGTGAAGGTCGAGGTAGAGGCTGATCGCGCAGCCCTTGGCCGCTCGGAAACCGGCGAGCTGCCGCAGCGTGTCCCAGGTCACGGAGCTGGCCACGGACCGCGATTCTAGGGGTAATGAGGGTCTGGACTATCGGACATGGGACCAGGCCTGCCGCGGCGCTTCTAGAGATGCTCGAACGGGCCCGAGTTCAAACGCTCGTCGACGTCCGCCGCTACCCCGGATCGCGCCGGAACCCGCAGTACAACCGAGGCGCGTTCGAGCGGGCGCTCGCGGAGTTCGGGATCGCGTACCGACACGTCGAGGCACTCGGCGGGCGCCTCAGCGGCGAGCCCGGAGAGGAGCGGTTCGCCTGCATCCGCCAGCCCGCGTTCCGCAGCTACGCCGCCCGAATGGGGACAGACGAATGGCAGGAAGCGCTCTCCTCGGTCCTGACGGAGGCCGACCCCTGCCTCATGTGCGCGGAGACGCCTTGGACGAAGTGCCACCGGCGCTTCATCGCCGACCTCCTCGTCGCGCGCGGCCACGAGGTGCTGCACCTGTCGCCGGACGGGGTCGAGCCTCACCGCCTCCCTGAGGAGGCCGAGGGGCGGGCCGGCCGTCTCTTTCTCTGCGGCGAGCTCGTGGCCTAGCGCATCCGCGTGAACGTGAGCGTCCAGCGGACGCGCTCGGTCACTTTGCCGACGAACTCGCCCTCGATCGTCGTTTCCTGCGTGGTGTTGCCGCTGATGAAGAAGCGCGGGACGTCGCGGGCGAAGACGTCGGCCGCGGCGAGCGGCGCGTCGGCGAGGTCGAGATCCGTGCGCAGCCCGCGGATGTCGGCCGGCTCCTCCGGGCACGATCCGCGGAACGAACGCGCGGCGGAGACTCCCTGAAGCCTCCCGAATCGAGCGGTGCCGGCGCGGGGTGACGTCAAACGGACGATCGCACCCCGGAAGGACACGCTCTTCCGGGCACACCGCTCCTGGCGGATCGAGCGCGTACAGCGCGGCCCATGCAAATCGACCCGCACGGAGCCGCCCTGGGTGGCGTTCCCCGCGATCGTACGCACGAGCGACGGCGAGATTCCGAGCCGTCTACCGGCGCCTCGCCCGGTGAGGGCAATCCTCGAGGAGCGCCGGGTCCCGAGCGCCATCCGCCACCGGCCGGTGTGAGTCGCCACCTTCGTACAGTCGCCCTCGACGGTGCGCGTGACCGTCCAGTCCTTCGTCAGCGTCCCGGTCAGCGTGACCTTGAAGGCGGCCCGCTTCGGGGTCGCTGCACCCGCGGCTCCCCACCCGAGGGACACTACGCACGCCAGCAGAAGCAAGACCCCGTGAAGCCGCAGCACTACGGCTCCAGATAAGCACAGGCAACGGAGAAAGGGAAGTTTCGAGTCGTCCGCTTCGTTCAATACTGTTGACGAGCCCTGTGCGGGCTCGGCGTATGTCTGGAGGAGAAGTGACTGAGAACGGGGTCCGCAACATGATCATCATCGGAGGAGGCCCGGCCGGGTACACGGCCGCGCTCTACGCCGCGCGCGCGAACCTGGAGCCGCTCGTGATCGAAGGGTTCCAATGGGGCGGCCAGCTGATGATCACGAGCGACGTCGAGAACTACCCGGGCTACGCCGAAGGCGTGCTCGGGCCGGAGATGATGAAGGACTTCCGGCGCCAGGCCGAGCGCTTCGGCGCCGAGTTCGTCAGCGACGACGTCACGCGCGTCGACTTCTCGGAGCAGCCGTTCCGCGTCTGGGTCGGCGAAGAGGAATACCGCTCGGAATCAGTGATCGTCTCGACCGGCGCAAACGCGCGCCAGCTGGGGCTCGAGTCCGAGGTCGCGCTGCAGGGGCGTGGCGTCTCCTACTGCGCTGTTTGCGACGCAGCCTTCTTCCGCGAGAGGAACGTCGTGGTCGTCGGTGGCGGCGACTCGGCGATGGAGGAGGCGACATTCCTGACGAAGTTCGCGACCAAGGTGACCGTTGTGCACCGGCGTGATGTGTTCCGGGCCTCGCAGATCATGGAGGACCGGGCGCGGGCCAACGACAAGATCGAGTTCGTCACCAACGCGGTCGTCGAAGACGTGATCGGCGAAAACGGCGTCACGGCGGTGAGAATCCGCGACGTCAACACGGACGAGATCACCGAGCTGCCCGCCGACGGGCTCTTCGTTGCGATCGGCCATGACCCGAACACGAAGCTCTTCGTGGACTGGCTCGACCTCGACGCCGGCGGCTACATCATCACGAAGCCGGGCTCGACCGAGACGAACATCGAGGGCGTCTTCGCGGTCGGCGACGTCGTCGACCACGTGTATCGCCAGGCGATCACCGCAGCCGGAATGGGCTGCATGGGCGCGCTCGACGCGGAGCGCTGGCTCGCCGCGCGGGAGGGGCACCTGGCCACCGCGCTCGCTGCGCCGCGCGAGTAGTTCCTTTAGCCGATCGGGCCGCCGGGCGGGCGCTCGCGCACGATCTCGAAGCCGAAACAGATCGTCTGCTGCTTGGGGATGGGCGGATCGTCGTCGGGGTCGGCGACCCAGACGGTTCGGCACCGCGTGAACCGGATCGAGAATGGGAACCAGTCCGGGCCGGGACGGCCGCCGGTTACGCGCGGCTGCGGGCTGAACTTGATCTGGAGCCCTCGTGGAAGCTTGACGCCTGCGTCCGCGAGAGCCGGCCCCGGGTCGCGGCGAAGCTGCTCCTGAAGTCGCGGCTGACGAAGCGCCTTCCCGAGCAGGCCTTGCATCGGCTCGCTCCCCGCGATCGTCTCGGCCCGGCTCATCAGTCGTTTTCCAGCGGGGTCCATCTCGCTCCTTCCGTTGACCTCGCGAAGTTAACGCGCTTTGAGCCGAGACGACGGGCAGAGGGCGTTCACGACGCAGGCCTCGCACCGCGGAGTGCGCGCGTCGCAGATCCGGCGCCCGTGCCAGATCAGGAGGTGCGGGAAGATCCCCCAGCTCTCGCGCGGGACGAGCTTCTGCAGGTCGAGCTCGATCCTCACCGGGTCCTCCTGCTTCGTCAGGCCGAGTCGCTGCGACAGCCGGCGGACGTGCGTGTCGACCACGACCCCCTGCGGCTCGCCCAGCTCGGCGGCGACGACGTTTGCGGTCTTGCGCGCCACACCCGGAAGCCGCAGCAGATCCTCGATTCGGCGCGGAACCCGCCCGCCGAACTCCTCGATCAGCACGCGCATCGTCCCGCGCAGCGACTTCGTCTTTTGCCGGTAGAAGCCGGTCGCGAAGATGTCACGCTGGAGCTCCTCCTCCGGCACGGCGAGGTAGTCCTCCGGCGTCCGGTACTTCTCGAACAGCCGCTCGGTGACGCGGTTCACGTTTACGTCCGTCGTCTGGGCGGAGAGCATCACGGAGACGAGCAGCTCGAGGTCGCTGCGGAACCTGAGCGCGATTGCGGCGTCCGCGTGCTCGGCACGCAGCCGCTCGATGATCGGGACGATCCGCGCGCGCTTGGGCCCGACCTTCCGCCGAGCCTCGCGGACGTAGCTACGCGCCACTCAATGCCGCAGCGGGGATCTGCGGCCGCGCGTTCGGCAGCCGCGGGCCGGCGCAGACGAGATCGAGGGCCGGGCAGCCGTTGCAGACCTCGCCCGGGGTCGGGCGGAAGTCGCCGGCGTCGATCCTGGCGATCGCCTCGGAGAGGTCGGCCTCGAGCGTGGGCAGCTCCGGCCGGTCGAACGTCCGCGACACGACGGCGTCCGGCCGCTCGAGGAACTGGTAGACGACCTCGACCTCCTCAGCCCCGGCCCTGAAGCATGCGATCGCGTAGACGAGGCGTTGGAGCGAGTAGCTCTCTTCGATGACCTCCTCGGGGCTCGCGTCCTCGAGCACGTTCGTCTTGTAGTCGAGGACGAGTGCGCGATCGCCCTCGCGGTGCAGGACGTCGAGCCGCCCGTGGAGGAGCACGCCGTCGTGCTCGAACGCGAAAGGCCGCTCGACCTGCGCCCCCGGCAGGGCCGCGATCCGGCGGGCGAGCTCCGACTCGCAGTAGGACGAGACGAGGCGGGCGATCCGCTCCAGCTCCTCGTCGGTCACCGCGGGGTACCACGAGCGGACGAGCTCGAGATCCGGCGGCGCCGGCGCCGAGAGGTCGACGAGCTCGAGGAGTCGGTGCGCGGCGTCGCCGATCTCGGTCGCCGCGAGGCCGGTCGAGCCCGGGACGCGGCCGCTGTCGTCGCTCGGGCGCATGCCGACGACCCGTTCGGCGTAGTAGCGGTAGGAGCAGCGGTCGAAGAGCGACAGCGCCGTGTAGGAGAGCGACCGCACGGCGTGCAGCGGCGGCGCTGGGATCTCGGCGAGCGCCGGGAGTTGCGGAGCCGGTGGCGGAAGCGCTCCGGCGCCGTTGGCGGCGAAGAGCTCCAGCTGGCCGTCCTCGCCTGCCGGCGGCGCCTCCTCGACGGCTTCAGGCTCCGGCGCGAACCGGTCGAGCCGAAGCAGCAGCCGGGCGTTCTCACGCTCGAGCTCGATGGGTCCGTCGGACGCCGCCTCGAGCTCTTTCTGGGCCTCGAGCCGCGCCAGCGCCCAGCCGAGCGGCGTCGAGGCGTCCGCGGTGCTCGAGGGATCGACGGCGCCCGAGACGATGAGCCGGTCGATCGCCCGGGTCATCGCGACGTAGTAGAGGCGCAACCGCTCGGCGCGGTCCTCCGCCTCGCGCGCCTTCCGAACTTCGTCGTAGCCGAAGACGCCACGCCGCTTGCTCGTGATCGGATCCGCGACGCGAAAGCCGAACCGGCCGTCCGACAGCGCGAGGAGCTCGTCCGGCCCGGGCGGCGGTCGGTCGCGGCCCGCGTCGGCCACGATCACGACCTTGAACTCGAGCCCCTTGGCGGCGTGGATCGTCAGCAGCCGCACGGCGTCAGCACCTTCCTCCTCGGCAACGGCTTCGAGCTCCTTGGCCCCGACGGCCTCCTGGTCGCGCATGAAGCGGAGGAAGCCTTCGATGTCGCGCCCGCGCAGCTCCTCGAACGCGCGCGCCAGCCTCGCCAGCTTGCGGAGGTTCGCGTACCGCCGGCGACCGTCCCAGTGCGCGAGCACCGCGAGGTCGTAGTCGTGCTCGACGAGGATCTGCTCGCAGAGCCGCTCGAGCGGGAGCCGGGTCGAGGCGGCCGCGAGGCGCTCGTAGCGCTGCTTGAACGCGCGAAGCAGCCGCTCATCCTCGGCGCTGACCTGCTCGGGGAAGGAGCGTTCGAGGCCGGCGAAGATCGGGCGCCGGCCGGCGGCCCTGCGAAGCAGGAAGAGCGTGTCGTTGGAGACGCCGACGAACGGCGAGGCCAGGACGGAGACGAGCGCCTGATCGTCGTAGCGGTTCTGGAGCAGCCGCAGGTAGTTGAGGAGGTCGACGACCTGCTGCTGTCCGAAGTAGCCCCGGCCGGTGGCGCGGTAGGTCGGAATCCCGAGCCCGCGGAGCTCCTGCTCGTACCACTCGGCGTCGGTTCCCGCCGCGAAGAGCAGGACGATCTCGCCCGCGGTGGCCGCTCCGCTCTCGATCAGCTCGCGCACCCTGCCCGCGACGTGACGCGCCTCCGCGCGGCGCCAGTGTGTGCCCGTGCTGGAGTAGGTCGGCTTGTCGGTGACGAGCAGCTCGACCGGGTGGCCGAAGACCGGGTCGGGGAACTCGCCGGATGCCGTCAGCCGCTGGAAGCCCTCGCCGAAGTCGCCGCGGAACAGGTAGTTGACGGCCTCGAGCACCTCCGGCCGGGAGCGGTAGTTCTGGACGAGCGGCAGCCCACCCCCGGCCTGCTCCCGGCGCTCGCGGAAAACCGCGACGTCGGCGTGGCGGAACCCGTAGATCGACTGGAACTCGTCCCCGACGAAGAAGACATTGCGCTCGCCCGGCGCATCGGCGAGAAGGTCGATGAGGTCGCACTGGAGGCGGTTCGTGTCCTGGAACTCGTCGACCATGATCGCCTTGAACCGCAGCGCCTCCCGCTCGCGAATCTCCTGGTTGTCGCGGAGGAGCGCGCGGGCGGCGAGCTGGAGATCCTCGAAGTCGAGCGCCGATTCGCGGCGCTTTGCCGCCGCGTACGCCTCCGCGAAGCCGTCCAGGAGCTGCTGGAGGAGATCCCGGTCGCGCATCGCAAGCTCGTCGAGCGCCGCCTGCTCCACGGCGACCCGGGCTTCCTCGAAGCTGGCGGAGCGCTCTCCGCGGGCGCGGTGCGCCGAGAGGTCGAGCAGGTCGTCGGCCCGCGGCTCGCCGGAGACGGCCTCCAGGAGCGCCGCGCCGCTTGCGCGCTGAAGCTCGGTCGCCGAGCCGTCATCGACGAGGCAGCGGGCGGCCTCCCGCAGCTCGCCGAGGCGCTCGCCCAGCGGCGGCCCCTCGCCGAGCTCGAGGACGAGGTCGCGGCCGGCCGAGCGAAGCGTCTCGTAGATCCCGGTGATCATCCGCCGGAGCCCGCGGGCGCCGTACGTCGTCAACAGCCGCGCTCGCTCCTGAGGCGCCGACTCGGCGGCGCCGACCGAGGGTGTGCCGGCTTCGCCGGCGCGCCCGGTGGCTTTTCCGCCCGGGGCACAGAAGCCGTCGAGCGCCTCGTCGAACGCTTCGCTGGAGAGCACCGACGCCTGCGCGTCGTCCAGCTCACGGAACCGCGGATCGAGGCCGGCCTCGAACGGGTACGCCTTGAGCAGCCGGTTGCAGAACCCGTGGATGGTCGAGATGTAGGCGCCGTCCAGGCTGCGCGCGAGGTCGGCTCGGCCACGGCGCCTGAGCTCGGCGCGGATGCGGGCCCGCAGCTCTCCGGCCGCGCGCTTCGTGTAGGTGATGACGAGGATCGACTCGACGTCGAGGCCCAGGTCGCACACGGCCTCGACGAAGCGCTCGACGAGGACCGCGGTCTTGCCGGTCCCCGCGCCTGCCGAGACGAAGACCCTGCCGCGTGCGTCGATCGCAGCCTGCTGCTCTTCGTTCGGGGTCCAGGTCATGCGCGCCTCACCCGGCACATCGTCCAGAGGTCGCACCAGGCCGGGCACTCTCCGCCCTTGGGATCGTGCACGACGTCGCCGTCCCGGATCCGGCCCGCGAAGCGCCGCGCCGTCTCCTTCGCCCCCTCGACCTGTGTCCAGAACGCCTCCTCGTCGAGGTAGTCAGCCTTCGCGAAGCCCGGGAGTGCGTCGTCCTTCGCCTCGGCGCGGAGCAGGCCGCGCGGGCCGCGGTCGCCGGAGAGCGGGCGGTACACGCCGCCGAGCGGCTCGATCCCGACGAGGTCGCGAAGGACGAGCATGTAGAGCGGGATCTGGAGGCGCAGCTCCTTGTCGATGTCGCGCGCGGACGGCGCGCTCTTCCCCGACTTGTAGTCCTGGACGATCCCGCGGGCGCTGAACGGGTCGACGTCGATCCTGTCGATCTTCCCGGAGAGGACGACGCCGTCGTCGAGCTCGAGCCCGCGCTGGAGCTCAGGAACCGACCGCTCGGATCCGAACGAGACCTCGAACCTGCTCGGCTGGAGCGGCAGCTCGGTCTCCGCCTCCGCGCGCACGAGCCGCTCGAGGTCGCGGGCGAGCGTCTGCTGGAGCTCGCGCCGCTGGAGCTCGGTCATCTCGACGCGGACGCCGGCGAGGGCCTGGTCGAGGCACGCGCGCATGAACCGGACGGCGTCCTCGACCCGCTCCGGCGCGACGTGGTCGCTCCCGAGCTCCTTCGGCAGTCCCTTGAAGAACCGGAAGAGCGCCGAGTGCGCGACCGAGCCGCGCAGCCTGGCGTCGACCTCCTGGTCGATCGTCTTCGGGTCGATCACGCGATCGAAGAACCAGGCGGAGGAGCAGTCGGCGAAGCGCTCCAGCTCCGTCACGTTGAAGACGGAGCGTGCGCCGAGCTCGCCCAGGACGAGCGGGTGGGTCAGGCGCGTTTGCCGGGTGAAGGCGCGGCGCGCGCGCTCCAGCTTCCGCTCCCAGCCGTTCGCGCTCGCGAGCCCTTCGGCGTCGTCGCGGCGCGCGTCGTCCGCCCAGAGCCCGGCGACGGCCCGGAGCCGCTCACGCTCGGTCGGCGCCGCGTCGAGACTCCAGGTCAGAGCCGACAGCGGCCGCCGCGTCGTCCAGCGGTTGACGTCCTCCGCCGGGAAGAGCGCCACGACCTCCTCCCAGAACGGGCTCGCCTCCTTAGGGCTCCCTTCGTCCGACGCCGCCTCGCGGACGAGGTACAGCCGCTCGGTCGGGCGCGTGCAGGCTGTGTAGAAGAGGTATCGGTCGCGGGCAACGGCGTCACCCCGCCGAAGTCGATTCCCGATCCGGCGCCGCTCGTCGTCGCCGAGAAACGGCGTCGCCGGCGCGCGCCGCGGAAGGCTTCCCTCCTCCAGGCCGACGACGAACACGTGCTCGAAGCGCCGCGTTCGAGCTCGGGTCAGGTCGAGCACGGGAACCCGGCCCGCCTCTGTGGCTGCCGGGACTCGAACCGCGGCACGCTCCAGCGCCGCGAGGACGTCCTCCCGGGACACCGACGCCGCGATCCGCTCCCAGCCCTCGAGGTCCTGGAGCACCCGGCGGCACCCTTCGTACGCGCGCAGGTCGTCCCGCGAAGACTCGCCCGCCGGCGGCTGCTCCAGCCCGTACGCGTTGCCGATCATCGATTGCGCGAGCTCTCGGACGGCCTCTACCGGCGACTCGGCGGAACGGACGGCGTCCAGCGCGGGCAGCCGCGCCTCGCGCAGTGCCTCCAGCTCCTCCTCGACGCGGTCGGCACCCTCGATCGCGCGGCCGCGCAACCGGCCTTCCACGAAGTCGACGCTGCCGCGCCGCAGGCCCGAGTACGGCGAGCGGAGGTAACGGAAGAGCTCCGGCCGGTCCGCCCCCGACCAGGCGAACCGGAGCAGCGCCAGCAGTGCCTGGCCGAACGGCGTCTGCGGGAGGCGTGCCGGCGCGTCGATCGCATACGGGATCCCGAGGGTGGAGAACGCGGTCTCGAGCGGCGCGCGCCAGCGTTCCTGCGACGGGACGACGACGCCGATCTGGTCGGGCGCGACGCCGTCGCGGAGCAGCTGAAGGATCTCCTCGCCGACGAGCTCGAGTGCGCCCCGTGTCCCGGCGCCCTCGAAGAACCGGATTGCCCCCTCGAGCGCGGGGGGGTCGCCGGCGGGGCTCCCGAAGATCCCGCGCTCGAGGTGGGCGAGCGCGGGGTGCGCAACCTCGGCGTAGCGCGGGCCGAGCTCCGTCAGCGAGCCGTCGGCGAGGAGGGCTAGCTCGGCGGAGGTCTCGCCCAGCCACTCGAACGCGGCCCGGCCCGGCTCGTACGGGAGTGACACCGTGACCTGGGAGCGCCCGGCGAGTGCGCGGAGCAGGGCCCACTCCGTCTCGGTGAGATCCTCGAAGCCGTACGCGAAGACCGGATGCCGATCCCACGCGTCGAGCTCGTTGGCGAGGCGATGGGCCGCAGCCGCCCGGAGCTGGTGTCGGTCCCAGAGACGCAACCGGTCGAGTTCCTCGCGGTACGAGGAATAGAGGAGCGCGAGCGGGCCCTCGAGCTCCTCGGGCGAGACGAGGCCGGACTCGACCTCGCCGATTGCGTCGCGCAGCGCGTCGGCGAAGCCTGTGGAGCGGGCCGATTCCCCGAGGCCGTTGAGGGGCGTCTTCGCGACCGCAGCCCTGAGCGCCAGCGTCTGCTGGACGTCGGCGGCGACCAGTCTCGTGTCGGGGTCGGCGGCGGCAATCCGTTCGAAGACTCCGTCGAATGTGGTGATCGACCCGCCGAGGAGCGCCGGCGAGCGCCGCAGCAGCTCTCGTTCCGCCCAGTCGACGTCCGGGCGGTTCGGCACGATGAGAACCGGATCCTGGTCGAGCGCGGCCAGGTACTGATCGAGCAGCAACCCGACCTTGCCCGCGTTCGCCGGCCCGGCGAGCAGCGTCAACCCCATCGGCCTATCGTAGACCTGCCCTAAGACGGCTCCTTCGGGCCTGTGGAAAAGCCGGAGGGCGGGTCTCCCCGCCCTCCGAAAAGACGCTACGCGGCGGCCGACTTCGGCCGCCGGCCCCTGCGAGCCGCCGCTCTGCCAGGCATCTTGCTCGAGCAGTCGTCGCAGAGATCCGCCTGCTTCGCGCCGCGGCGCGCGTCGGAATAGGTCAGGCGGAGGGTCGCGCCCTTCCCCTCTCCGACTTCCTTCCCACAATTGTCACAAACGAGCACAGTCTTGCGAGCCACGTCGATGGCCTCCTTTACCGGTCAGGATTCGCGAAGAATAATCGATTCGCGCGGAGAAATCCTAGGCTGCAGCGCGCGCTTCACGAATGCGCCACGAGCGAAGCAGCGAGACGAGCGCTTGTTCCTCGTGGTCGAGCCCGTAATCCCGGGCACGCAAGACGCGCAAATGTCGCGGCCGGAAATCGTCAATCGTGCGGCCGTCGAGATACTGCTCGACGACCGCCGGGCTGACGTACGACGACCGCGCAACGGCTGGTGTGTTTCCGAGCCGCTCTCCGACGGTCCGCATGACGGCTGCGACGTTGCGCTTCGCCTCCGTCTCGGTGTCCGGGACACCGCGCTCGGCCAGGGCGATGGCGGCGATCAGCGTGCCACCCCAGGTACGGAAGTCTTTCGCCGTGAAGTCCTCGCCCATGTGCTCCCGGATGTACTCGTTCAACCTGCGGCTGCTCAGGTTGAAGAGACTGCCGTCCTCGAGCCGGTAACGAAAGAGGCGGCGGCCGCCCTCGAGCGAAAGCAGCGCCTTCATCGCGGCCGCGAGGTCGGCATCGACCACCGCGGTGCGAACCCAGACCTTGTGCTTCCCGCGGTACGTGAACGACACACGGCTCCCGCGGACGCTGACGTGGCTCTTGTTCACCGTCGTGATTCCGAACGTCCGGTACCGCTTGGCGTAGCGATCGGCTCCGACGCGAAACCAGCCGAGGTTGATCAGCCTGACGGCGAGCGCGCAGGTCCACTCGGGTGTGAACTCTTCGCCGTTGAGGTGCTCGGAGCTCGCTTTCCGCACATCGGTCAGGTGCTCGGCGAAGCGGACGAGCTTGTCGTACTTCGTCTGCTCCTGCCGCGCCCGGTATTCGGGGTGGTACAGGTACTGGCGCCTGCCGGCCGCGTCCACTCCGGTCGCCTGAAGCTTGGCATTCGGACGAGGCGAGATCCAGACATCCCGCCACGCCGGCGGGATCACGAGCTCCTCGATGCGCTTGAGCTTGTCCGGATCCGTGATCCGCTTACCGTGGGAATCCTCGTAGCGGAATCGCCGCCGCGACCCGACTCTTCGCCATCCTCCTCGCCTCGCCATCGTCCAATTTCTGTCTCCACCGGCCGCCTCTTTGAATCACGCGTAGCATCCTGCGCCGATGGATGCCGACACGATCGTCGTCCTCGAGGGGGACGAGACCGGCCAGGAGCTCCTCGAGGAGTCGCTCCGAGTGCTCGCGCTCGACGTGATCGGCTTCGAGCTCGAGCTCCCTCGCCACGACCTCTCGCTCGAGAACCGGCGCAAGACCGACAACGCCGTCGTCCACGAAGCCGCGGCAGCGATCAAGGAGCACGGGCTCGGGTTGAAGGCGGCGACGATCACGCCCGAGGGCAAGGACGACGTCGGCTCGCCGAACCGGATCATCCGCGAGGAGATCGGCGGCAAGGTGATCGTCCGGACCGGCCGTCGCATTCCCGGCGTCGTCCCGCTCGGCGGAGCCCACGCGCCGATCTCGGTCGTGCGCATGGCTGTCGGCGACGCGTACGGCGCGAAGGAGTGGCGCGAGGGGGACGGCGAGGAGGAGGTCGCGTTCCGGACCGAGCGCATCGAGCGGCGCATCTGCCGCTCGGTCGCGGAGTTCGCGTTCCGTCTCGCCGACAGGACGAGCGCCAAGGTGTTCGGTGGGCCGAAGTACACGGTCAGCCCGGTCTACGAGGGGATGCTGAAGGAGGAGATGGATGCGGCGGCCGAGCGGCACCCCGAGGTGCCGTACGACCCGCAGCTGATCGACGCGACTTTCGCGTACCTCGTCACGTCCAGCGGCGCGCCGCTCGTCATCCCGACGCTGAACCGGGACGGAGACGTGCTCTCGGATCTCGTGCTGCCGCTCTTCGGCTCGATCGCCGGCGCCGAGTCGCTGCTCGTGGCCTTTGACGACGACTACGTGCCCGACGCAGTCATGGCCGAGGCCGCGCACGGCACCGCGCCGGCGCTGCAGGGCAAGAACGTCGCCAACCCGATGGCGATGATCCTCGCCGCCGCGGCTCTGCTCGGCTACGGCGAAGAGCAGGCGCAGCAGGCGGGGCGGGCGATCCGCGAGGGCGCGCTCGAGGCGGTCGCGGACGGAATCCGCACGGCAGACCTCGGCGGCCATGCAAGCACGAGCGAGTTCACGGACGAGGTCATCCGCCGCGCGAAACAAAAGCTCGACGTCTGGTCCTCGCTCTAGCTAGGCCGCGCGGATCTCGGCACAGTCGCCTTCGGCCCAGGCGGCGAGGAACGCCCGGACGACGGCGGGATCGAACTGCGTCCCCGAGCACTCGCGCACCTCGGCGAGGGCGCGCCCGACAGGGAGTGCAGCGCGGTACGGCCGGTGGGAGATCATCGCGTCGAAGGCGTCGGCGACGGTGAGAATCCTGGCGCCCGTCGGGATCTGCTCCTGGGCACGGCCGCTCGGGTAGCCGGCGCCGTCCCAGCGCTCGTGGTGGAACAGAACGTACGGCAGCGCCGGGCGAAGGGTCGCGAACGGGCGGATGAGCCGAGCGCCGGCGATTGGGTGGCCCCGCACCTGAATGCGTTCGCGCTCGTCGAGCGGCCCGGGCTTGTGGAGCACCGCGCTGTCCAGGTTCAGCTTGCCGACGTCGTGGAGCTGGCCGCCGAGCCGGAGCGCGTCGAGCCGCGTGCTCCGCCACCCCAGCCTGCGCGCGATCACCTCTGCGATCGCGCTCACCCGGGCCGAATGGCCCCGGGTGTACGGGTCCCTCGCCTCGATGGCGTGCGACAGCGCAGTCAGCACCACGCGTGCCTCGGTCAAGAGCGCGCTTAGGATTCCTCCGCCAGTGAGGGTCGTCATTCCGAAAGAGACCGTGCCGGGGGAGCGCCGTGTCGCGCTCGTGCCCGAGATCGTCAAGAAGCTCGTCGCGGGCGGGTTCGAGGTGTCGGTCGAACAGGGAGCCGGCGAGGGGGCGACCTTCTCTGACTCCGAGTACCGGGACGCGGGGGCCGGCGTGGTCGGGCGCGAGGAGCTCTTCGCCGAGGCGGAGGGCGTCGTGAAGGTGCAGAAGCCGTCGGCCGAGGAGGTCGAGCGACTGCCCGAGGGCTCGATCCTGATCGCGTTCCTCCAGCCGCTCACCGATCCCGACGGCGTCGAGCGGCTGGCACGGCGTGGCGTCACTGGGTTCGCGCTCGAGTCCATCCCGCGGATCACACGCGCCCAGCCGATGGATGCGCTGTCCTCGCAGGCCACGGTCTCGGGCTACAAGGCGGTGTTGCTCGCCGCCGACCGGCTGCCGAAGTTCTTCCCGATGCTCATGACCGCGGCCGGGACGGTTCCGCCCGCGAAGGTGCTCGTGCTCGGTGCCGGCGTTGCGGGACTCCAGGCGATCGCAACGGCGCGACGGCTCGGAGCGGTCGTGTCCGGATTCGACGTGCGGCCCGTCGTGCGCGAGCAGGTAGAAAGTCTCGGCGCGACGTTCCTCGACCTCGGCGTCGTCGGCGAGGAGACGTCCGGGGGCTACGCGCAGGAGCTGAGCGACGAGGAGCAGCGCCGGCAGCAGGCCGAGCTGGAGCGGCGCCTGGCGGACTTCGACGTGGTCGTGACGACCGCGCTGATCCCCGGGCGGCCGGCGCCGAAGCTGATCCCGGCGTCGGCGGTCGAAGCGATGCGCGAGGGGTCGGTGATCGTGGACCTCGCGGCCGAGGCGGGCGGAAACTGCGAGCTGACCGAGCCCGGCGAGGAGGTTGTTCGCGAAGGGGTCACGATCGTCGGCCTGACGAACCTGCCGAGCACGGTGCCGGTGCATGCAAGCCAGCTGTACGGGAGGAACGTCCATGCGCTGCTTACGCACCTCGCACCCGACGGCGAGCTGCGGCTCGACTGGGACGACGAGATCACGGCGGGAGCGTGCGTGACGCGCCGCGAGGAGGTGCCGGCGTGAGCACTCAGCTGGTCGCCGAGCTGACGATCTTCGCGCTCGCGGTCTTCATCGGCTTCGAGTTGATCTCGAAGGTGCCGACGATGCTGCACACGCCGCTGATGTCCGGCACGAACGCGATCCACGGAATCGTCCTGATCGGCGCGATGTTGATCGTGGGCACCGCCGACTCGACGCTGGAGCAGGTCTTCGGGTTCGTCGCCGTCGTGTTCGGCACGATCAACATCGTCGGCGGCTTCCTCGTGACCGACCGGATGCTCGAGATGTTCAAGCGGCGGCCGGGCGAGGACACGGACAAGCGTGAGTAGGACCTGGATCGACGTCGCCTACCTCGTGGCGGCGATCTGCCTCGTCATCGGGATCAAGCGGCTGTCGCACCCGCGCACGGCTCGCTCGGGCAACCTCGTCGCCGCGGTGGGGATGACGATCGCCGTTGGCTCCACCTTCGCGATCGAGGGGATGGAACGCTACTGGCTGATCGTCGCGGGAATCGCGGTCGGAACGGTCTTCGGCGTCGCGTCCGCGCGGATGGTGCGGATGACGGCGATGCCGCAGATGGTGGCGCTCTTCAACGGCGTCGGCGGCGGGGCGGCTGCGCTGATCGCGGCCGCCGAGTACCATCGCCACGCGGGCGATCCGGGGCGGCTCCGGGGAGAGTTGCTCGTCGGGATTCTCTTCTCGGCGGTTGTCGGGTCGGTCAGCTTCTGGGGAAGCCTGGTGGCGTTCGGAAAGCTGCAGGAGCTCGTTCCCGGGCGGCCGATCGTGGCGCCGGCGCAGAACCTCACGATCGCCGTTCTGGCGCTGACGCTGCTGGGTGCGATCGCGCTCACGGCCGTCACCGAGGAAGGGATCTGGCTCGCCCTGGTGATGATCGGCGCGCTGATCTTCGGCTTCCTTTTCGTGCTGCCGATCGGCGGCGCGGACATGCCGGTCGTGATCTCGCTCCTGAACGCGTTCACCGGGTTGGCCGCCGCGTCGACGGGCTTCTTCCTCGACAACACAGCGCTGATCATCGGCGGAACGCTCGTCGGCGCCTCGGGAACGCTGCTGACGATCCTCATGGGCAAGGCGATGGGACGGCCGCTGCGGCTGACGCTGTTTGGGGCATTCGGCGCGGCGCCGGCGGGTGCGGGGGCCGCGGTCGCGGCCGTCGACGGGGACGGGTCGGTGCGAACCGCCTCCGCCGACGACATCGCCTTCATGCTCGCCTACGCGCGTCGCGTCGTGTTCGTCCCGGGCTACGGGCTCGCCGTTGCGCAGGCGCAGCACGACGTCCGCAATCTCGGTGACCTGCTCGAGGAAAAGGGCGTCGACGTCCGCTACGCGATCCATCCGGTCGCTGGGCGCATGCCGGGGCACATGAACGTGCTGCTCGCGGAGGCGAACGTGCCGTACGACGAGCTCTTCGAGATGGACGAGATCAACCCCGAGTTTCCGCAGACGGACGTCGTCGTCATCGTCGGCGCGAACGACGTGGTCAACCCGGCGGCGCGGAACTCGCCCGGAAACCCGATCTACGGGATGCCGATCCTCGACGTCGACCGCGCGCACAACGTCGTCGTGATCAAGCGCAGCCTCTCGCCGGGGTTCGCCGGCGTCGACAACCCGCTGTTCTACGACCCCAAGACCGTGATGCTCTTCGACGACGCGAAGGCGGCGCTCGAGAAGCTTGTGACGTCCCTGAAGGCCGTTTGACCCCGATTCCCGTGTTCGGGGCAGCGGTGGTCGAGGCCGCGGTGCCTCCCGCGCGGGCGGTCGAGGTCGTCCGGGACGCGTTCGTGGCGTACGCGCGAGGCGAGTGGTCGATGCCGCCGAAGGTCTACGTGCCTGCGTATCCGGCCGGGGACTTCCGCGCGATGCCTGCACTCGGTGGCGGCCACGCGCTGCTGAAGTGGGTCACGTCGTTTCCGGGGAATCCGACCGTGGGGCTACCGACGGTGTCGGGGCTCGTCCTGCTGTCCGATGCGGCGAATGGGATGCCGGTCGCCGTCCTGGACGCAGGCGCTGTCACGGCGCTTCGGACGGGCGCGGCCGCAGTGCTCGCGGCCGAGACGCTGGGACGGCCGGATGCCGGGACCGCCGCGGTGATCGGCGCCGGCGTGAACGGGCGAGCGGTGGCTCGTACGTTCGTCGCCCGGGGACGGGACGTGATCGTGTGGGACGTGGACGCCGATCGAGCCCGGGCGACCGCCGAAGAGGTGGGCGGCCGGGTGGCGGCGAGCGCCGAGGAGGCGCTTGGCGCCGATCTCGTCGCGAGCGTGACGCCCGGCCACGAAGTGGTCTTTCCGGACCGGAGTCTCCAGCCCGGGCAGCACGCGAGCCTGATGGGCGCGGACGGGCCGGGAAAGTCCGAGATCGCGATCGGCGAGCTGGCCCGCGTCCGGATCTTCTGCGACGACTGGGCGCAGGCGAGCCACAACGGTGACCTCGCCCACGCGGTCGAGGCAGGCGCGCTTGGTCTGGAGGACGTGACGCAGCTTGGTGACGTACTCACTGGGACAGCGGCCGGGCGGCGGTCGAGTGACGACATCACGATCTTCGACTCCACCGGGCTCGCGATTCAGGACCTCGCGATCGCTCTCGCGGCGATGGAGCGCACTGACGACCTGAATTTGCCGATGCTCAACCTCTAAGCCGGCTCGCGAATCCAGAACGAGTCCTTCGAGTGAGCTTCCCGTCCTCGTCGAAGGTCCAGAGGTCGCAACCTCGTACTTCGATTCTCTCGCCCTCGGTCGTCGTGCCGCTGATGGTCCACTCCGAAGCTCCGCGGTTGCCGGCCACGAAATGGGAATCCCGGCCTCCCGAATCCTCTGGCTCTAGCTCGGACAGGCGAGCACAACGGCGATCCAGGACCTCGCGATCGGTATTGAGGTGGTGAACCGCTTCCGGGCGGGGACTAACGCCGGTAGCTTCTCGTCGTCCAAGAAATCGATATCGGCTGAGGGGTCGAGAGGGAGGAAGCGGATGAGCAAGGTCGTGCATTTCGAGATTCCCGCTGACGACACCAGTCGCGCCAAGGAGTTCTGGTCGGGCATGTTCGGCGTCCAGTTCCAGAGCTACGACGGCCCGACCGAGTACCACATGTTCGCCAACGAGGACCAGCAGAGCGGCGGCGGGTTGATGCCTCGCCAGGAAGGCCAAGACGGGCTACGGGTGTACTTCGGAACCGAGGACATCGACGCTGCGCGGGAGAAGGCCTCGCAGCTCGGTGGGTCTGCGGAGGACAAGCAGCCGGTCCCCGGGATGGGCTGGTTCGCCCACGCCAAGGACACCGAGGGCAACGAGTTCTCGTTCTGGCAGAACGACGAGAACGCGCCAGCGCCGGACCAGGGCTAGAGCAGCCGTCCCGGATCGAACAGCTCGAGCTCGGGCTCGCGCCGGCCGAGAATCGCCTTTGCGACGAGATCGCCGGATGCGAGCCCGAGCACGTTTCCGTGCCCCGAGTAGCCACGGGCGACCCACAGACCGTCGCGCCCGGGCAAGGGACCTACGAGCGGGCGGTCGTCCGGCGACGTTCCGAAGATTCCGGACCAGCGGTGGGTGATCGCGGGCACGGACCCGACGAGATCTCGCAGCAGCGACTCGAGCGCATCCTGGACGGGCTCCGTCGTCGCTTCGTCCGCCGTGAATTCGGCCTGGAGCGTCACATCGCGTCGACCGCCGGCGATGAGCCGGCCGTCCGGCAGTTGCTGCCAGTAATCGAATCCGTGCCGAGCGTAATGCGGCCGCTCGTACAGGAGGTCGGGTAGCGGCTCGGTGGCCACGACCTGACCGCGCGTCGGCTGCACGACGCGGTCGAGCTCCGCAACGAGGCCGCTCGAGTAGCCGTCGGAGGCGATCACGACGTTGTCGGCTTTGAGCTCGTCCAGGGACGCCACGCGCGCGCCCTCGCGGATCTCCGCTCCGGCCTCGACTGCCCGGGATGCCAGGCGCCGAACCCAGCGCCCGGGATGGAGTGCCCCGTCGTCCGGTTGGAGGATCGCGGCGTGGTAGGTGCGGGAGAGCCGCTCGGGCAGCTCATCGACCCATTCCACCGCGAAACCGTCCGCGAGCAACGCGTCGTGGTCCGCTCGTAGCTCGTCTCTCTCTTTTTCGTCTGCGGCCAGCCGAAGGCTGCCGACGCGCCGAAACGCGTCGCCGGCGAGCTCTGCCATCCGATCGAGCGCACGCTCGGTCAGGCGCCAGAACGCGGCTGCGCGCTCGGGACCGAACGTCGCCCGCGCGGCGTCGTAGCGCATGGCGCCGCCACGGAGGGCAAAGCCACCGTTCCGCCCGCTGGCGCCGGAGGCGATCGTGCGCGCCTCGTACAGCCGGACGCGCACGCCGGCCTCAGCCAGTGTGAGCGCGCAGGCGCAACCCGTGACGCCCCCGCCGACGATCGCGACGTCGACAGGACCGTCGCGGCGCTCGCGGCCGAGGGGCTCAACGGGCTCGTCCAGCCAGAACGGCGTGTCCACGCGGCGATCGTAGACAGCGTCATCGCACCGCCCTGTACACACCCTCGGCCGCCGCAACCAAGCCGGCGAGCTCGAGCTCCGTTAGCGCGACGCTGACCGCGCCCGCCTCCAGGGAAGCTTTGGCGACCAACTCGTCCGCGGCGGACGGCGTGTCCCGAACCAGCCCCAGCACGCGCCTCGCCGCCTCGGAGACGTCCGGATCGTCGCCGGCCGCGGCGCGTTCGATGCCGAGCGCTTCGAGCACGTCTCCGGCCCCGGTCAGCGGCGTGGCGCCGAGCCGCAGGAGCGCGTTCGATCCGACCGAGAGCGCGCTCGTGATCTCGCCCGGCACGGCGAAGACCTCCCTGCCCTCCTCGAGCGCGAAATCGGCCGTGATCAGCGCGCCGCTGCGCTCGCGGGCCTCCACGACGACGACTGCCTCGCAGAGCCCCGCGATGATCCGGTTTCTCGCCGGGAACCGCCAAGGTGCCGGCTCCACCCCGGTCTCGTACTCGGAGACGACGAGCCCACCGTCTTCCATCCGCCGGGAAAGCGACGCGTTCACAGCCGGGTAGTCGCGGTCGATCCCGCACCCGAGCACCCCGACCGTGGGCCCGCCGCTCTCGAGTGCGCCGCGATGCGCCTCGCCGTCGATGCCTCGCGCCAGCCCGCTGACGACAACGAGGCCTGCGGCGGCCAGCTCACGGCCGAGCATCCGCGCGACCTGGGCGCCGTACGGCGAGCACGCCCGCGCCCCGACGACGCCGACCGCTCTCCGCCCGAGCAGCTCCGGCTCGCCTGAGCCGCGCAGATAGAGCGACGGAGGTGGATCGAAGATCGCCTTCAGCCGCGGCGGAAACCGCGCGTCCGAGCGCGCAAGCTTCACTGCGCGAGCTCCCGCGGCGACCGGTAGGCAAGCGCCTCGGCCACGTGCTCCTCCTCGACAGCCTCTGCGTCCGCGAGCGCAGCCACCGTCCGCGCGACACGCGCAACCCGGGCCCGCCCGCGACCGGACAGCGGCAGCCGCTCGACCGCCCGGTCGAGGAGCCCTGTCGCGAGCTCCGTCCGCTCGAGCGGACGACCTGCGAGACGTTGGCGCGCGGCGGCCACGCGGGCTGCGACGGCGCTCGAGGGCTCGCCCGCTACTCCGCCCAGCTCGGCCGCGCGAGGAC
This sequence comes from Gaiellaceae bacterium, assembly GCA_035941215.1. Lineage (GTDB taxonomy): Bacteria > Actinomycetota > Thermoleophilia > Gaiellales > Gaiellaceae > JACDAN01. The sequence continues at coordinate 22,057 of DASZEE010000058.1, forward strand.
GAGGCAGTGCGACGACGAGGTCGAAGCGATCGAGCAGCGCGCGCGAGAGCTTCTCCCGAAAGGCCGCCAGCCGCTGCGCCGAGCACTGGCAGTCCGCACCCGCGTCGCCGCGCCCGCCGCACGGACACATGTTCATGGAAGCAACGAGCTGGAACCGCGCCGGGAAGACTGCCCTCCCTCCCACGCGCGCGACCGCGATCTCGCCGTCCTCGAGCGGCTGGCGCAGCGCCTCGAGAACAGGTCGCTGGAACTCCGGCAACTCGTCGAGGAAGAGCACGCCTCGATGCGCGAGCGTGGCCTCGCCGGGCCTCGGGCCCGGGCCACCGCCGACGATCGCCGCCACCGAGGCGCTGTGGTGCGGGGACCGAAACGGGCGCCGGTCCACGAGAGGCCGCTCCCGCGACAGCAGGCCCACCACCGAGTGGATGCGCGTGACCTCGAGCGCCTCGTCTCTCGTCATCGCCGGCAGCACGCCCGGGAGGCGCCGTGCCAGCATCGACTTGCCGATTCCCGGCGGCCCGGCGAGGAGGAGGTTGTGGCCGCCGGCCGCGGCCAGTTCGAGGGCTCTCCGCGCCCGCTCCTGACCTCGCACGTCCGCCAGGTCCGGGACGTCGGAGCTGGCGTGGCCATTGGACGACGCCTCGACCGGCGAGGGCTCGTGCTCGCCGCGCAGGTACCCGACGACCTCGGCCAGATGATGCGCCGGGATCGGCTCGACGCCGGCCAGTGCCGCCTCGGCCGCCGACTCGGCGGCACACACGAGATGCCCGAGCCCTGCCCTGCGCGCCCCCTCGGCGGCGGCGAGCACGCCGGCCACCGGCCGCAAGCGCCCATCGAGCGCCAGCTCGCCGATCGCCGCATGCCCCGCCAGGCGGTCCGCCGGGAACTGGCGCGACGCCGCGAGGATCGCGAGCGCGATCGGAAGATCGAATCCCGATCCCTCCTTGCGCAGGGCCGCGGGCGCGAGGTTCACGGTGATCCGCCGCTGCGGCCACTCGAGCTCGGCGGACGCGATCCCGCTCCGCACTCGATGCTTCGCTTCCTGGCACGCCCGGTCGGCGAGACCCACGATTGCGAGCCCCGGAACCCCGTTCTGGAGGTGCGCCTCGACCTCCACCTTGCGGGCCTCGAGCCCTACGAGGGCATGGGTGACCGTCCGTCCGAGCACACCGCTCGACGGTACGGGTCAAAGACGCACGTGTCTGTGCCGACTCTGCGCCGAAAGGGCGCTAACGGGCGATCAGGATGTCCTCGAAGAACTCCCCGGCTCGCCGCCCGGTCCGGCGGTTCACGTGGCGGCGAAGCCGTTCCTCGAGCCGCAGACCTGCCCGATCGAGGATCTGCGGAAAGAGCTCGCGCCGGTCGTGCACGACGATGACGACTGGCGAGCGGGCGCGGAGGGACCTTCGGGCGTGCGCGAGCACGGCCGCGACTCCCTCGACGTATTCGGCGAGCGCTGCCGAGCTCATCCCGCGTGCCGCCGCGCCGAGCTCGACCCCACGACGGTCCTCGAGGCCCAGCAGCTCGTAGGCGTACCGATGCTGCTCGTGGTAGTCGATTAGCCCCGGGTACGGCGGCGACGTCACGACGGCGTCGAACCGGCCGCCGTAACCGACCTCCCGTGCGTCCCCGTGCAGCACGTCCGCCTCGCGCCCACGCGCCCGCACGCGCGAGAACTCCTTGATCCGCGCCAGCGTGTCGAGCGCGTACCGGCGGAGGAAATGCTCGGCGCGCTCGACCGGCCGGCAGATCCGCTTGTGCTTGTGGCACCAGTACGGCTCGACCTGCGGCGTGCGGGGGAAGTCCAGGTCGAAGTGCGTCGTGCGGCGGGCCGACCGGGCGGCGCGAGCCAGGATCACGCGAAGGACGTCGCCGTGCTCGTACTCGCCGATCAGGTCGCGGAAGGCGAGGAGCTCCGAGGCCGCCCGAGGCGCGTACCACTCGGCGGCGTAGCCGGACGCCGCAGGCCTGTCTCCGTCGAACGTCTCCACCCGCCGCACGACGTCCCGCAGCTCGGACTCGAGCGCGAACAGGTCGTAACGCCGCGTCTTGACGCCCATGAGCAGGCAGTTGAACGCCGCGATGTCGACCCCCACCGCGTCTCGCCCGCTCTCGAGCGACTGGACGAGCGTCGTGCCCGAGCCGGCGAAGGGGTCGAGCACGCGCCCGCCGCTAGCGACGTATCGGCCGAGCAACGCCTCAACGAGCTGCGGGATGAACTTGCCGAGGTAGGGGTGTAGGCGGTGGACGTGCTTCGTCCGTTCGCGCTCGGGCAGTTCGCGCTCCGACCAGGAGAGCTCGAGGTCGATTTCGGAGTAGAGCGCATCCTGCGTCGGGGCCACGAAGAACCTCCTTCGCCGGACGGCGGACGAGTCCTAGAACGCGTTCGCCACACGCCGCACGCCGCGCGGTGTCACCTCGACGACGTCGAACCACACCTCCCACTCCGCCGCCTCCGGGTGCACGGCCAGCCACGCCTCCGCCGCTCGGCGTAGACGCTCCTGCTTCTGCCACCCGACCATCTCGCCGGGATCGCCGAAGCCGGCCCCGAGCTTCGCCTTCACCTCGCAGAACACGACACGACGGCCCCGACGCAGGATCAGATCGACTTCAACCCGCCCCGGGCGCGAGTTCGCCTCCAGCACCCGATACCCGCGAAGCAGATAGAAGAGGCGCGCCCGTCGCTCGGCCCGCGCGCCCGTCCGGTTCATTCCGCTTCGAGCAGCCTCGCCGCCAGCTCCTCCGGCGAGAGGTAACACAAAGCCTGGAACGACCGCCGGTGGATCTCGGACGGCCCCCGCTCCCGCACCATCGCCGAATGCCGCGGTGTGATGTAGCCCACGTGCGACGAGAAGCCGTACGCAGGAAACAGCGCGTCCATCCGCCGCATGGCGCGGTCCCGAACCACCTTGGCGATGATGGACGCGGCCGCGATCGAAGCCGACCGCTCGTCTCCGTCCACGACGGCGGTGTGCGCCGGCGCCGCAGGGCCCAGCCGGAAGCCGTCCACCAGACAGGCCTCGGCGGGCGGCGCCAGCTCCCGCAGGCACGAGCGCATCCCCTCCAGGTTCGAGCGATGCAGCCCGCTCCGGTCGATCTCGGACGACGACACGACCCGGACGGTGAATGACTTCGCGCTGGCCACGACGCCGTGGAACAGCTCCTCGCGCTCCTCCGCGGTCAGCTGCTTCGAGTCGTTTAGCCCCGCCAGCGGGCGGCAACGGTGATCGCGCAGGAACTCGTAGTCGAAGAGGACGCCGGCGACGACCAGCGGCCCGGCCAGCGACCCCCGACCCGCCTCGTCCACGCCCGCGACGAACCGCCGCCCGAAGCGACGGTCGAACTCGAGGAGGCGCCTACCCCGCTTCTGTGGTTTCCGGCTCGGGCTCGAGCTCGGGCTCTGCCTCGACGGCCTCTTCCGGCTCGGAATCTTCAACGGGAGGCTGCTCGGCGGGGATGGCTGCGGCACCGGCCGAGGATAGCCGCACCCCATCACGGCGCTCGCGGACGCGCGCCTTCTTGCCCACTTTCCCGCGCAAGTAGTAGAGCTTCGCGCGGTTCACGTCCCCGATCGCCATGACCTCGATCCGCTCGATCTTCGGCGAGTGGAGCGGGAACGTCCGCTCGACGCCGACGCCGAACGACTGCTTCCGGACCGTGAACGTCTCACGGGAGCCCGAGCCCTGTCGCTTCAGGACGATGCCCTCGAAGACCTGGATCCGGCGGCGCTGTCCCTCGATGACCTGGAAGTGGACACGAACGGTGTCCCCGGCCTTGAACTCCGGCCGGTCGGCGCGCAGCTGTTTGCGCTCGAGTGTCTCGATGGGGTTCGCCATGGCAAAGGGTCGGGCGGCGGCCCGACCGCGGGATGCTAGCGCAAGCCGATTCTTCGCGGAGGGAAATAGATCGCGAAGACCTTGCCGATCAGGTTGTCCCGCGCCAGCGGGCCCCACACGCGCGAATCGCACGACTGGGCCCGGTTGTCACCCATCACGAAGTACTGGTCCTTCGGGATCTTCTCCGGCGGCCTTGTGTCCACGTCCCGCCGGTCCTCCTTCACGTAGGGCTCCTGGAGCCGCCTGCCGTTGATGAAGACGAAGCCGTTGCGCATCTCCCAGGTCTCGCCGGGCAGCCCGACGATCCGCTTGACGAACGTTCCCCCGGCGCCGCAGTCCTTCCGCGCCCGCTGCGGCGTCGTGAAGACGACGATGTCGCCCCGCTCGGGATCCGTGAAGTGGTAGATGAACCGGTTCGCGAGCACCCGGTCGGAGAAGCGCGACGTACACCCCAAACCCGAGCCGGCACAGTGAAGCGTGGGCTCCATGGAGGAGGACGGGATCCGGTACGGGTTCACGACCCACTGCTTGATCGCGAGCACGATCGCGACAGCGCCGACGATCGTGACCACCCAGTCGATCGCGACTCTCCAGGGCCGCGGCAGGCGGTGCGTGAGACGGTCGACGGGGTTTCTCATGCTCGATCCGCTGTCCGTGCGCGGCTCTGTTCGCGCCGCCAGTCGGCGATCCGTCCGTGGTCGCCGGAGAGGAGAACGTCGGGCACCGCCCAGCCGCGGAACTCCGCCGGCCGCGTGTAGTGCGGGTACTCGAGCCCGCCCTCGAGCTCGGCCGAGAAGCTCTCCTCGGAGCCCGACCCTGCGCTGAGCGCGCCCGGAAGCTGCCGCGCAACGGCGTCGGCCACGACCATCGCGGGCAGCTCGCCGCCGGAAAGGACGTACGGCCCGATCGAGATTGCATCGCTCGCGAGATGCAGCACGATCCGCTCGTCGAAACCCTCGAACCGGGACGAGAGCAGCGTCAGGTGATCCTCCCCGGCAAGCTCGTCGACGACCGCCTGGTCGAGCTGGCGTCCCTGCGGGGTCAGCGCGACCACCCGGTGCTCCGGCAGCCCGCCGTAGACGCCCTCGAGCGCCGCCGCGACGACGTCGACCCGGAGCACCATGCCCGCGCCGCCGCCGTACGGCTCGTCGTCGACCTCGCCGCCGGGCGCCCAGTCGCGGTAGCTGAAGAGGCGCAGGTCGAGCTCCCCACCGAGGACGGAGGCGACGGGGCGTTGTTCGGAGACGGCAGCGAAGACATGAGGAACAAGCGTGAAGACGTCGAGGCGCAGGGCTTGAGCAGGTTAGTTATCCGGCGCGAAACCGGGCGCCACCAGGATTCGACGCCCGTCGAGGTCGACCTGTCGGACACAGGCCTCGACGAGCGGGAGCAGGATAGCCGTGTCGAGCTCCAGCGCGTCGTTGGCCGGGCCCGGCACGACATCGGTGACCACGCCGAGCCTGCGTCCTCCCTCCTCCTCAACCTCGAGGCCGACGAGCTGGAAGACGTAGTACTCGCCCGGCCCCGCCTCCGGCAGCTCTGCGCGAGGAACCTCGAGCGTCGTCCCGCGCGGAACCGGCCGGTCGAGCCGGATCACGAGGCGCCCGCCGGGCCGCTTGCGCTCCTCGACGCGAACCTCCTCGCGGCCCGCCCGCAGGACGGCGCCCGGCTCGAAGCGCTTCGGGTCCTCGCTCGCCTGCTCCACGACGAACGAACCGTCCAGGCCGTGCGGCTTCCCGACCCGCCCGACGGTGACGAATTCGTCAGTCAGCGATCTCGAGAACCAGCCGCCGGCGTTGCCGCGCGCCGCCCGCACGGACGATTGCCCGCAGCGCCCGCGCGATCCGTCCCTGACGGCCGATCACCTTGCCGACGTCGTCCTTCGCAACATGAAGACGGAGGACGAGCGCATCGTCGCTCTCGACCTCTTCGACGCGGACCGCGTCGGGCTCGTCCACGAGCTGGCGCGCGAGGTACGCCAGCAGCTCAGCCAATGTTCTTGATCTTGAGCAGGCGGGAGACGGTGCCCGAGGGTTGCGCGCCCTTGCCGAGCCACTCGCGGATCCTCTCCTCGTCGAGCTCGATAGTCGACGGGTCCGTCTGCGGGTTGTAGCGCCCGACGATCTCGATGAACCTGCCGTCCCGCGGCGAGCGCGAGTCGGCGACGACGACGCGGTAAATCGGGTTTTTCTTGGACCCGACCCGCGTCAATCTCATGCGAACTGCCATTTCACCTCCGTTGTGCCTTCTGGAGCTCCGGTGGGAGCCCGGGCATCTTGCCCTTCCCCATCTGCTTCATCATCTTCTGCATCTGCTTTCGCGCCGAGAGCAGCTTGTTCACTTGCTGGATGTCGGTGCCGCTGCCGGCCGCGATCCGCTTGCGCCGCGACCCGTCGATCAGGTGCGGCATCCGGCGCTCCTGCGGTGTCATCGAGAGAACGATCGCCTCCACGCGGGAGAGCTCGCCCTCGTCGACGTCGATCCCCTTCAGCTGGTTCCCGAGGCCCGGAATCATGCCGAGGACTCCCTTGAGCGGGCCCATCTTCCGCAGCATCCGGTAGCTCGTCAGGAAGTCGTCGAAGCTGAACTCGCCCGCTCGCATGCGAGCCTCCATCGCGGCCTGGTCCTCTTCGGACGCTGCCTCCTCGGCCTTCTCGATCAGAGTCAGGACGTCGCCCATCCCGAGGATCCGCGAGGCCATGCGGTCGGGGTAGAAGTACTCGAGCTGGTCGAGCTTCTCACCGACCGACGCGAACTTCACCGGCTTGCCGGTCACGGCGTTGACGGAGAGCGCCGCCCCGCCGCGCGCGTCACCGTCGAGCTTCGTGAGGACGACACCGTCGAACGCAACCCGCTCCTGGAACGCCTCGGCGACGGAAACTGCTTCCTGGCCGGTCATGGCGTCGAGGACGAGCAGGACGTTGGTCGGCTTGACGGCGTCCCGGATCCTGCCGAGCTCCGCCATCAAGTCCTCGTCGATCTGGAGACGCCCCGCGGTATCGACGATCACGACGTCGCGGCCCTGCGCACTCGCCTGCTGAATCCCGACCTTTGCGGCCTCGACTGGATCCGTCCCGGTGAAGACCGGGATCTGGATCTGGCGCCCGAGCTGCTGGAGCTGCTCGACGGCGGCCGGCCGCTGGAGGTCGGCCGCGACAAGCGCAGGCGCGCGGTCCTCCTTGCGGAGCAGCAACGCCAGCTTGGCGGCGGCGGTCGTCTTGCCCGAGCCCTGGAGGCCGGCCAGCAGGATCACGGTGGGTCCCTTGCCGGTGAACACGAGCTTGGAGTCCCCGGTCCCCATCAGCGACGTGAGTTCCTCGTGGACGATCTTCACGACCTGCTGGCCGGGCGTGAGGCTGCGAGCAACGTCCTGACCGAGCGCGCGTGCCTTGACGCGGGCGACGAAGTCCTTGACCACGCGGAAGTTGACGTCGGCCTCGAGCAGCGCGAGCCGGATCTCGCGCATCGCGCGCGAGATCACCTCTTCGTCGAGCTTTCCCCGGCTCCGAAGCGGGCCGAGGGCGGCGTTGAGCTTGTCTCCGAGGGTGTCGAACATCGGCGGAACAGTGTAGATACACCCAGTTTTCGCCCTAGAGTTGCACCATGACCGCCCGGAAGACGGTTACCGTCGTCTTCTGCGACATCGCGAACTTCACACCGCTGGGCGAGGCGCTCGACCCGGAGGTGATGAGGGGAGTCATGGAGCGCTACTTCGACGTAGTCCGGCACGCGCTCGAACGGCACGGCGGGACGGTGGAGAAGTTCATCGGCGACGCAGCCATGGCCGTCTTCGGCATCCCGGTCGTCCACGACGACGACGCCTTGCGCGCCGTCAGGGCTGCGGTGGACATGCGCACCGCCCTGGGCGGCCTGAATCAAGAGCTGGAGGAGACGCACGGCGTGCGGCTCGCGATCCGGACCGGCGTCAACACCGGCGAGGTCGTCGCCGGGGATCCGACCGACAGGCAGTCGTTCGCGACCGGCGATGCGGTGGCGACCACGCAGCGGCTCGAAGCCGCGGCCCGGTCGGGTGAGATCCTGCTCGGCGACTCGACCTACCGGCTCGTCTCGAACGCCGCACTCGTCGAGCCGATGGAGCCGCTGCAGCTCAAGGGGAAGGCGGAGCCGGTGAGGGCCTGGCGCCTCCTCGGCGTCGTCGAGGGCGCGCCTGCTTTCCCGCGCCGGTTGGACGTACCGATGGTGGGACGCGCAAGCGAGCTGGCGTCGCTGGAGGGGGAGCTCGACGCCGCGACTCGCGAGCGGCGCTGCCGGCTGGCGACGATCGTAGGGCCTGCGGGAATCGGGAAGTCCCGGCTCGGGAATGAGCTTTTCTCGTCGACGAGCGGGCGCGCAACGACGCTTGTCGGTCGGTGCCTCGCGTATGGAGAGGGAATCACGTACTGGCCTCTCCGCGGCATCGTCCTCTCGGCCACCGGCAGCCTCTCTCGTAGCGGGATCGAGGAGTTCTTCGCAGGGGCCGACGACGCCGAACGCATCGCCGACCGTCTGGCGGGCGCCGTCGGCACTCAGGAGTCGTCGCCGGGCGGCGAGGAGACGTTCTGGGCCGTCCGCCGGTTTCTCCAGCACATCGCGCGCGACCGTCCGGTCATCGTCGGCATCGACGAGCTCCAGTGGGCCGAGCCCACGTTCCTCGACCTGGTCGAGTACCTGGTCGGCTGGACGGCGGAGGCACCGATCCTCATCGTCGGCCTCTCGCGCCCGGAGCTTCTAGAGGAACGGCCGACCTGGAGCACCACTAGCTCGCTCCTCGTCGAGCTCGGCGCGCTCTCGGGAAGCGAATCGGAACGGCTCGTCGACGTGCTCGGCGGCAGCGGGGTCACACCCGAGGAGCGAACACGCATCCTCCAGGGCGCGGAGGGCAACCCCCTGTTCGTCGAGCAGATGCTCGCGCTCGCCGTCGAAGGCGTCGCCGAGAAGACCATTCCGCCGTCGATCCACGCCCTCCTGGATGCGCGGCTCGACCGGCTTGCGGCGGGCGAACGAGCCGTGCTGGAGCGCGCCGCAGTCATCGGGCGGGAGTTCACGGCCGGCGCGGTCACTTCGCTCTCCGGCGACGAGCCGGTGGCGGCGACCCTTCTCTCGCTCGTGCGACGCGACCTCATCGAACCGGACCGCTCGTTGATCCCGGGCGACGACGGATTCCGCTTCCGTCACGTGCTGATCCGCGACGCGGCCTATGCCGGCTTGGCAAAGGCGAGCAGGGCCGACATCCACGAGCGGTACGCCGACTGGCTCGACCAGGCCGCCGCTGACCTCGACGAGATTGTTGGGTACCACCTGGAGCAGGCGTTCCGGTTCCGGCAGGAGCTCGGCCTTGTCGACGCGGCGCTCTCCACACGCGCCGGCGAGCGGCTTGCGGGCGCCGGGCGCCGGGCGGCGGCGCGGAACGACCTCCCGGCAGCCGTTGCGCTCCTTACCCGCGCCGCGGCGCTCCTGCCCGACTCTCACGCCGACCGCCGCGAGATCCTGCCGCGGCTTGGAACGGCTCTCATGCGGACGGGCGATTTCGCACGGGCCGAGCGCATCCTCGACGAGGCGCTGGAGTCGGTGAGAGCGAGCGGCGACC
>DASZEE010000059.1:0-33169 GCA_035941215.1 Gaiellaceae bacterium
GTGCCCCTGCGGCGCGAAGATCTTCGCGCCCCGCTTCTCTCCCGCGATGATTCGCAACGGAAAATTAATGCGATGTCGTAGTAAAGTGCTACGACTTCGTAGTGTTCTCCCGGGCCGACAGTTTCCTCAGTACCTCCTGGAGCTCGACGAACCCGTCGACGACTCCCTCGCGTCGCGCTCCGAGCCCCTCCTCGACCTCACCGAGCAGCCGCATGAAGATCGGCTGCGCCTCCTTGATCGCGGAGCGTCCGGCCGGCGTGATCTCGAGGAGCGCGGAACGCCCGTCGTCCGGGTTCACCCGGCGCGTGACCTGCTTGCGGACGGCGAGGCGCCGAATCCAGGACGAGACCGTCGTGGCCGGCATGCCCAGCACGCGGGAGAGGTCGGTCGGCGTGATCGGGCCGATCGAGCTGATCACGCTCAGCACGGCGAAGTGGTCGGGCGAGAGCCCGGTCCCCCTGAGCTCTCGGCCCAGGAGCTCGCCGGAGAGCTCGCCGACGATGAACACCTGCAGAAGCACGTTCGTGCGGATCGCCGGGTCTCCGAGCGCGTGCTCTGACATGGACTCGAACGCTAAAGGAGGCTCCCCGTGAGAGCTCGGTCTGCCGTTTCCCTCGTCCTCGCCGCGACCTCGCTCGTCGCCTGCGTCCACGCCGGCGCGTCGCCCTCGACGGCGACCCGCATGCGCGTGACGGCGAAGGTCGGCGTCGGGTTCGGCTCGTGCGGCATGGCATACGCGTTCGGCAGGCTCTGGACGGCGACGAACGGCGACAACAGGCTCGTTCGGATCGACCTCCGCACACGGAAGGTGCTCAAGCGGGTCATGAGGCGCGGCCCCTGCGGCGTGGCCGCCGGCGCCGGGAGCATCTGGGTCGACGGGTACGGCTCGAGCGTCGTCGAGCGGGTGACCCCGCGGACCGCCAGGGTCACGAGGCGGTTCCGCACGGAGCCGGCTCCCTGGGACGTGGCGTTCTTCGACGGGGCGGTCTGGACGACCCACTTCGGGGTCCTTGTCCGCATCGATCCGGCCACGGGGCGCACCGTGCGCCGCTTCGAGCTGGCCGGCGACCTCTCGAACATGGACGTCGGCTTCGACTCGCTCTGGGTTGGTGCGAACGACGGGACGGTTGCTTACCGGGTGCATCCTGACGGTCGGGTCGACACGCTCCAGGTCGACGCGCAGGGACCGTCTTCGTTCGCCGTCGGGCGGGACGCGGTCTGGGTGACCGCCCGGCCGGGCGACGTCGTGCGGCGGATCGACCCGGCGACGAACCAGCTCGGCGCGCCGATCCCGGTCGGCTCGAACCCGACGATGGGAGCGGAGGCCGCCGACGGGTCGATCGTCGTGCCCAACACGGGCGACGGGACGCTGTCGAGAATCGACCCGGCCCGCAATGCGGTCGTCGAGACGATTCGCGTCGGCCCGAGGCCGGTGAAGGTCGTCCGCGTCGGCGGCGCACTCTGGGTCACGCACCTCGGCGGTAACGCGGTCTGGCGGGTGAACCTGGTTCCCTGACCGGCCGCCGAGCCCTTCCGGAGAACTCGGCGCACTTTCGATCCACTTTTCGCTTGACAGGTCCCGGTGTCCGACACCGGACCCGGCGGGCGCCTCGCGCCCTGTCCTAGGCGGCCAACTCTCGATCGGCGAAGAGGCGGTCGACCTCGTCGTTCAGCGGGCCCTCGTAATCGACGAGCTCCTCGGCAACCTCGCGTGCGCGCTCGAGGAGGTCGCGGTCGGCACGCAGGCGCGTGAAGCGGAACTCGGAGAGACCGGCCTGGCGGGTTCCGAGGAGGTGGCCCTCCCCGCGAAGCTCGAGGTCGACCTCGGCGAGCTCGAAGCCGTCCGTCGTGCGCACGAGTGCCTCCAGGCGAGCCTGGGCCGCGTCCGTCAGCTCCTCCTTCGCACGCGAGATCAGCAGGCAATAGGACTGCTCCGCCCCACGCCCCACCCTTCCGCGCAGCTGGTGGAGCTGCGCGAGCCCGAACCGGTCGGCTTCCTGGACGATCATGATCGTCGCGTTCGGGACGTCGACGCCGACCTCGATCACCGTCGTCGCGACGAGGACGTCCAGCTCGCCGGCCTTGAACTGCGCCATCAGCTGCCGGCGCTCCTCCGGGCGCAGCCTCCCGTGGAGCAGGCCGACTCGATAGCCGCGGAGCTCGCCCTTGCGAAGCCGCTCCGCCTCACGCTCGGCGGCGCGCGCCACGGACGTCTCCGACTCCTCGATCAATGGACAGACGACGTAGGCCTGCCGTCCGTCGTCGAGATGCTTCCTGAGCCGTTGATACGCGGCGCTCGACCGCTCATCCGTGACCCAGGCGGTCTCGATCGGCTTCCGGTTCGCCGGCGGCTTCGCGATCTCGGTCACGGACAGGTCGCCGTAGACGGTCAGCGCGAGGGTGCGCGGGATCGGAGTCGCCGTCATGTGCAGGACGTGCGGCCGGCGTCCGGTGGTCAGGGCCGCCCGCTGCTCGACACCGAAGCGGTGCTGCTCGTCCACGACCGCGACCCCGAGATCGCCGAGGTCGACTCCCTCCTGGATCAGTGCATGGGTGCCGACGACGACCTGCGCGGCGCCGACGTCGTGCTTCACCGACCGGGTCAGCAGCGCGATCGGCACGCCGAGCTGCGTGCAGATCGGGTCGATGGTCAGGAAGTGCTGCTCGGCGAGCGTCTCCGTCGGCGCCATCAGGGCGCCGCGCTTGCCGGCCTCCACGGCGCGGAGGAGCGCGTACAGCGCGACGACGGTCTTGCCGGAGCCGACGTCGCCTTGGAGGAGCCGTTCCATCGGTCGCTCGCCGGAGAGGTCTCCGTCGATCTCGGCGATCGCACCCTCCTGGCTCGGCGTCAGCTCGAAGGGGAGGACATCGCGATAGCGCGCGACGAGCTCGCTGGGCACGCCCAGCGCGGGCGCGCGCTCCTCGTCGCGGCCCTCGCGCCGCCGCGCCAGCCCGACCTGGAGCGCCAGCAGCTCGTCGAACGCGAGCCGCCTCCTCGCCTGCTCACCCTGCTCCTCGCTCGCGGGACGGTGGAGCGCAACCAGCGCGTCGGACCTGCCCGGCAGCCGCTCGCGCGCCTTGACCGCAGCGGGCAGTGGATCGACCACGTCGGCCGCGAACGCGAGCGCCTTGCCGACGATCTCCCGCAGCTTCTTGACGGTGATCTCCTCGCTCGCCGGGTAGACCGGTGCGAAGTCGGCGGTCGCAGCGACGCCGTTCACGTCGTAGGAGCGAACCGTGAACTCGCTGCCCTTCAGGTTGCCGCGCAACCGAACTCGCGTGCCGGGCTGGAGCCGGTCTTTCAGCCACGCCTGGTTGAACCAGACGGCCGTGATCTCCCCGGACTCGTCGGCGACGCGAGCCTTCACGAGCTGGAGCCGGCGCGCGCGCTGGACGCGGACGCTCAGCACCTCGCCCGCAATCGCCGCCTCGTCCTCGCCGAACAGGTCCGAGATCGCCAGCTCGGGGGCTGCGGGCTCGTACCGCCGCGGCCGGTACTCGAGCGCGTCCCGGATCGTCCGGAGCCCGAGCGCCGCCAGACGCTTCTTGACCGTCGGCCCGACGCCGTCCAGCGTCTCGAGGCCGAGGTCGAGCCGCTCGGGCCGGGGCGAGCCTGGGAGGCGCGGCCACGACGGGGGCTCTTGAGCGCCCGCGAAGCCGCGCACCAAGGTCAGGCGCTCTCCGGCGAGTGCTCCGCCTCCTCGGGCGGCAGGAAGACAACCTGAAGCTTCTCGATCCGGGTCCCGTCCACCTCGATCACGTCGAACTTGAGGCCGTTCCACGTGACCTCGTCGCCGGCCTCGGGAGCTCGCCCGAGCTGCCCGAAGACGAACCCCGCGAGCGTGTGATAGTCGTCGTCGGGCATCCGGACCTCGAACTCCTCGTTGAAGTCGTCGATCGGGAACGTGCCGTCGACGCGAACGGTCTGCTCGTCGATCCGCTCGAGGGACTCGTCCGGCAAGTCGTACTCGTCCTCGATCTCTCCGACGATCTCCTCGAGGACGTCCTCCAGCGTGACGATCCCCTGCATCGAGCCGTACTCGTCGACGACCACGGCCATGTGCTGGTTCTGCGCCCGAAACGCGGAGAGCAGGGCGGCGAGATCCTTCGTCTCCGGGACGAAGTACGGCTTGCGGAGCAGATCCTCGATCACGACGTTGTCGATCCCTTTCTCGTACAGCGCGGAGAAGAGGTCCCGGACGTGGAGGATCCCCTCGACGTTGTCGAGGGACTCGCGGTAGGCCGGATACCGGGTGTAGGGCGAGGTGACCAGAGCTGCGAGGCACTCGCGTGGCGGCAGCGCGACCGAGATGGCCACGACCTCCGGCTTGTGGACCATGACGTCGTGGACCTCCTTGTCCGCGAACCTGAAGGCGGCGTAGAGCACCTCCTGCTCGACGCCTTCGACGACACCGGTCTCCCCTGCCTCAGCCACGACAGCGCGAATGTCTTCCCGCGTGTGGACGACGAGTCCCGCCGGCGCAGGCTGGATTCCGAACAGCCGCACGACTGCGTTGGCGGAGGTCTGGAGGAGCCAGACGAGCGGGTGCGCGACGCGACCGAGAAGGTCGATCGGCCACGCAAGAGCGATGGCGAGGCGTTCGGCCCGCTGGAGGGCGATTGCCTTCGGCACCAGCTCGCCGAGCGAGACGCTGAGGAAAGTCAGGAAGAGAAACGCGATCAGGAAGGCGACGGTTTCCGACTGGACGAAGCTGAACCAGTCCGAGACCAGCGGCTGGCCGATGGCACCCATGGCGATGCCGGCGATCGTGATCCCTACCTGGACGGTGCTGATGAAACGCACCGGGTTGTCCATCAGCTCGAGCGCGTGCTTCGCGCCGTGTCGGCCGGCTTCCGCAAGCTCCTGCAAGCGGTTGCGGCGCGCTGTCACGAGCGCGTACTCGGCGGCCACGAAGATCGCGTTCCCCAGCACGAGCAGGAGAATCACGACGATTCGGAGGAGGTCGCTCACGCCCGACCTCGGGCGTGGGTACTAGGCGGTCGGTCGTCGTCCAAGGAAGTTCTCGGATCTTAGAGAAACGAGCCGGACAGCCCGTCCGCGCAGCGAACGTATGTTCTACACTACCGGCATGGCGGTGGACTACCGCGAAGAGCCTTGCCGCAGCGCGCTGAACCGAGTCAAGGGCATGGGCTTCTCCTGGTCGCTGAACCCGTACATGGGCTGCGTCCACCGCTGCACGTTCTGTTACGTCCGGGCGTTCGAGCGGCGGGCGGACCGGCCGTCCGACGACCGCTACGGAACCTCGATCCGCGTGAAGACGAATATCGCCGAGGTGCTGCGCAAGGAGCTCGCCCGGCCGTCGTGGGACGGCGAGTCCGTGGCGATCGGTGCCGCGACCGATCCGTACCAGCCGGCGGAGGGGCGATACCGGCTGACGCGCGGCTGCCTCCAGGCGCTCGCCGACTTCTCGAACCCGTTCCAGCTGATCACCCGCGGGCCGATGATCGTGCGCGACGTGGACGTCCTCGCGGAGGCGGCGAGCCGGGCGAAGGTTGCGATCACCTTCTCGATCCCGACGCTCGACGAGGAGGTCTGGCGCAAGACGGAGCCCAGCACCGCGCATCCGCGCCAACGGCTGCGTGCGCTGAAGGAGCTCGTCGATGCCGGGATCAAGGTCGGCGTCGGCATGGCGCCGATCCTGCCCGGGATCTCGGATCGGCCCGAACAGCTGCGCGAGGTCGTCACGGCGGCGCGCGAGGCCGGCGCGACGGGGATCTGGACGAATCTCCTCAACCTCCGGCCGGGCACGAGGGAGCACTTCCTCGAGCACCTCGCCGAGGACTTCCCGGAGCAGCTGCCCCGCTACTTCGAGCTCTATCGGGGTGGTCGCGCTTACCTGCCTAGCTCGGAGTCGGCGCCCGTGCGCGAGGAAGTGTCGGCCCTGGCGAGGAAGCTCGGCGTGCGTGACCGGCGCCGCATCCGGCTCGACGGAACGCGCCACGACGAGCAGCTCAGCCTCGCCGTCTGACCCCGTGCCGGGAATGTGGCTCGTTTCATCCGTGCGCTGGGTCGTTCCAGGCAAGGACGCAGGCCGCGTTCATGTCAACGGACATGGGCGCGGCTGAGGACGCGGCCTGGGGCGGCCCAGCGTGCGGAGGGGACTCAGCGCTCATTTCCGGCACGGGGTCGTACAGGACTTCCTGCCCGAGGCCTAGAATTCCTCGCCCGTGACACAGGACGAAACCGGTGACGGCCGCCCCGAGATCACCTGCCTGATCGTCGACGACCACGAGGTCGTGCGCGAGGGGCTCCGGCTGTCGCTTTCGCGCGCGCCGCACATCCGCGTGATCGGCGAGGCGTCCGACGGCGCGTCAGCCGTCTCGCTCGCCGAGCGCCGGAAGCCGCACGTCGTGATCATGGACGTCCGGATGCCGGGCATGGACGGCCTCGAGGCGACGAAGCACCTCACCGAGCGGGTCCCGGACACGGCGGTCCTGATCTTCACGGCCTACAGCGAACGCAGCCTCCTGAGCCGCGGCCTCGAGTCCGGCGCGAAGGGCTACATCCTGAAAGAGGCGCCGCACGCGAGCCTCGTGAAGGCGATCGAGAAGGTCTCGGCCGGCGACGGCTACGTGGATCCGGCGCTGATGCCCGCCTTCCTGCCCGGCAAGGGCGACGACATGCTCACGGGCCGCGAGCGGGAGATCCTTCAGCTCCTGGCCGATGGCATGTCCAACGCGGACGTGGCCGCCCGGCTCTTCATCAGCCAGGAGACGGTGAAGAGCCACGTGCGCCACATCCTCACGAAGCTCGAGGCGGACACGCGGACGCACGCGGTGGCGATTGCGCTTCGCGAAGCGATCATCGACTAGCGCGGCCATCCTCGCCGGCGGGGTTGCCGCCGCCGCGCTGCTCGCGCTGGCCGGGGTCGCCGCGGGAGTCGACGGCCTCGCGCTCGCAGCCGCGGCCGTTGCGGTGGTCGGCGCTGCGGCGCTTGCGGTCAGCCTGCTTCGTACGCGCGAGGAGGAGGCCGAGCGGTCACGGCTCGCAGATCAGCTGATCGCGGCCGAGCAGGACGAGCGGCGGCGGCTCGCACTGTTCCTGCACGACGTGCCCGTTCAGTCGATGTCCGGAATCGCCCTGATGCTGGACGGTGTCGTGGACGCCATCGACCGCGGGCTGGTCGACGACGCCAAGGAGATCCTGGGGAAGGCGGTCGGGCGCCAGCGCGAGACGATCCGCGAGCTGCGCGATCTCTCGTTCGCCCTCGAGCCGGTCGTCCTGCGCGACCAGGGCTTCGGGCCGGCAGTCCAGGCGCTCGCCGATCAGGTCGAGTTCTCGCAGGGCGTTCGCGTCGACCTCGACATAGACGCCGGCGGCGCGCTGGCGAGCCGGGCCCAGATTGTCCTCTACCAGATCATCCGCGAATCCCTCGACGCAGCCCTCCGGCGTGGGCCGCCCACTCGCATCTCCGTGGCCATCGCCGAGGTGGACGCGGGAGCCGTCGAGACCCTGATCACGGACGACGGCTCGGGCGAGCGGCGGCGGCGCGTCTTCGAGGCGCTGGCGGAGCGGGCCCGGACGCTCGGCGGCACCGTGGATGTCGAACGCAGCTCGGACGAGGTCGGAACGGCAGTGCGCATCACGCTTCCGCCCTACACAGCCCGCGGTTAGAGTCCCGCGGCGATGGCGGACAAGCACCTGCTCTTCGTCTGGAAGACGACCGGGTACGAGCTGCACGAGCGTGACGGCGAGCTCCCGTCCATGGGAAGCGTGGTCGAGGTCGACGAAGGTCTCCGGCAGGAAGTCAACCGTCTCGCGCCCTCGCCTCTGCCCGGCGACGACCGCCGCGCGGCGTATCTCCAGCCGCTTCCGGGCTAGCTGAGCGCCGACTCGGCGGCGACCAGGCCGAGGACGAGCGCAGTCGCGAGGCCGCTCGACCAGCCGCCCGTCGAGATGCCGCCTGCGTCCGCGCCCGCGGCGAAGAGACCGCCGACCGGCTCGCCCTGCTCGTCGAGGACTCGGGCGCGCTCGTCGACGCGGATCCCGCCGAGCGTCTGGGTCACGCCGGCCCGGACGAGGACGCGCACCCGGTCCTCCTGCTTCTCGACCGGAGCACCTGCCTCACGCGCCGCCTCGATCATCTCCCCCACCGTCCGGTCGCGAACGCGTTCCGCGAGCGCAGCATTGTCGACCGTGAACCATGCTCGGCCGCCCGGCCAACGCCCAATCTGTTGGGCGACGTCGATCTCGGACCAGCTCGGTGCGCCCGTGAAGGCCTCGGAGCCGTCCTCGGACGTGATCGACGCGAACTTCCCGTAGAGCTGGCCAAGGCGTACGAAGTCTGCTTCCGCCACGTCGTCCACCACCGCCATGGCGCGGCCGTAGAACTCGTCGAGGTCGCCGGCCGTGTCCGCGCCTCGTGAGCGGGCATGATCGAGCCCGTCGCCCTCACTCCACGGATTTGCACGCAAGAGCAGTCCGCGCTCGCGGGCCAGCCGCACGGGGAAGCCGCCGGTGGCGAGGATCGCCGGTTCGTCCGTTGTCTCGCCAAGACGGACATCGCGCCCGAGTGTGCCGACCAGCTGCCGCGGGTCGAACCGGGCGCCGACCGTAAGCGGGTTCCCGGTCTCGCGCGTGAGGAGCTTGACTCCCTGCGCCTCGAGCCAGTCGAGCGCCTCGTCGAACCGCTTCAGGATCAGCCCCTGGAGCACCGGGTCGCCGCCGGGACACTGCTCGCGGAAGATCTCCCACGAGCGGTAGCGCCAGGCGAAGCCGCTCGAGAGCAGCATCGAGCCTCCTGCACGCGTCCCTTTCTCGAAGACGGCCGGCTCGGCGCCGAGCTCGCGCGCCCGGGCGGCGGCGACCAGGCCGGCCATGCCGGCCCCCGCGATGACTATTGCAGCGCGAACGTCGGCTTGTGCTCGACGTACTCGAGCCGGACGCGTTCCGGGAGCCAGACGAAGACCGCGAGCGTGTTCGGGGCGTCCACGAAGTCCTGAACCTCGATGTCGCGTTCCACGGCCGCTTCCCGGTGGCCCTCCGCCGAGTCGACGAGCACCGCGAGGTGGTTGAGCAGCGGTGCCTCGGGGTCGCCGGGCTCGCCGTCGTGGAACTCGACGTAGGCGCCGGCGACCTCCACGCGCGGCGCGCCGTCGGTGCCCGGCTCCGCCGGCTCGAAGCCGTAGTCGCGGTACCGCTGCGCGGTCGCCTCCGGATCGGAGGAAAACAGCGCGACGTGGTCGAGGTCGTACTCCGTCTCGGTCGGCGCCTCGACGAGGCCGAGGTTCACGCCGTCGCCGAGGTCGAAGAGCGCGGTGCCGTTCGAGCGCTCGACCACGACGCTGTCCGGCAACTCGTTGAGCGCCGCATCCAGGTCGTTCACGCGCAGCGCAACGTGCTTCAGCGCACCACGCTCGCGGGGGGCCTCGGCGTCGAAGAGCGTCAGCTTTCCCTTGCGCGCGTCGGATCCGACGAGTGTGAAGCGGTCGGTCCGCTCGATCACGTGCATGCCGAGGTGGGTCGTGACGAAGTCCGTGACGCGCTCCCGGTCGGCGAGCCAGTATGCGACGTGGTCGAGGGTCTTCGGCCGCACGGCGCGGCCAATATAGCCAGCGCCGTGCGACCTGCGGAAGCCCATTACTTCCTGCGATCGACCGCGCGCTGCAGCTGCTGCTTGTTCATCTTCGAGCGGCCGTCGATGCCCATCCGCCTGGCCTCGTTGTAGAGCTGCTCCTTCGTGCGACCCTTGGGCCGGCTGGTTCCGGAGCGCTGGCCGCCCCGGCGGCTGGACGACATGTCCTGCCGAGAGGTTCTCGAAGAAGTGCGTGCCTCGCCCGAGCGGGCGCGTTCCTTGTTGACCGTGCGGGCCGCGATCTCCTTGGCCCGCTTCGTCGACGCGCCGCGATCCTTGGCGCTGTCCTTGATGTGCTCGTACTGCCGCTCTCGCTTGTCGCTCCATGCTTCCTGGGGCATGTGACCCTCCTTTTCGGAACAGAAGGTCCGTACCCGCTTGGTGGAACGACTAACGCTCGTCGAGCGGCGGGTTCTGCACGTTGTGCTCGGTGGCGTACTCGTTCGTGAGGTTGTTGACCACGTCGGCGCCCTCGCCGTAGGCGTAGTTGATCTTCACGAACGGCTCCCATTTATCGGGCAGGGCATCCTCGGGAAAGATCGCGTCGACCGGGCACTCCGGTTCGCATGCTCCGCAGTCGATGCACTCCTCCGGGTCGATGATCAGGAGCCGTTCGAACTCGTGGATGCAGTCGACGGGGCAGACGTCCACGCACGAGAGGTCTTTGATGTCGATGCAGGGCTCGGCGATGATGTACGTCACGCCCGGGACCCTATCTAGGAGCGCTAGGCGAAACGCAGCGCTGTGCCGCAGGGCCGCGCTGACCGCCCCGAGGCCGCGTCCTCAGTCGCGCCCGTATCCCAAGGATACGAACGCTCCCTGCGTCCTTGCCTCGGAACGGCCATCGCACCCCTGCAACGAGCGACGTTCCGCCTAGCACTCCTAGGGAATCAGCTCCTCGATGAGCTCAGGGGCGCGCTCCGTCAGCGCCGACTTCGCGACCACCTGGTCGAAGCCGGCCTCGTGCGCGCGGCGCAGGCCCGCCGTGTCCTTGTGGTTCGAAAAGCCCAGGATCGGGACATCCGGATAGGCGTCCGCGACCTCGTCGGGATCGGTTCGCCCGACGTCCGCGATCACGAGGTCTGGTGGATCGACCGAGTCGCTCGTAACGAAGTGGTGCCCTTCGAGGAGCGCCTCGAGCTTGCCGCGGATGAAGAGGTCGACGCCTTCCAGCAGGATCGTCGCCACGACTCTCCGAGAGTAACACTCACGTTTGTGGACGAGTGGTTGCGAAAAGGTCTCGATCTGATCCGGCGCGGCGACTACTTCGAGGCGCACGAGGAGCTGGAGGAGGCGTGGCGGGCGGCCGAGCCCGCGGAGAAGGACTTCTTCCAGGGCCTCGTCCACGTTGCCGTCGCCTGGCACCACGCCGGCCGCGGGAACCGTCCGGGCTGCGAGCGGCAGCTCGTGAAGGCCGCCCGCCGCCTCGGGCCCTTTGCCCCGGAGCACCGTGGCGTGGACGTCGCGGCCGTCCTCGCGTCGGTCGGCGACGCGCAGCGGGTGGTCGAGTCCGGCTCGCTGGAGCTGTCGAAGCCCCTAGGTCCCTAGCCCGACCAGGTCGAGCGCCCGGTCGAACCCAACCCGGATCCACCCGTCGCGGTGGAAGAAGAACGCCAGGCCGAGGAGGACGAGCAGCGAGCCACTGACGATGCGGATCACCACGTAGTGGTCGCGGAGCCAGCGGAAGGCGCCCATCGCACGAACGAAGGCAATGGCTGCAAGCACGAACGCCAGCGCCAGCCCGGCCGAGTACGCGGCGAGGATCGCGGAGCCCTCCAGGATCTCCTCCGCGCTTCCGGCCAGTACCAGCACCGACGCCAGGACGGTGCCAATGCATGGCGCAGCGCACACGGCGAAGGCCGCCCCGAGGAGAACGCCCGAGCCTCGCCTCCGAGCCCCGGTCAGGAGCCCGGGGGCGACGAGTCTCTCGGGCCAGGGCAGGAGCCCGAGGAACGCGAGACCGAGGACGACGAGCACGAACCCCGCCAGCTCGGCGCGACGGTTCGCGTCGAGGAAGCCGCCGAGCGCCGCGGCCCCCGCGCCGAGGACGACGAAGACCGTCGTGAAGCCGAGGATGAACGGGATGCTCGAGCGCGCTACCCGCCCCCCCACGCCGGCCTCGCCGAGCCGGTCGGCCTCGACGGCGGACACCGCCGACAGGTAACCCGGCACGAGCGGCAGGACGCAGGGCGTGATGATCGACAGCACCCCGGCGAGGAACGCGAGGGGCAGGGCTTCAGCCATCGAAGCGGGCGAGCTCCCGGTCGAGCTTGCGTTCGAGCTCGGGATCCAGCGGCGGCCGGCCGTTGTCCGGCGCGACCGGCTCCGGGACCGGCCGACGCCGGCTCCAGCGCCAGACGAGGATCGAGATCACCGCCGCCCCGGCAAGGAGGCCCGCGAGCGGCAGGAGCCACGCCACCCAGTGGAAGCCCTCGCGCGGCGGCGCGGCCAGGACGGCCGGCCCGAACTGCGCCACGAGCTCGTCCTTGATCTGCCCCTCGGGCACGCAGGCGTCGGCCCGCTGCTCGATGAACCGCTTGATGTCGCGGGCGACCGGCGCATCCGACTGGTCGAGCGTGGTCTTGCACTGCGGGCACATGACCTCGCCTTCGAGGTCGGCGAGCGTCGGGCAGGCCGCAGCCGCGGGGCCGGCGAAAGCCAGGGCGGCGATCACGATGAGCACGACCCTCACGCCGCGAGCAGCTCCTGCACGCACTCGTCGTAGCGATCGCGGTTTCGCTCGATGTGGACGCCGCCGAGCAGCCGCTCGCAGACGAGCTTGCCGTCCGGCGCGACGAAGAACGTCTCCGGCGCCGCCTCGACGCCGTAGTCGGAGATCGTGTTGCCCGGCCCGTCGTACGCAAGCGGGTAGCTCATGTGGTTCTCGCGTGCGAAGCGTCTCGCGGCGCCTTTCAGGTCGTGGAAGTCGACGCCGAGCACGATCAGGCCGCGACCCTTGTACCGCCGCCAGGTGTCCTCGAGCACCGGCGCCTCCTCCTTGCACGGGTCGCACCAGGAGCCCCAGAAGTTGACGACGACCGGACGTCCTCGGTATTCGGCGAGCGAGATCTTCCCCTGCCCGTCGAGGCGATCGAGGCGGAAGTTCGGCGCGCTGACGGTCTCGCCGCGGCCGAGCTTGCGCGCGGCGCCCTCGTCCTGCGTCGCCACCTTCCAGACGAGAAGGGCGAAGAGCCCGGCGACGAGCGCGACGGAGAGACCCTGGGCCGCGAGTTTCAGTCGGCCACTCATGCCTCAGAGGCTACGCCCGAACGATGAAGACCGGCGTCCCGACCCGGACGCGGCCGAACAGCCACTCCGCCTCCGAGATCCGCATGCGGACGCAGCCGTGGGACGCCGAGTACCCGATCGAGGCTGGATCCGGCGTCCCGTGGATGCCTACGCCGGGCGCGCTGATTCCCATCCACCGCGTTCCGAGCGGGTTGCCCGGTCCGGGCGGGATGGGCTTCTCGTTCTTCGCCCAGTCCGAGTCCGGCGGATACCACCAGGGATGCCGCTGCATCGTGACGATGGAGAAGCGGCCGATCGGGGTCGGATAGGACGACTGGCCGGTCGCAACGCCGAGCTGCTTCCAGAGGCGCATCCCGCGGAAGAGGTTGAGCACCTTCGACTCGCGCCGGATCACGATGATCGGCCCGAAGCGCGCGCGCGTCACTGTCGGATCGACGCGCGCGGCGCGGACGCGCAGCGGCGAGCGCCGGTGCGACCGCAGATGGGCGACGATCGCCCGTACGGCGGGGCGCTGCTTCAGCACCCGTCCGGTCTCCTCCTTCGTGATCCAGGGACGAGAGCCCCTCAGACCGACGAGCTCGGCGTTCCTCCCGCGCTTGTCGAAGCGCTTGCCGAGCGCCTTCACGTACCGAGCGACCCCACCGCGCCGCAGGGTGACGAAGAGCGGGAGCCTGGTCCCGGGCGCCGCGCGCCGCGCCTGGTCGATCGCAAGCTTCACCCGTGCGCTCGCACCGAGCCGTTGGGGGGTGACGAGGATCATCTTCCGGCCGAACGCCAGCGTCAGGGACTCGCCGAACTCGGCCTGGACGAGCGCCGTCGCTCCGCCCGGCGTCATCCCGCCGACCTCGACACGGCCGACGAAGACGCCGTCGGGGATCAGCTCAGCTTGCGGCGCGCGCGTCGTCGTCGCGACCGTCGTCGTCGGTGCGGTCGTCGTGGCGCCGGTCGTCGTCCCGGTCGTGATCGGGAGCTGCGAGAGGCCCGGTGAGGCCACCACGGCAGCGGCGAGCAGGCCCGCGGCCGCGCACGCGAGCACTCCCAGGGAGACCGAGACCCCACGCCTCACGGGCCGCAGTGTAGAGAAATGCCCTGCTAACCCCTGGCTAGGGAGCGGTGGGCAGCGGATCCTCCTCGAACCGTCCGCCCGCAGCGGCGAACTCGACGATCATCCGGTCGGTGATCCACTCGACGGGCGCGCGGTCGTCCGTCCACGGGTCGTCCGACGGCTGAATCGGCCTGAGATTCGCGCGCAGGTCCGCCACGAGCGGGTTGACCTCGGCCGGCGCCGGCTGGGCCCGGCCGGTCGCCTCGCCGTCCTGGCCGATGACGATCTGGTTGAAGCGCAGGGGCTGCCAGGCGAACGCTCTCGGCAGTACCGTCGCGAGCGTTCCTCCGATGTTGTCGGCGAGCTCGTGGTTGTCCGGCGTCGTGGCGACGTTCAGGGCCACGATCCCGCCCGGGTTGAGCCGCTCGCGGACGAGCTCGAAGAACTCCTTCGTCGCGAGGTAGAACGGCACGTACGGCGGCCGGTAGGCATCGACGATGATCACGTCGTAGGAGCTGTCCGTCTGCCGGAGAAACGAGCGGGCGTCCTCATCGTGGACGGTCAGCGTGCCGATGTCGCCCATCTCGAAGAAGCGCCGTCCGGTGTCGCTGACGGCGGGGTCGAGCTCAACCCCGTCCACCTCGGCGAACGGGTAGAAGCGCTCGTACGCCCGCGCGGCCGTACCGGCGGCGTTTCCGAGCATCGCGACGCGCTCCGGCCGGCGCCCGAGCAGGTCGACTACGGCGACGTACGTGTCCCAGACGCCGCCGGTCAGAACCTCGTCCCTCCGCCAGACCGAGTGCGTGGCGAGCCCCTCGTCGAGGTAGAGGCGGCGGACGCCCTCCTCCTCCACGACCTGGATGAACTGGTAGCGCGACTCGTCCTCGAAGATCAGGCCGCTCTGTCCCTTCACGGCGCCCGGCGGGATCAGGAGCAGCGCCACGAGACCGGCCGTCAGCAGCAGCCAGCGGCGCCCGAGCAGCACGGCGCCGCTCACCCCGATCAGCGCCGCCGCCGAGAGCAGGGTGCGCTGCGTCCCGATCGCCGGGATCAGGACCAGCGCGGAGAGGAACGTGCCGAGCAGGCTGCCGATCGTGGAAACCGCGTAGAGGCGGCCGGCGACGGTTCCGGCGCTCTCGACGTCCCGGATCGCGAGGCGGATCGCGAACGGCGCCACCATCCCCATCAGCGTCACCGGCGGGACGAACAGGATGAGGACGCCGAAGAACGAGCCGATCGCCGCGCCGGCGGAGACCCGGTCGAGCCCCTCCACGGAGAAGTCGAGGATCGGGCGGGCGACGAGCGTCGCGACCGCGACCAGACAGGCGGCAGCGGCGACGACGAGGCCGAGAGCCCTGGGCGTCGGGTGCCGGTCCGCGAGCCGGCCGCCGAGCCAGTAGCCGAGCGAGAGCGAGGCCAGCGTCAGCCCGATCACGTTCGCCCAGACGATTGTGGAGTTCCCGAAGTACGGAGCGAGGAGGCGGGAAGCAGCGATCTCCGTCGCCAGCGTTCCGACGCCGGCGGCGAAGACGACGCCGGTCAGCGTCGCCTGAAATGAGGGCTTCAAGGCGTCTTCTTGACGACGACCACGGCCGAGTCGTCAGCGAGCCCGCCGCCCGCGAACGCCCGGGAATCCTCCACGACGGCGCGGGCCAGCTGTTGGGGGCGGAGGTCGCGCTGCTCCTGCAAGAGCCGGTCGAGCCTCGCCTTCCCGTAGAGCTCGGCGCCGACCCGGGACTCCACCACCCCGTCTGTGAAGAGCACGACGGACGCGCCGGGCTCGAGGGTCGCCGTGGCTTCGGGGTACTCCTGATCCGGCGCGATCCCGAGCGCGAGCCCGCGCGCCGCCAGCTCCTCGACCGAGCCGTCGGGCCGCACGACCCGGGGCTCCGGGTGACCCGCGCCCGCGCAGGCGAGCTCGCCGGTGGCGGGATCGACGGTCAGGTAGAGCATCGTCACGAACTTGCCCTCCTCCACCTCGTCGAGGACGACCTGGTTCGCGATCCGCATCAGCTCGGACGGCTCGGGATGCTCGCGGGCGAGCGACCGGAAGACGAACTTCGTCATCGCCATGTCGGCCGCTGCGTCGATCCCCTTGCCGGTCACGTCGCCGACCACTACGGCGAGGCGGCCGTCGGGCAGCACGGTGTAGTCGAAGACGTCGCCGCCGACGTCCAGGCGCCCCGACGACTCGTAGACGCTGCCGATCTCGACGCCGGGGATGTCCGGCGGCTCGTCCGGCAGGAGCGACCGCTGCATTGCGTCGGCAAAGTGGACCTGCTGCTCGTAGAGCCGAGCGTTGCTCACCGCGAGCGCCGCCTGGGCGGCGAGGGAACCCGCCGCCTCGAGCGTCTCGCGGTCGATCGGCCGGGCGGGGTCGAGCGAGATCAGCGTGAGCGCGGCCATCACTTCTCCCGTCGAGACGATCGGGACGAACGAGGCCGTCGAACCACGCTCGAGGAACGGGATCAGCAGCTCGTGGCCACCGCCGAGCCTCCGCGCCAGCCGCGGTGTGAGGACGGCCGGCGTCGCCGCCTCGATCCGGTCGAGGGCCTGCGGGCGGCGCAGAATCGGGTCGAGCGCCACGCCGAGGCGCGCGTCGGGGACGTGGACCGCCCGCGGGACCAGCGAGTCGCCTCGCGCGTCGGGCATCCTCAGGACGGCGGCGTCGACCTCCAGGAGCTCGACCGCGGTGCGGGTGATCGCGGCGACGGTCTCGTCCAGCGACAGGCTCTCGGAGAACGAGCGCGAGATCTCGTAGAAGGCCTCGAGGCGCCGGGCCACCAGGCGCTCGGCGTCGAGCGCTTCCTCGCGCTCCCGCGCCAGTCGGGCCGTGTCCTCGTGCAGGCCGGCGTTCTGGACTGCGACCGCGAGCTGCCCGGCAAGCGCCGCGAGCAGCGTGGACTCGCTCTCGGCGAGCCGCCGCGTCGACGGGAGATAGGCGACGAGCAGCCCGATCAGCTCTCCGGCGGCGCGAAGCGGGACGACGACCGCTGCCTCGATGCCCGACTCCGAGACGGCATCGCGAACCGACCCGAGGCGGGGGTCGCTCGCCGCGTCCCGCACCTCGACCACCGGCCTCGCGCGGAGACGGTTGAGGATCAAGTCGAGAAGCCCCTCGGCGACACGGACGTGAGGGCCGGCGAGCCCGCGCTCGGTTGCAGTCTCGAGCCCCCCGGCCTGTCGGAGGTAGACCGCCCCCCGATCGGTCCCGAGCAGCTCGCCGACCCGGTCGACCGCAGTCTCGAGGGTGTGGGACAGCGACAGCTCGGCGATCGCCTGTCCGACGACCGCCAGCAGCGCGCGGCTGCGCTCGAGCTCCTGCGCGAGGTCGCTCGTCCGTTCGCCCAGCCGAACGGCGTGCGCGGCCCGCGCGCCGAACGCCGCTAGCCGCGCGAGCTCGTCGGCGCCGGGCTCGTCCCCAGGCTCGAAGACGAGGCGCAGGCCGCCGACCGGCGGCTCGCCGAGCCGGACGAGCACGACGCCGTCCTCGAGCGCCATGCTTCCGTTTCCCGCGAGCTGCTCATCCCCGTCGCGCACCGCCGCGGCCGCGTCCGAGAAGTCCTCCGCGACCCCGGCCGACGCCACGGGCTCAGGTCCGCCGTTCGAGCGCCACAGGATGCACGACCGCGCGCCGGTCGCCTCGAGCGCGAGCCGGGCGATGCGTTCCCCGCTGCGGGACTCCTCCGCCACCACCGCGAGCGCGCGGCCGGCGACGTCGAGCGTCGCGCCCCGGCCGGTCGCAGGCGACTCCCCATCGACCGGGTCGACGGCGCGAACGAGCAGCGAGGCGTGGCTTGCGATCACCCGGGCGAGCAGGATGTCGGGCTCCGAGAAGGCGTCGCCGGCCCGCGCCAGCTCGAGGCTCGCGAGCACCCGTCCTTCCGAGCACACCGGGCAGATCAGCACGCGCGCCGCGCCCCACCGACGGGCGAGCCGGCGGATCGACTCCGGCACATCGTCGCCCTCGGTCAGATCGTCCGGGCCGATCGCCCCGGCGTCGATGCGGGAGCCCTCGAGCTCGGCGCGGAGCGCCGGCGAGGCTGCCCACACCCCGCGTGCATGCAGCTCCGTCCCACCCCGCTCGGCCACGCGGATGACGGCTAGCGTTGCGCCGACTCCGGACGCGGCCGCCGTCGCCAGCACGCCGAGAGCTGCGTCGAGATCCTCCGCGTCCACGAGGTCGCGACCTGCAGCCGCGAGGCTCTGGAGCGCGGCCTGTGAGACCTCCTGTCCGGCCGGGATCACCCGACAAGTGTAGGAGGCACCAAACGCCACGAGGCTTGAGCCCCAGGCCACGCTCGGCACCCTGGCAACGAAGCATCGCAGCGCCGGTGCCTCTTATAGAGTGCGGCGATGGCCGAGCCCGCCCGGCGCCCCGATGCCGTGGAAGAGCCGCCGCTTCCCGATCCGATTGCGGTCGAGCGCGCGTACCGATTCCACAAGACCCGCCGCCGGATCCGGCAGGAGCGAAAGCAGGAGCGTGCCCTTGCTCGCCTGCGTTTCTTCGCCGTCCTGCTGGCGCTGCTCGTGCTCGCCGCCTATCTCTCGCTCGTCGTCTGGCGTCAGATCGAGCACCTGTTCGGACTCTGACCGGCCCATCGCGGATACTTCCCGCCGTGGAGTCGCCCGAGACCTATCCGCCTGAGGCCTACGAGCCCGAGGAAAGCGCCGAACGCTTCGCGCCGGACGCGGCGTGGCTGTGGGGCGCCGGCGAGCGCCTCACCTGGCTGGGAGGGATGGTGCTTGCGCTGTCGACTCTCATGGGCTGGTACGTGAACAGCTCGGGCGACCTGACGGTGGCCGTGATCGGCTGGCACACGGGCGCGCTGGCGAAGATCGTCCTACTGCTCGGCCTCGCCGTCGTCGCGCTGCATCTACTCCACGCGGCCGGCATCGAGCTCCCGGCCACGGTTCCCGAGAGCCTGGTCGTGATCGTCCTCGGCTCGCTCGCGACGATCCTCGTCCTGATCCGCGTGATCTCCATTCCAGACGACTTTCAGCCGGCGAGCCGCGGCATCGGCATCTGGATCAGCCTCTTGGCGGCCGTCGTCGTGATCGTCGCCGGCCTCTTACGGGCGTCGGAAGAGCTCTAGGCCCGCAACAGATCTTTGGTCCGCGTGATCAGATCCTGCGGATTGAAGGGCTTGCCGAGAAAACCCTGGGCGCCGCGCGCGACCGCGTCGCTGTCGGAGCTGTCCGCCTGGCCGCTGAACATGATCACCGGGATCGAGCCCATGCCGTGCCGCTCCTGCATCCGGCGCAGCATCTCCCACCCGTCGACCCCGGGCATCATCACGTCGAGAAGGATGAGGTCGGGCGGGTGCTCCTCGAGCGCCTCGAGCCCCTCTTCGGCGTTCGCGGCCTCACGCACGACGTAGCCGTCCATCTCGAGGTTGACGCGGACGAACTCGCGGATCCGCGGATCGTCATCGACGATCAGAACGAGCGGCGTGCCGCGCACGCGTGAGCCGGCGGCGTTGCCCGAGCCGGACACGAACGCGTCCAGGTCTCGCCGGCGGTACCGGCGGTGACCACCGGGCGTATAGAAGGCCGGCAGCCGGCCCTGGTCGGACCACTTGCGGATCGTGCTCTGGGCGACGCCGAGGTACTTCGCCGCCTGACCGAGGGTCAACCAGTCGGCGCCGTCGTCTCCGTGCGACTGCCTCCGTGCCTTGCCCCCGGCCTCGGCCACGGACGGAATCTAATCAAAGCTGCACTTTCTTCGCGCACGAACTCGGACCTCACGGCGTTACCGTGACGGTGCGCGTCTCTGTGACGCGGTTTGTCTGCGTCCACGGCTGGATCGTCCGGAAGCTCGTGACCGGCTTCGCCGGCTCGGGGCGATCCTCGAGCGCCTGCCCGACGGCGACGCCCACGCCGAAGACGATGACGACCGCGGCGAGCCGAAGCACCCAGCCGAGGACACCGGCGCTGCGCTTGCGGCGCCTGCGGGTGGTGACTGCGGTGCTCATGGCGCGTAGTCGGTCGCGCCCCGCGCGTAGCGGTGGAACGCGGCATCCTGGGCGACCGACACCTTCGCCGTCCAACCCGGTCGCTCGCCGCGCTCGGCGACCGCCTCGTACACCCAGCCGTCGTCGCCGCCGTAAATGTCCGCGAGCTGGGCGAGCGTGAAGTGCTCCCCGATCCGGCGCCTGAGCGCCTCGGTCACGGCCTCGACCTGCGCCATCAGCGTCTCGTAGGCGTCGGGGTCGGAGACGGACGCCGTCAGCCGACGGTCGCCGTCCTCCCACTGATGCCTCGCGGTGTCCACGTAGCTCGCCACGGCTTGGTGCTTACCCACGCTCGTCGAGAGTGCAGCACCGATCGGGCCATTTCGGCTCGATCTCGGCGTAGATCCGTTCGCCAAGCTCGTACCCTGGCCGTGCGAGCGCGAACGCGACGTGGGCGTGCAGGCACTTCAGCCGGTGCGGGTTCGCGGTGCCCCCGATGCCGAGGTCGAGCGAAGCTCCCTGCTCTCGCCCGACCCGGCCGTCGGCGAGCTCGCGGCGGATGACCCGCTGCTCGGCCGTCGCCTCTTCAAGGCTCTTCGCGAGCCGTTCGTCGCCGGAGACGAGGTCTCCCCAGCGCTCGATTCCCCCGGCCGCCTCGAGCCTCGCCACCGCGGCGACGAGGTGGCGACACGTGAGGTAGAAGGTCGTCGGAAAGGGATCGCCGGCGCTGTCGTACGGCGCCTGGACTGTTACTGCAGGCGCCCCGAGCGGGCACCGGGCGGCGACGCGCAGGAACGCACGCGGCTCGCGGCCCAGCTGACGCTCGACGATCGCCCGGTCATCCACCGCCTCCGATCCTATTGTCGCGTCCGATGATGCTCCCCCGTCGTAGGCGGCCGATGACCAAGCCGGGGCAGGACGCAGGGAGCCTCGATGCTGGCAGCATCGGGGCGACTGAGGACGCAGACCGGCGCCGCGTCAGCGGTCGTCTGCGGCGATGGGAGCATCGCCGGACGCGGCACCTGTTTTCTGGCGTGCGCGCCACTCGTCGATCCCCTTGACGATGAAGAGCCGCTCGCCGGGCTTCACGAGGCCGAGGCGCCGGGCGCGCCGGGCCAGGGCCTCCGGCGTGTCGGACTCGGCGACCTTCCGCGCGAGCTCGTCGCGTTCGGCGCGCAGCGTCCGCACCTGGGCCGCACGCTCCTCGAGCGACGCCTTCGTGTCCAGGTAGCTCTTGAGCGGCCGGTAGTAGAGGAGGCCGACGACGAGGATCGTCGCGACCGCCAGCCACCGCATCAGCGGCGGTCGGCGACGGGTACGGCGCCGTTGCATTTGCCGCTTGCGCGGGGACCGGGACATGGCCGGTCCGTTCGGGGGGACCCACGCCGCTCCTGCCTCAAACCCTCCTACTACGCGTACGAGAGCTTGATCATGTCCGTGGTCCCGGGGATGTTCACCGCGGTCCCTGCGGTCAGCACCACGAGGTCGCCCTCATCGAGCAGGCCGGACTCGCGGCCGGACTCGAGCGAACGGTTCCAGAGCTCCTCCACGTCGGCCGCCTCCGGCATCTGCATCGGCGTCACGCCCCACTCGAGCGCCATGTGCTGGAGTGCGGCCGGGTGGTGGGAAAGGCCGATGATCGGGCGGCGCGGGCGGAGCCTGGCGACGACCGACGCCGTCCGGCCCGTGAAGGTCGGCACGAGGATCGCCTTCGCGCCGAGCGTCTCCGCCAGGTCGCAGGCGGCATTTGACATGGCCTGCCCGACCGTGGGCTCGTCGCCGGGCTGCGGGAACTGGTGCCGGTACTCGATGCTGGGCTCGATCGTGCGGGCGATTCGCGCCATCGTCCTGACCGCCTCCAGCGCGTAGCGGCCGATCGCCGTCTCCTCGGAGAGCATCAGCGCCGAGGTCCCGTCGAGGATCGCGTTGGCGACGTCGCTCGCCTCGGCCCGCGTGGGCTCGGCCTGGTTGACCATCGACTCGAGCATCTGTGTCGCCGTGATCACGGGCTTTCCGCGTTCGAGCGAGGCGAGGATGATCCGCTTCTGGAGCAGCGGCACGACCTCGACGCCGATCTCGACGCCCAGGTCGCCGCGGGCGACCATGATCGCGTCTGCCTCTTCGAGGATCGCCGGCAGCGCGTCGATCGCCTCCGCCTTCTCGATCTTCGCGATCACGTGTGCGTCGACGCCGGCCTGCCTGATCAGCCCCTTCAGGTCGCGGACGTCGGCGGCCGACCGGACGAACGAGAGCGCGACGAAGTCGGCGCCGAGCTCCAGCGCGAACTCGAGGTCGTCCGTGTCCTTGCGGGTGAGGGCCGGAATCGGCACCGGGACGCCGGGAACGTTCACGCCCTTGTGGGACGAGACCAGGCCGCCCACGACGACCTCGCAGCGGGCGCGCCCCGCCTTCACCGCATCGACGCGCAGCCGGACGAGCCCGTCGTCGATCAGGACGTCGTGGCCCGGCTGGAGCACCTGGCCGATCACTGCCGGCAGGACCGGCAGCTCTCCGTCCCGGGTCCCGTCCTCGCCGCCGGTGACGACGACCTCGTCGCCGTCGGCGAGCTGCATCGGCGCCTCGAGCTCCCCGACGCGGAGCTTCGGGCCCTGGAGGTCCGCGATCAGGGCGATCGGATTGTCCACCTGCTCCCGGGCCGCGCGCACCATGCGCGCGTACTCGGCGTGCTGCTCGTGCGTCCCGTGCGAGAAGTTCAGGCGCGCCCCGTCCATCCCCGCCTGGGCGAGCGCGACGACACGCTCCTCGGTCGCGCAAGACGGGCCGAGCGTGACGACGATCTTGGTGCGGCGAGGGACCGCGGTCGCCATTCGGGTCAGCGTAGCGCCAGCGGCGTGACTCGCTCGTTCGTACGCGAGCCGTCCTCCGCCGAGATCTCGAAGACAACGAGCCGGCCCATCTGCGGGCCAGACGCCTCGTACGACACCGTGAAGCGGAAAGTCCCGCGCGTGCCGCTGCCCGAGGTGGCGGTTACGAAGTCCTTCGTCAGCACCTTGCCGGCGGAATCGCGAAGCTCGTACTGAAACGTCGCCTCGAACGTATTCGCCGTGCCGGTCACGTCGAAGCCCGACTCGACCGCCTCGCCCGACAGCGGAGACTCGACGAGGATCGCCGGGGTCTCGGCCTCGAACGCCGGCCGCCCAACCGGCGGGTCACCGTTGAACGAGACCCGCTCGACGGTGTCGAACTGGGTGAGCGTGTAGGCGAGCTGCGCGAGCGCCTTCCGGTCGGTGACCGGAGGCTCGAGCTCGACCGAGGCCACCTCGCCGGAGATCGTCAGCCCGCGGAGCCGGGTCTCGGGCGGAATCGCCGATGTGAGCTCGCTCTCAGTGCCCTCGAACAGCTGGTTGATCGTGGTCGTGGCGATCGCAGGGCCAGAGACGATCCCCCGCTGCTCCGGCCAGACCTTTCCGTCCTGGAGGAAATACAGCGAGACGAGCGTGGGCGCCTCACTCGGAACCGTCGAGGCCGCAGTCTCGGTCACCGTCTCGCGGACAGTCACGGTCGTCGTGTCGTCGCCGCCGCAGCCGGCTGCCAGCAGGAGCCCTGCGAAACTAATGACGAGTCTTGAACGCATCCCAGCCGGGGTATTCGGCGTCGGCGCCGAGCTCCCCTTCGATGCGGAGCAGCTGGTTGTACTTGGCGGTCCGGTCCGAGCGCGAGGGCGCGCCCGCCTTGATCTGCCCGGCGTTCGTCGCGACGGCGAGATCGGCGATCGTCGTGTCCTCGGTCTCGCCCGAGCGGTGGGAGATCACCCCCGTGTAGCCGGCGGACCTGGCCAGGGCGATCGTCTCGAGCGTCTCGGTCAACGTCCCGATCTGGTTGACCTTCACGAGGATCGAGTTCGCGACGCCAGCCTCGATTCCGCGTCTCAGCCGTTCGACGTTTGTGACGAAGAGATCGTCGCCGACGAGCTGGACGCGGTCGCCGAGCCGCTCGGTCAGCGCCTTCCACGCCGTCCAGTCCTCCTCGGCCGCCCCGTCCTCGATCGAGACGATCGGATAGCGCTCGATGAGGCCGGCCCAGAAGTCCGTCAGCTCCTCCGGAGTCGCCTCGCGCCCTTCGAACCGGTAGTTGCCGTCCTCGCCGACGAGCTCGGTCATCGCAGGGTCGAGCGCGATCGCGATCCGCTCGCGGTGGCCCGCACGCTCGGCGGCCTCGAGCACCGCGTCGATCGCGGCCTCGCTCGACTCGAAGTCCGGCGCGAAGCCGCCCTCGTCCCCGACGGCGGTGGCCATCCCACGCTCGTCGAGCAGCTTCTTCAGCGTGTGGAAGGTCTCGACGGCGATCCGGAGCGCGTCCGAGAAGGTCTCGGCCCCGCCCGGCACGATCATGAACTCCTGGAGGTCGAGCGAGTTGTCCGCGTGCGCCCCGCCGTTCACGACGTTCAACATCGGCACCGGCAGGACATGGGCTTCCGGGCCGCCGATCCAGTGGTAGAGCGGGACCTTGGCCTCCGCGGCGGCCGCCTTGGCGACGGCGAGGGAGACTCCGAGGATCGCGTTGGCGCCCAGCCGCGCCTTGTTTTCGGTGCCGTCGAGCATCACGAGCGCCGAGTCGACGCCGGCCTGATCCTCGGGATCGAGGCCGCGGATCGCCGGTGCGATCTCGCTGACGACGTTCTCGACCGCCTGCGAGACGCCCCTGCCGAGCCAGGCGGAGGAGTCGCCGTCACGGAGCTCGACCGCCTCGAACTTCCCCGTCGAGGCGCCGGACGGCACCGCTGCGCGGCCGGCCGCTCCCGACTCGAGCACGGCTTCGACCTCGACGGTCGGGTTGCCCCGGGAGTCGAGGATCGTGCGGGCGCGGACAGCTTGGATGGGGCTGCTCAGCGGAACTCCTCCTTCGCGGCGTCGAAGTATCGATCTTTCTCGTCGAGAGTGAGCGAGGTGAACTCCTTGCCCTCCGCGGTCGCGAGCTCCGACGCCCGCTCGACCCGGTCTGCGAAGCGCCGGGCCATGGCGCGAAGCGCCAGCTCGGGGTCGACGTTCAGCCGCCTCGCGACGTTGACGGCTGCGAAGAGCACGTCGCCCAGCTCCTCGAACACGTGCGGGTCCGGCTCGGACTCGGGCGCCGGCTCGCCGACCTCCGCGATCGCTTCGCGGAGCTCCCGCAGCTCGTCGTCGAGGTCGGCCAGCGCTCCGGCCGCGTCCGGGTACTCGAAGTCGATCGCCGCGGCGCGTCGCTGGAGCTTCCGCGCGTAGAGGAGCGCCGGAAGGGTCTCCGGCACGTGGTGGAAGATCCCCTCGCGGCTCTCCTGCTCGGCCTTGATCCGCTCCCAGTTCTCACGGACCCGCCCCGGCGTCTCCGCGGCCACCTCGCCAAAGACGTGCGGGTGGCGGCGTACGAGCTTCTCCTCGATCCCGCGCGCGACCGACTCGAGCGAGCCGGCGCCGCGCTCCTGGAGGAGCAGCGCGAGGACGTAGGTCTGGAAGAGGAGGTCGCCGAGCTCGTCCTCGAGCTTGGCGTCGTGCCCGGCGAGCGCCGCGTCAGCGACCTCGTAGGCCTCCTCGACCGTGTGCGGGACGATCGTCCGCGCGGTCTGCTCCCGATCCCACGGGCAGTCGCGCCGGAGGCGCTCGGTCAGGCGTTGGAGATCGAGGAGGGCTTCGGCGAGAGACTCGTCGGAACTAGCCAGTGGCCGGTTCTTCGGTCTGCTTCGGCTTGTAGCCGACCTGGTACGTCGTCTCGCCCTCGAGGTCCTTACGCATCTCGGCGACCCACTTCTCCATCTCCTTGTTGCGGTTCTCCTGGAGGAGCTGCTGCCGGATCGCTTCCTGGACCTGGGCAAACGGGGTCGACTGGCTCTTCTTCACCGGGCCGAGGGCCTGGATGATGTGCCAGCCGTACTGCGTCTTGACGGGCTTGGAGATGCCGTTGTCGCCGATCGTGAAGGCTGTCTGCTCGAACTCGGGGACGAGCTGGCCCTTCGTCGCCGTCATCTTCCCGCCCTGGTTCTTCGAGGCCGGATCCTGCGAGTGCTTCTTCGCGATCGCCTGCCAGCTGCCGCCGGCCTTGAGCTGCGCATAGAGGTCGTCGGCTTGCGCCTTGTTCTTGACCAGGACGTGGCGGACAGCGCGCGTCTCGGGCGTCCCGTACTGCGCCTTGTTCTTGTCGTAATACGTCTTGACCTGCTCGTCGGTGACCTTCACGTCCTTCGTGACCTTGTTGAAGATCGCCTCCTGGACGAGGTTCGCGCGGATGATGTCGCTCGCCTGCTCGGGGCTCAGACCCTGGGCCTTCAGCTCGGCGTCGAACTTCTTCCTGTCGCCCTGGTGGCGCTCCTTGACGTACTGGTCGATCCGCTTCGTGACGGCCTCGTCGCTGACGTCGATGTCGAGATCGTCCGCCTTGACCTCGAACTGGGTGCGCTGGACGAGGAAGCGCATCGCCTGGTCGCGGAGCTGCACGTACTCGGGTGTGCCGACCTTCGGGAACGGCCGCTTCTGCGCGTCGTAGCTGCGCTTCGCGTACGTGATCAGGTCGTCGAACTCGGACTTCGGGATCGACTGGTCACCGACGACGGCAACCGAGTTCGACGGCACCGAGTCGGAGCCGCCGTCGTCGCTGCCACAGCCAATCGCGAACACGGCGAGCCCGAGGGCGAGGAAGAGTGTCGAGAAGACCCGTTTCATGAAAAACGCGCCGACCTATGCTGCGCGACGCGTGTCGAGGATAGCATCGACTAACCGCACTGCCCCTCGAAATACATCGTCTCTTAACGAGACTTCATTACGGGCCGTGGTGTAGATCGCGGTGTCGATTCGACTGCGAAGGTCGCGTAGCTCACCTGAGCCGAGAACAAGCGGTCCGACCGTCGCTCGCCCGCCTCGAAAGACGAGGTAGTCCGCGCCCAGCTTGGCGACCTTGATCCTTACTTCCTGGATTGCAAAAAGGTTCTCGACGGGCTCGGGCAGAGGGCCGAAGCGGTCGGTGGTGGCGGCCTCCAGCTCGCGCAGCTCGTCCTCAGTCTCGGCGAGCGCCAGCCGGCGATGGAGGTCGATCCGCATCGCCTCCGAGTCGACGTACGTGTTCGGCACGTAGGCGTCCACACGGGCGTCGACGCGCACCGGCCTGGCCGTCGGGCGCCGCTCGCCCGAGAGCTCCGCGACCGCCTCGCCGAGCAGCTCGACGTAAAGCTCGAACCCGAGCGCCGCGACATGCCCGGACTGCTCGGCGCCGAGGAGGTCGCCCGCGCCTCGGATCTCGAGGTCGCGCATGGCGATCGCGAAACCCGCTCCGAGCTCGGTATGGTCGGCGAGGGTTGCGAGGCGGGCGCGCGCCTCCGGGGTCAGTTCGGACGCGTCCGGATAGAACAGGTACGAATGGGCGAGCTGGTCGGAGCGGCCCACCCGCCCGCGGATCTGGTAGAGCTGGGCGAGCCCGAGCGCGTCGGCCCGCTCCACGATCAGCGTGTTCGCCTGAGGGATGTCGAGGCCCGACTCGATGATCGTCGTCGAGACGAGCACGTCGGCGTCGCCGCGCAGGAACGAGAGCATCCGATCCTCGAGCTCTTTCTCGCGCATCTGCCCGTGCGCCACGACCACCCGGACGCTCGGGGCGAGCGCCTGGACCCACGCCGCCCGCTCCTCGATCGTCTCAACGCGGTTGTGAAGGAAGAACGCCTGGCCGCCTCGCGCGACCTCCCGCTCCAGAGAATGCTGGATGAGGTCCTCGTCGAACTCGCCGACGTGCGTACGGATCGGTCGGCGGCCCTCGGGCGGCGTCTCGATGATCGAGATGTCGCGCAGGCCCGAAAGAGACATGTGGAGCGTGCGCGGGATCGGCGTCGCCGTCAGCGCAAGCACGTCGACCTCCAGCCGTAGCTGGCGCAGCAGCTCCTTCTGCGCCACGCCGAACCGCTGTTCCTCGTCCACGATGACGAGCCCGAGGTCCTTCGGGATCACGTCCCTGGAGAGGACGCGGTGCGTTCCGATCAGGACATCGACCTTGCCCGCCGCGTAGTCACGGAGCACCTCCTTCGTCTCCTTCGCGCTGCGGAAGCGCGAGACCATCTCGACGCGGAGCGGGAAGTCGCGGTAGCGCTCGCGGAAGGTGTTCCAGTGCTGCTGGGCGAGCACGGTCGTCGGGACGAGCATCAGCGTCTGCTTGCCGTTGAGCGCGACCGCGAAGGCGGCGCGGACCGCGACCTCCGTCTTGCCGAAACCGACGTCGCCGCAGACGAGCCGGTCCATCGGCCGCGGCGCCTCGAGGTCCTCCTTGACCGCTTCGATCGCGACGCGCTGGTCGTCGGTCTCCTGGTACGGGAAGCTCGTCTCGAGCTGCTCGAGGTACTCGTGGTCGAGGTCGTACGCGACACCCGGCGCCTGCTGGCGCTCGGCGTAGAGGCGGAGCAGCTCGCCGGCCAGCTCGCGGATGCCCTCCCGCGCCCGGCTCTTGAGGAGCTGCCATGCCTTGCCGCCGAGCTTGGAGAGCGCCGGCGCGCCGCCGTTCGAGCCGATGTAGCGCGAGACCTTCCCAAGCTGCTCGTGCGGGACGTAGAGCCGGTCATCTCCTCGGAAGGCGAGCAGGAGGTAGTCGCGGGTGACGTCGGCGACCTCCTTCGTCTCGAAGCCGAGCAGCTTCCCGACGCCGTGGTCCTCGTGGACGACGTGGTCGCCGGTGCGCAGGTCGGCGAAGGACTGGAGCGCGCGGCCGACGCGGTGCTCGGCGCGGCGCGGCTTCCGGCGGAAGACTTGTGTGTCCGGCAGGACCGCGAGGCCGAGGTCGCGCCAGACGAACCCGCGCCGGGCCGGCGAGACCGCATAGAGGAGCTCGGACTCGGCCGGGAGCCCCTCGCCCTCCTCGAGCAGGCGAGCCTCGACCCGCCGGAGCAGGTTCTGGTTGCGGAGCGCTTCGCCGCGGTGGGCGAAGGCGACGATCGTGCGCAGGCCGCCGCGCACGAGCGAGGCGAGCTCCTGCTCCGCCTCCGAGAGGCCGCGCGCGGCGATCGCGGGCCGCTGCGCCTCGAACGAGATCGGCTGGCCGGTCGGGAACGGGTCGAGCTCGGCGGCGCCCTCGAGCGGGTGCGGCGGGAGGTCCTCCTCCTCCCAGACTGCTCGGACGGCGTCCGGCTGCCACACGAGGTCAGGCGTGCGGGTCAGTGGGGGGACGAGGTCGTCGGGCGCCGCCTGGTCGTCGTCCGGCAAGGTCGGCTCGGACAGATCAGCGCGTCGCTCGGCTGCCGCATAGATGACGGCGCTCTCGACGGGATGCAGCGTGCGCTGCGTGAACGGCGAGTACGCGCGCATCGACTCGACCTCGTCGCCGAACAGCTCGATGCGGAGCGGCTCGCGGCCGGTCGTCGGGAAGACGTCGATGATCCCACCGCGCACGGCGAATTGCCCGCGCTCCTCCGCACGCTCCACACGCTCGTACCCGGCCAGCGCCAGCCTCTCCGTCAGGTCCTTTTCGTCCTCGGGCAGGCGGATCGGCTCCGGTCGCTCGGTGGGCGGCGGCAAGCCTTCGGCGATCGCGGCGGCCGAGGCCGCGACGAGGCCGCCGGCAGCGAGGACGTCGAGCGCGCGAGCCCGCTCGCCGACGAGGTGCGGCGCCGGCTCGAGCCCGGAGCCCCAGCGAACCCCGCGGCTGGGCAGGAGCGCGACGCCGTCCTCGCCCAGGAACCAGGCGGCCGCCTCCGCCGCATCTCGCGCGTCGGAATCCTCCGGGAGGACGACCACGAGACCGCGGTCGAGCCGTAGGTGGAGGGCCGCGAGGAGGACGGGCAGGGCCGGCTCGGACACACGCGCGCGAGGGCCCTTGCGGTCGGCAGCCTCGATGGCGAGGCCTCTGTGCGCCTCGGAGATCTCGTCCGCGAACGTCTGGAGGCGCTCGCTCTCGGCGAGCTCCTGCGCGACGACGTGTAGCACCGGCCGGTCCACGACGAACGCCGGAACGGTCAGGTTCCGGGGCCGTCCATGGTACGCGCAGGGACAATCGCAGGATGGGCGCGCTTTCGATCCGGCCGGCGGGACTGGACAATGCCGAGACGCTGTTCGCGATTCATCGCGAGAGCGCGATGACCGCGTACGTCGAGGTCTTTCCACCCGACCGGTACCGCTTTCCGGACGAGGAGATGCGAGCTCATTGGGTGTCCGTGCTCGGCGATCCCGGCTGTGAGGTCGTCCTTGCCGAGCATCACGGCGTTCCGGTTGGGTTCGCGAGCATTTCTCCTGGGTGGCTGAGAAACCTGTTCGTGGTTCCGGCAGAGTGGGGCCGCGGAGCAGGCGGCGCGCTGCACGACGAGGCCGTGGAGTTGCTGCGGGGCCACGGCCCGAGGGCGCAGCTCTGGGTGCTCGAGCAGAACGCGCGAGCCCGGCGGTTCTACGAGTCGCGTGGGTGGCGCGACGACGGCGGGCGGTGCAATGCGCAGTTCCCGCCGCATCCGCTGGAGCTCCGTTACTCCCTCGACTTGTAGGCGGGGGGCGCACCCATCCCAAACCCCCACCCACCCAAGGGGATGAGGGGCGAGGCTAGCCGCCGAATCGACTCCGCTCTGTGCCGATTCGGCGCCGAGACTCGCCGGCCGGGATCGGCCGCCCGCCGTGGATCGGTGTGGCCCCGTCGGCTATTGCGAACGGGACATGTGCACCGCCTGCAGCTCGTCCCGCGCAAATCCGCACGCCGCGTAGAACGCCTCGGCGCCCTCGTTGTCGGCCAGCACCCAGACGGTCGCGACACCGTGCTCCGCCATCCAGGCGTCCAGCTCCTTCATGAGCGCTCCGCCGATGCCCCGCCGCCTGTGACCTTCGCGCACGCCGATCTCGTAGAGCAGCACCTGAAACGCATTGCCCGCCCGCCGCCGTTCGACGTAGCAGAGAAGATGTCCGAGGAGAGCGCCGTCCTCCTCGGCGACGAAGTGCAGCACGTGCGGATCCGAGAGGTAGGCCGCGGCGG
Source organism: Gaiellaceae bacterium (assembly GCA_035941215.1). GTDB lineage: Bacteria > Actinomycetota > Thermoleophilia > Gaiellales > Gaiellaceae > JACDAN01. The sequence goes on from DASZEE010000059.1 coordinate 30,759, forward strand.
CCGAACCGGAGACCCCGTCCCGCGCCCGACCCGGCTCCTCCAGGTCGAACGCCGCGTCGTCGCGCGCGAGCGCCGCGAGCACGGCCTCGTCTCCTGGCCCGAGCCGGCGGATCATGGGCTGCCGAAGAAGACCTGCTCGACCGACTCCTCCGGCTCGTCCTCGTCCGCGTCGCCGCCGACCGACTTCGGCCGCTCGACGTAGGCGCGCGCCTGCAGCGTGAAGAGCTCCGCGTAGAGACCGTCCCGGGCCATCAGGTCGTCGTGGGATCCCTCCTCCACGAGCCGCCCCTGGTGCAGCACGTAGATCCGGTCAGCCGACCGGACGCTCGAGAAACGATGCGAGATGAGCACGACGGAGCGGCCGTGGAGCAGCTGCCGCATCCGCTCGAAGAGGTTGCTTTCCGCCCGCGCGTCGAGCGAGGCCGTCGGCTCGTCGAGGATCACGAACGGCGCGTCCCGGAAGAACGCCCGGGCGAGTGCCACACGTTGCCATTGCCCGATCGAGAGGTCGAACCCGCCTGAGAACTCGCGTCCGAGCATCGTCTCGTAGCCGTCCGGCAGCTCGTCGAGGAAGTCGTGCGCGTCGGCCCGCGCAGCCGCCTCGATCACCGCCGCGAGATCGTCGATGCGCTCCCTCCGCCCCAGGCCGACGTTCTCTCGCGCCGGGAGCAGGTAGCGCTCGAAGTCCTGGAAGATCACAGCGACCGCGCGGCGCAGCTCGTCGGGATCGACCTTGGCCACGTCCACGTCGTCCCAGCGAATGCGCCCGGCGTCCGGCCGGTACAGCCCGGCAAGCATCTTCGCCAGCGTCGTCTTGCCGGAGCCGTTCTCGCCGACGAGCGCAATGATCTCGCCCTTCCCGATCTCGAGCGAAACGCGGTCGACGGCGGGCCGGTCGGACTCCGGATACGTGAAGGACACGTCCTCGGCGGACAGGCGGTCGAAGCGCGCGGGCGCCGGTCGCGTTCCCTCCGCCGCGACGACCGCCGGCTCCAGCGTGAGGAAAGTCGAGTAGTCGCGGATGAAGAGAGTCGCCTCGTACAGCGACGTCGCGCTGAAGTGGAGCGCCTGCAGCCGGCTCGCGAGCTGGTAGAGGCCGAAGATCGACGCACCGGCCGCGGCGAGGCTCATCCGGTCGCTGACATAGAGCCACGAGAGCATCCCGATCGTGGCGACCGTGACGGCCGACGACGTAACGGAGCCGAGGAGCGACCGTCCGGTCCGCCGCCGCGCCAACTTCCGCAGCTCGGCGATCCGCTCGTCGTAGAGCCGGTCGTACCGGCTGCGGAGGAAGCTCGCCAGGTTGAACGCGCGCACTTCCTTCGCGGCGTTCCTCCCCATGAGGACGTTCTGGAGATAGTGCCGTTGCCGGTCGCCCGGCGTCATCCCGCGACTGAAGTGGTACAGATCCTTGGTGTTCAGCGAAGCGACGATCCAGAGCGGGATGTAGCCGATCAGGACGAACGGCAGCAGCAGCGGCTGGAGCGCGGCCAGCGCGAGGATGATCCCGACGGACGCGATCGCCGCGCCGACGATCCCGAGCAGGCCGTTGACCGTCTGCAGCGCCCTGAACTGACCCTGCGCCCGAGCACGCTGGAGCCTGTCGTAGAACTCGGGCGACTCGAACGCGAGGAGGTCGATTCGCGTCGAGACGTCGATGACGCGGTCGATCGCCCGGCGGCCGACGAGCTCGCCCAGCACGCGCGTCTGTTCGTTCTGGATCGCCTGGGCCAGATCGAGCGCGACCGTGATCCCCACGAGCGCCCCCAGCCAGGGCGCCAGCTCGCCGAACTGGAGCTCGCCGCCCGCTCCGAGCACCGCGTCGAACACCTCTTTCGCCACGAACAGCTGCACCGCGATGCCGACGGCGCCGAGGATCTGAAGGAACGAGGTGAGCAGGAAGATCCTCCGGCCCGCCGCCCAGACGAGCCGAAGCGAGTCTCCGAGGAGCTCCGGCAGGTCGCGCCAGGTTCCCTCCGACCCCTCGGGATGCATGACCTCCCACCAGGTGCTCGTACGCTTCCGGCGCTGCGCGGCGTCGCCGTCCCGCTTTCGCGGGCCTGCACCGTCACCGACCTGGACGAAGACACGGTCACCCATGCGCCTAGTTGTACCGGCGCTGCGCCTCCTCGAGCCCGTCTCGGGCCATCGTCTCGACGGCATCCGCCGATCGCCCGATCAGCGCGTCGACGTCGACCTCGGGCTCGAATCCGCCCAGGACGTAGTCGGCGACGCTTCGCCGGTCACCGCGCCCGGGCCGCCCGACACCGATCCTCAGGCGCAGGAAGTCGTTCGTCCCGAGCGCCTGGGCGATCGAGCGCAGGCCGTTGTGGCCCGCCAGCCCGCCGCCGAACTTCGCCTGGAGCCGTCCGGGCTCGAGGTCGACGTCGTCGTGGACGACGAGGACGTCG
>DASZEE010000060.1:0-4201 GCA_035941215.1 Gaiellaceae bacterium
GTCGGTCAGCTCCACGCGCAAGCTCATCGCCTGAACCGTATCCATCGGCACAGCTTACGATCAGGGCAGAGAGGGCTCCAGGACGAGGTTCCGCCACGCCGTCCACCAGTCGTCGGCGCGAACGACGATCGAGCGCGCGCCCGTGATCTCGACGCCGGCACGGCCGCGATACTTGTCGACCTCGCTCGTGAAGCTGAAGTCGACCTCGATCTCGGCGGGACGGCCCGGGTCGTACGGCTGGACGGCGCCCAGGTCCTTCAGCGAGTTCCGCGCACCTTCCTCGATCACTTCGCGGGCGAGCTGCGGTGCCAGGTTTCTCGCCGCTCGTGAGCCGATCCCCTTCTTCACGGCGACCGTGGTCAGACCGTCGCCCAGCAGCGCCTTGGCCTCGCGGCAGGCGGCCTCGTCGCCGGTAGCGAGCAGCACGGGACAGCCCCAGTTTCCGCACATCGCCGCGTTGATGGCCGACTCGCCTACGAGGACGCCGTTGAAGCGGAGGTTGTGCCACTCGCGACCCGACACCGTGTGGTTCATGACGCCGTCCGGCGTTCCGGCCATTGCATGCATGCCGACGAGGAGACACGCGTCGCAGCCTTCCTCGAGGAACTCTGTGTACTGGGTCCAGCTGGACTGGACGACGTACTCGCAGGCGGGATCGAGCAGGTCGTGGAGCAGCGAGTTGAAGCTCCAGGCCTGGCCGGCCCCGTGGTGGTCCATGACGACGATCTCCTTGGCGCCGGCAGCCTTCGCGCCGCGGACGGCGGCGTTGATCTCCTCCGTGTAGAGCTTGCGCGCCTCGTCGTACATGTCATGGCCGCCGAGGGTCTGCTCGGGGCGAACGATGCCCGCGACCCCTTCCATGTCGCTGATGATGTGAACGCGCATGGCGGTAGTTTCACGATTTGTGGAAACCGGTTTGCGGGGGAAGCGCGTCCTGGTCACGGGCGCCTCGGGAGGAATCGGCTCCGCGTGCGTGGCGGCCTTCCTCGCGGAGGGCGCCGAGGTAGTCGCGCACTACCACCTCGGCCGTGACCGGGCCGAGGCGCTCGGCGACGTCCGGCCCGTCCAGGCGGACCTGACGCGGGAGGATGAGGCCGCGCGGCTGTTCGAGGACGCCGGCGAGCTCGACGTGTGCGCCGCGGTTGCCGGAGTCTGGCCGTCGGAAGACACGCCGGTCTGGTCGCTGCCGCTCGAGCGCTGGGAGCAGACCCTGCGCCAGAACCTGACGGCGACCTTCCTCACGGCGCGCGGTTTCCTGCGCTCGGTCGAGCGGACCGGCCACGGGAGCCTGGTCCTCGTCGGCTCGACTGCCGGGATCTTCGGCGAGGCGGGCCACGCCGACTACGCCGCGGCGAAGTCGGCGGTCGCCTACGGGCTCCTGTCGAGCCTGAAGAACGAGATCGTGCGGATCGCGCCCGCCGGCCGGGTCAACTGCGTCTGCCCGGGCTGGACGAAGACGCCGATGGCGCGGCCGGAGGTGGACGATCCGGAGGTGATCGACCGCGTGACCCGGACGATGGCGCTGCGCAAGGTCGCGACGCCGGAGGACGTCGCCCGCCAGGTCGTGGTGCTCAGCTCCGACGAGCTCTCGGGCCACGTCACCGGGCAGGTCGTCGTCGTGGCCGGCGGCATGGAAGGCCGCACGATTCACTAGGCGCAAAGAGACGGCGCGCCTGGGGCGCGCCGCAGCGACTCGCCGCAGAGTGCTAATTGCCGTTAGTCCCCCGCGGAGAGCTCCTAAGCCGTTATCGGCCGGATTGCGTTCTTCCTAAACGTGCGCATTTCCATCGATCCCGCCGCAAATAGAAAGGACCCAGACGCCGCTGTGCGCCGCGCGTCGGCGAAGCCGGCGCCCGGCTTCTAGTGGGTCGCCGGAAGTCGTGAGACTTCCGGCGAAATGAGGCGCGCGAAGCGTGCCGAAATAGTCAGGCGGGGCCGCCGCCCGGCCCCGCCTGATTCTCTCGAGTAGAGAGCCGCTATGAGTCTCGAGCCGGCCCCGCCGAAACGGGCCCCGCTCGTCCGATGGGCCCCGCCGCATCGGGCCCTCTCGGTCTTGTCCGACTTAGGCCCCGCCGCATCGGGCCCTCATCGGTTACAGGCCCACCTTCGGGCATGAGGGGTCGGTTGATCCATCACCCTTTGGCGGTTGACTACGGCGCTTCACTAACTTCCGCCGAGATGAACGACCGGCCCCGGATCGGCGTAGAGTGGAATCGATGACGACACCGTTCGAAAAACGCCTGCAAAACGGGCCTATTGTCGTCGCCGACGGAGGCATGGGCACGCTGATCTCCGGCGCCGTCCCCCGTCTGAGATTCCCCGAGGAGGCGAACCTGGCGTCGCCCGAGACGGTCGTTTCGCTTCACGTGAGCTTCATCAACGCGGGCGCGGACCTGATCGAGACGAACACATTCGGCGCCAACCGGCGGAAGCTGGCGGCACACCGGCTCGACGACGAGGTGGAGCGGATCAACAGCGCGGGCGCGAAGCTGGCGCGCGAGGCGCGCGAGATCTCCGGCCGCGACGTCTACATCGGAGGCTCGATCGGCCCACTCGGCGATCACGGCGGGCTCTCGCAGGACGAGCGGCACGAGATCTTCGCGGAGCAGGCGAGCGCGCTCCAGGCCCGCGGTGTCGACCTGTTCCTCGTCGAGACGTTCTTCGAGCTCGAGGAGCTCCTGGCGGCGCTGGCCGCCGTGCGCAGCATCTCGTCCCTGCCGATCGTGGCGATGCTGACGTTCGACGAGCAGGGCGAGACGCTCGGCGGTGTCACAGCGCGGAAGGCGGTCGAGGCGCTGGCAGACGCCGACCTCGCCGCGGTCGGCGCAAACCACGGCGCCGGCGTCCACGCGGCGCTGACGGCGCTGAACGAGATGCACGACGCCGACGGGGCACGCGCTCTGGCAGCCATGCCCAACATGGGCCTGGCGAGCCTGGCCGGGAGCCGCGTCGTCTTCCCACATGCGACGCCCGACTACTTCGCCGACTTCGCGGCGCACGCGCGCGATCTCGGCGCGAAGATCATCGGCGGCTGCTGCGGCACGACCCCGACGGAAATCGGCGCGATCGCGGCGGCCGTCAAGGAGCAGCGCGCCGCCTCCTCCCCGCTCGTGATCCAGGAGCGGGAGGTGACGCTCTCGGTCGTCGAGCAAGCTGAAGACACGCGGCTCGCGCGGATGTTCCGCGAGGGCCAGTGGGTCACCTCGGTGCAGCTCGACCCGCCGCTCGGAGGCAACCACCGCGGAATGCTCGAGATCGCTGCGGCGCTCCAGGACGGCGGCGCGTCGTTCGTGGACATCAACGACAACGCCACCGCCCGGGCCGGGATGAGCGCGCTGATGCTCTCGACGGCGATCGAGCGCTCGACCGCGCTCGAGACGATCCCGCACCTGACGACGCGCGACGCCACGGTCCTCGGCCTGGAGTCGCAGCTGCTCGGGGCGCACGCGGAGGGGATCCGCAACATCCTCGCCGTCACCGGCGACCCGCCCGAGGTGGGCGACTACCCCGGCTCGAGCGGAGTCTACGAAGTGGACGCGATCGGGCTCACGCAGCTGATCTCGCACCTGAACCGTGGAGAGGACTACAACGGCCGCGCGATCGACGCCGCGACCTCGGTCTACACGGGCGTCGCGCTCAACCCGACCGCGGACGACCTCGACGGCGAGGTCGAGCGCGACCGCCGGAAGCTCGACGCCGGGGCGGACTTCGCGATGACGCAGATCATCTTCGACCTCGAGCTGCTCGACCAGTTCTTCGAGCGGTTCGGCGGGCCCTCGCCGATCCCGGTCCTGGTCGGCGTCTTCCCGGTCTGGAGCCATCCACTGGCTCTGCGGCTGCACAACGAGGTGCCGGGGATCGTCGTTCCGGATCGCGTGCAGGACGCACTGCGCGAGGCGGGGCCCGACGGGCCGAAGGTCGGGATGGAGCTCGCGCGCGAGCTTGTCGAGGCCTCGCGGAGCCGCGCGGAGGGCGTCTACCTCGTCGCGCCGTTCCGGCGGCCGCTCGGAATCCTCGAGCTCTTGGCCGACGCGGCCTAGCCCTCCTAGGAGGGCTAGGCGAAACGCCCTGCTATGCCGCCAGGCTGCAACGAGCGACGTTCCGCCAATCCCTACTAGTCGGCGCAGGGACCGATGGAGACCGGGCCGCGCGCTCGGGCGAGCGCTTCGCGGACGACGTCGGTCGGGACGGCGTAGCCGGC
>DASZEE010000061.1:0-3635 GCA_035941215.1 Gaiellaceae bacterium
ACCGCTCCACTGCGAGCTCCACGCGCACACGACGTGGAGCGACGGCACACAGACACAGACCGAGCTCGTGGACCTCTACGGACGCCACGGGTTCGACGTGCTCTGTGTCACCGACCACGTCCTCCCGACCGGCGCTCCCGACCTCACGGAGAGCGCGTACCCGCGATACCTCGCCGCGATCGATCGCGAGGCGAGGCGAGCGCGGGAGCAGTACGACCTGCTGCTGGTCCCCGGCCTCGAGCTCACCTTCCACGACGGTGACGCCGACGGCGCCGGCCACGCCCTCGCGCTGGGCGTCCGGTCCTGGATCCCGCTGGACGGCGGGCTGGAGAACGCGCTCCTCGAGGCCCGTACCCAAGGCGCCGCGATCGTGGCGGCCCACCCTCACGGAAGCGAAGCCGACCCGAACCTCTCCCGCACCACGCGCTGGTTCTGGAGGAACCGCGACCGCGCCGCAGGCCTCGTCGACCGCTGGGAGCTGATCAACCGCGGGCAAACCTTCGGGTGGATCGCCGAGTTCGGCCTGCCGGCGGTGGCGACCGGCGACTTCCATCGGCTCGAGCATCTCGACACCTGGAAGACGCTCCTTCCCTGCGCGAAGACCGAGCAGGCGGTCGTCGCGTACCTGCGGTCGCAGCTGACCGCCTACATCGTGCCGTGGCACCTGCGCGACGAGCCCCGTCGCCGCCTGGCGGCGTAGGCGTTCACCAGTCCGTTACCGCTGCTTCACCATGCTGGCACCCCGCCCCCACCCCGGCGCGGTCACCATCGATCCATGGCGAAAGTCCTGATCGTCGAAGACGACGACGTGATCGCCAAGGGGATGGCGAGCCATCTCACCGAGGCCGGATTCGATCCGAGCTGGGTCTCGAACGGCGTCGCCGGCCTCGCGAGGCTCAGGTACGAACAGCCGCAGGTCTGCGTCGTCGATCTCATGCTCCCGGCGCTCGACGGGTGGAAGCTGATCGAGTCCGCCCGCGCGGCGGGGATCGGCACGCCGATCGTCGTCGTGAGCGCGCGCGGCAGCGAGGACGACCGTGTTCACACCCTCGAGCTGGGCGCCGACGACTACCTCGTCAAGCCGTTCTCGATGCGGGAATTGGTCGCCCGCGTCTCCGCGGCCGCCCGCCGGGGAGTCCGCGCGCAGCCGACCGAGCGAGGGCAGGAGATCCAGGTCGAGGAGCTGCGGATTGACCCCGTCAGCGTCCAGGCCTACCTCGACGGCCGCAGCGCCGGCCTCACTCCGACCGAGTTCCGCCTCCTCTACGCCCTCGCCCAGCAGAGCCCGCGAGTGGTCACGCGCGACGAGCTGCTCCAGGAGATCTGGGGTCGGCGGCTCACAAGGAGAGACCGGACGGTCGACGTCTTCATTCGGAAGCTTCGCGAGAAGATCGACGCCCGGGCCTCGCGCCACGCCTTCGTCCACACGCGCTACGGCGTCGGCTACAAGCTCGAGCCGCAGCTCAAGTAGTGCGAGCCGCGGAGTCTGCGACGAAGCGCGGCGAGCGGCTGCTCAACCGAGAGCTTTCGTGGCTCGACTTCAACGCCCGCGTCCTCGAGCTCGCAGAGGACCCCGGCGTCCCCCTGCTCGAGCGTGTGAAGTTCTGCTCGATCTTCTCGTCCAACCTCGACGAGTTCTTCATGGTGCGCGTCGCGGGGCTGATGGGCCAGCTCGCAGCCGGCTTGAGCGTGCGCTCGGTTGACGGGCGGACGCCGCAGGAGGCCCTCGTCCAGATCCGGAAGAAAGTCGCCGAGCTGACGATGCGCCAGTCGAAGCTCTGGCGCCGCAATTTGAAGCCGGCGCTGGCCGACGCGGGCATCGCCGTCGGGCGGGTCGAGGACTTGCGGGACAAGGAGGTAGACCAGCTCGCCGACCGCTTCGAGCGCGCCGTCTTCCCCGTGCTGACCCCACTCGCCGTCGGCCCCGGCCAGCCGTTCCCCTACATCTCCGGCCTGTCGCTCAGTCTCGGTGTGTTCGTACGGGACCCGGACAGCGGCGAGGAACGGTTCGCACGCGTGAAAGTCCCGGAGCTGCTCCCGCGCTTCCTTTCCGTCGGCCGCAGCGTCTTCCTTCCGCTCGAGCACGTCATCTCGCACTTCCTGGGCTCGCTCTTCCCGAAGATGGAGATCGTCGAGTGCGCGGCCTTCCGCGTGACGCGTGACGCCGACTTCGCGGTCTCCGACGAAGCCGACGACCTCCTCGAGGCCGTCGAGCTCCAGCTCCTGCGGAGACGGTTCGGCGACGCAGTGCGTGTCGAGGTGTCGGAGTCGATGTCGGAGGCGATGCGCGCCAGGCTGCTCTCGGGCCTCGGCGCCGAAGTCGAGCAGCTCGTCCCGGTCTCGGGCCTGCTTGATCTCGCGGACGTCATGGAGCTCGTAAAGCTCGACCGGCCCGACCTGAAGGACGAGCCGTGGGTACCGGTCACTCAGGCGCGCGTCGCCGAGATCGACGAGCCGGCCGACTTCTTCGAGGAGATCAAGCGCAGCGACATCCTGGTCCACCACCCGTACGAGTCGTTCACGACGAGCTTCGAGGCCTTCGTACGCGGCGCGGCCGCCGACGTCCACGTGGCCGGGCTGAAGACGACCGTCTATCGCACGAGCGACGAGACGCCGCTCGTGCCTGCACTGATCGAGGCGGCCGAGGACGGAAAGCAGAGCGTCTGTCTCGTCGAGCTGAAAGCTCGGTTCGACGAGCACCGCAACATCGAGTGGTCGCGAGCCCTCGAGCGGTCGGGCGTCCACGTGGTCTACGGGTTCCCGCACCTGAAGATCCACGCCAAGGCAACGCTCGTCGTCCGGCGCGAGGGGGACGTCCTGCGGCGCTACGCCCACGTGGGCACCGGGAACTACCACGCGATGAACGCCCGCAGCTACGAGGATTTCGGGCTCTTCACGGCTGACTCGGACATTGCCGCCGACGTCGCCGACCTCTTCAACTACCTGACCGGCTTCGGCCGGCCACAGCGGTTCCGCAAGCTCCTCGTCGCGCCATGGACGCTCCGCTCGCGGTTGATCGACGAGATCCGCGCGGTCTCCGAGGCCGCCGCGGCCGGCAGGAAGGGCCGGATCCGCATCAAGGTCAACGCGCTCACCGACGACGCGATCATCGAGGAGCTCTACGACGCCTCGCAGGCAGGCGCGGAAATCGACCTGGTCGTCCGGAACGTCTGCGCCCTCCGCGCCGGCGTCCCGGGCCTTAGCGACACCATCCGGGTACGCAGCGTCCTCGGCCGGTTCCTCGAGCACAGCCGCTTCTTCATCTTCGACGCCGGGAAGCAAACGACGTTCCTGCTCGGCAGCCCCGACCTGATGCCGCGCAACCTCGACCATCGCGTCGAGGTGCTCGCGCCGGTGAATGACGGGCGCGCGCAGCAACGGATCGCAGCCAGCTTCGACGCGCTGCTGGCCGACAACGCCCAGGCGTGGGAGCTGGGGCCCGACGGGAACTGGGAGCGCCTCCACCCCGAGAAGAGCGAGCGCCCTCGCACCGCGCACGACTCCCTGATGCGCAACGCGAGAGCCAGGCAGCGGCGGGCGACGACCCGGCGCGGGCGTTGACCTCCGAACCGACTTTCACAATGGGGCCGCATGCGAGCAGCGGTACTTGACGTGGGCTCAAATACGGTCCGGCT
>DASZEE010000062.1:0-3884 GCA_035941215.1 Gaiellaceae bacterium
CTCCGTCGACCCGAGGGTGATGCGGTCCTCGTCGTCGAGCTTCGCCCGTTTCTGCGCGCGGCCATTGACCGCGACGCCGTTCGTGGAGTCGAGGTCGACGATCCAGAAGGTGGAGCCCTCCTGCCGGATCTCTGCGTGCCGGCGCGAGATGTTCGGGTCGGCGACGCGAATGTCTGTGTCCTTCGAGCGGCCGATGACCATGACCGGCTTCGCCAACCGGTGCTGCGCCCCGTCGACCGTGACCGTCGCAGGCTCCTGCTCCGGCTCCATCCCGAGCTCCTCGACGGAGACGGCCTCGGTCTCGGACGGGGCGGCGGCCCGGTAGATGCGTGTCGCGCCGGGCTCGACCTCGGGCTCGGCCGGCTCGTCGGGGAGCTCGCGCTGGATCATCCGGTTCGAGATTCCGAAGAGGCCGACCTCGAGGTCCTCATCGGTACGGAAGGAGATCTGCGGACTCGACAGCAGCTGATAGCCCTCGCGCCGCCCATGCTCCGCCAGGTACTCCTCGAGCTCCTTGACGAGCGCCGGCTCGTAGCTCTCGAACTGGTCACGGTCCTTGGGCGAGAGGTAGACGACGTACTCGTTCGGGGCGTAGATCTGGGAGACGGAGACCATCTTGTAGTCGTCCATCTCCTTCGCCAGCTTCCGCGCCAGCTCCACCGGTTGCACGTTGCGACGGAAGGCGCGCCCGAAGGCGCCTTCGAAGAGTGACTCGATCTTTTGCTCGATAGTCCTGAGCACCGGTGGCGACCCTCCTGGGCGGGGGTCGAGTTTAGCGGCGGAGCACCTCGGCTCTGACCGAGACACCGACGCAGCAGAGCCAGATTCCGGCGACCACGGGGACTGCGTTCACGGCTTCCACCGGGAGGAGCAGGACTGCGGTCGCGGCGGCGCCGAGCCCGGCCACCGGCCAGATTCCACGCTCTGCAGCCGGCGGGAGGAGCGCCGCGAGCATGGCGACGGCTGCGGCGGCGAGCAGCAGCTCGGGCCTCGCGGTCAGCGAGTCGAGAAGGCCCCCGGCGACGGCGCCCGTAGCCTCGCTTCCGTCCAAGCCCAGCGGAGACGGCCCGCGACTGCTGAGGGGAAGGCTCGCCCCGCTGACGCCGGCGACGATCGCAGCCAGGAGGACACCGGCGGCGCCGAACACGGCGCGCCAGGCGGCGCGGGAGATCGGCAGAAGTGCGGCCGGCAGGAGGATCACGAGGCCGATCGGCGCGAGCACGGCACCTGCCAGCGGGTAGAGGCCCTCCTCGCTCCGGTTCCACGTGGCTACCAGCCAGGCGGTGGCGAGGACGGCGTAGACAACCGCGAGCCCGAGAGAGACGTTGCCGAGCGGCAGGACGGCGAGGCCGAGCGCCGCCGCGAGCCCGAGCCGGGGCTTCAGCACGGCGAGGATGCCCGCCAACGCGGCGAGGCCCCAACTCCACCCTGCGGGATAGAACGGCAGCGTCGCGGCCGTCCAGCCCGCGAACACGGCCGCGGCGGTTCCCGCCAGGACGCGGCGGAGGGGCGGCGCCGGGACTCCACGCGCAACGGGGCTCCGCTTCCGGTCCCGCGTCTGGAGGGCCGTCCGCAGCCGTTCTGCAAGCTGGACGGCCGACGGACGGCGCGACGGATCCACCGCGGTGGCGCGTGCGACGGCCTCGGTCAGATGCCGGGGCAGGTCGGGGCGCACAGACTCGAGCGGCGGCGGCCCGACCTCGATCCTGCGTGCGGTCTCGATCGGAGACGAGGCCCAGAACGGGTGGTAGCCGGCGAGCGCCTCCCACAGGACGACGCCCACGGCCCACACGTCCGCGCCGAACGACGCCTCCTCGCCCGCCAGCCGCTCGGGCGAGATGTACGCGAGGGTCCCGGGAACATCCCCGGCCGCTGTGAGCGTCTCGGCTTCGGCGAACTGGGCCAACCCGAAGTCCAGGAGCTTGACCGAGATCTCCGCCGAGTCGGCGACCAGGACATTCGTCGGCTTCACGTCGCGATGGACGATCCCGTGACGGTGTGCGTGCGCGAGCCCTTCGAGGATCTGCGCAGCGACCTCGAGCACAGCCGCATCGTTCAACTCGCCTGCCCGGAGCCGGTCTCGCAGGGTTCGCCCTGGGACGTACTCGTAGGCGATGTAGACGTTCTGCTGGTCGCCGGCGAACGCGTAAGCACGCAGGCAGCGCGAATGTCGCAGCCGCGCGGCCGCCGACGCCTCGCGCTCAGCTCGGGTGTGCGCCTTCCCCTCGCGCGGGACGATCTTCAGCGCGACGTCGAGGCCGTTCTGCTCGTCGCGGGCCACCCAGACCGAGCCGGATCCGCCGCTCCCGAGCGGGCGGAGGGGCCGATACCGGCCCAGGACGAGTTCACTGGCAGGGAAGGACGCGACCGCTGTGGCCATGTGCGAACGGGGTTGGCGGCGGCCGGGTGAAGTCCTTTCACGGCCGATGCAGCGGTTACAGTGGACACGCCGGAACCCCGGCCTAGCGCCATGACCGAGCGCGACACAGAGATCGAGTTCGACTTCTTCGAGGAGCCGGCGACGCGGGAGGCCGTCCGGACCGAACGTCCGCCCCGTCGGACGCGCGGTCCTCGCCGTCCGCAGGGCCCGCCGTCGGGTCTGACTCCGATCCTGCGGCTCGTGGGGCTGATCAGCTTCGCGATCCTCGTCATCGTCCTGCTCGTGTTCTGGGTCTCGAGCTGCCGGGGCGAAGCCAAGCAGGACCGGTACCAGGGCTACATGCAGGACGTCCAAGAGGTCGGCGACCGCTCGGAGCGGATCGGCTCGCAGCTGGCCACGACGCTGACGCGGCCCGAGGTTCGGCAGGCCGCCCTCGTCCGGACCCTGGACGGCTACGCGCAGCAGCACGAGCAGCTCGTTGCGACCGCCGAGGGCCTGGACCCGCCAGGCCCGCTGCGCGCGCAGCAAGAGCAGCTCGTCGACTCGCTCCAGTTCCGCGTGAGCGGCCTCCGCGGCCTCGCGGACGCGTTCGGCACCCGCACCGGCAACGCGACCCGGGTGGGAGAGCTGAGCGGGGCGCAGTACCGGCGGCTGACCACGAGCGACGTCGTCTGGGACGACCTCTTCTCCGCGCCCGCAACGGCCGAGCTGCGCCGTCAGGACCTGCGCGGGATCAACGTCCCGGACTCCAACTTCGTCGCCAACCCGGATCTCGGCACGGCGCGGGCGCTGACCAACATCTGGCAGCGAGTCCGTGGCCAGACGGCCACCGGCGGGACGGCCGCCCGGCCCGGCACGCACGGCCACAACCTGGTCTCCGTGACCGTCGTCGGAGGCGCGCGGCTGAACCCGAACGCGCTGAACAAGATCATCGCGACCACCGATCTCTCGTTCGACGTCGTCTTCGAGAACTCAGGCGACTCGACCGAGACCGGCGTCGAGGTCGAGCTCACGATCCAGAAGGAGACCGAGCCGCTGACGAGGACGCAACGAGTCGACCTCACCGAGCCCGGCGAGGAGACGACGGTCCGGTTCCGAAACGTCGGCCCGGTGCCGTTCGTCCAGCGGACGACGCTTCAGGTCAGCGTCAAGCCGGTGCCCAGCGAGCAGAACGCGGACAACAACACCGCTGAGTACCCGGTCATCTTCAGTTACCCAGGCGGGTAGCGCTCCGCGGCTTTCGCCGCTCCGCGTTCGAGGAAAGTCTCACGACTTTCCTCGACCTCTCGGAAGCCGGGCACCGCTTCCGCGGCGCGCGGCGCGTGTGCCCCGGGTGGCATGGTCTACCCGGTTAGCCGGTGAGCGAAGCGGGCAAAGCCCGCTTCGCGGCGGACTAGCGGGCCATTGCCCGCTCGACCGCTTCCTGCTCCTCCGGGGAGAGGGCGACCGGGGCCTTGCCGTGGTCGAGCTCCTTCACGTAGATCCGGGCGTAGTCGCGGCCCTG
>DASZEE010000063.1:0-20055 GCA_035941215.1 Gaiellaceae bacterium
ATGTAAATCCACCGTGGGGGGGGCGCCCCGCCGACCCCCCCCGACAGGTTTCGAAAGGGACGAATGGCCACCCAGGCGCGCCGTCTTCCGCTTCCCACTCTTGCGGGCCGAATCCCGGGGTACATCGCACCGGCATTCGCGGCACTGCTCGTCGGCCTGCTGCTGATCTGGCTCGGCGTCAACCTCGTCAAGACCCCGAACGAGTTCTATCGCCTCTTCCTCATCGGGCTGACGAACGGCGCGATCTACGGTCTCGTGGCGCTCGGCTATTCGCTCGTCTACGGCATCCTCGAGCTGATCAACTTCGCCCACGGCGACGTGTTCATGCTCGGGGGGATGCTCGTGGCCACGATGGTCTCGAGCTTCGGGCTGGCGGGCGAATCCGGACTCTTCCTCTGGTCGATGATCCTCCTCATGCTCGTGATCGTGATGGCGTTCTGCGCCGTCCTCAACACGAGCATCGAGCTGGTCGCCTACCGCCGGCTTCGCCATGCGCCGCGCCTGGCGCCGCTGATCACGGCGATCGGCATGTCGTTCATCCTCCAGAACGTCGGGCTCGTATGGAAGGGGGCGAGGCCGACCTCGGTCGACTCGATCCTCCCCAGGGGTGAGGTCTTCACGATCGGCGGGGTCGCGTACACCTGGGACAAGCTGATCGTGCTCCTGTTCACCGTCCCCGTGTTGCTTCTGCTGATGTGGCTGGTGCAAAAGACGCGCCAGGGGAAGGCAATGCGCGCGACCGCCCAGGACCGGGACGCCTCGGCGATGATGGGCATCAACGTCAACAGGACGATCTCGTTCACGTTCTTGATCGCCGGTGCGCTCGCCGGCAGCGCAGGCCTCCTCTATGCGCTCTACATCACGAACATCCGTTACGACGAGGGCTTCCGCCTCGGCCTGATCGCGTTCACCGCGGCCGTCATCGGCGGGATCGGCAATCTGCCCGGAGCCGTCCTCGGCGGTCTTTTGATCGCGATGATCGAGTCGTTCAACAACGGCCTCGGTTGGGCGACGCCCGGCAGCGACTGGACCCAGTCGATCATCTTCGGCCTCCTGATCATCATCCTCGTCTTCCGGCCCGAGGGCCTCCTCGGGGAGCAGACTCCGGAGGGCGGCTAGGTGAACGTTCCCGGCCTTCCGCGCGAACGCCGCGCGGACTTCGACTCCGAGCTGCGCAAGCGCGGGATCAAGGGCGGCATCATCGCCTTGGCCTGGATCGTGCTCGTGATCATCTTCTCGGGCTTCACGACGTCGCTGATCATCTCGACGGCGATCATCCTCGCGCTGTACGCGGTGCCGTGGGACATGCTGCGTCACGGGAAGTGGGTCGTTCCGGGGGTCGCGATCCTGCTCGCGATCACCTATCCGTACTATCGAGACGAGCTCTACGAGGTCCCGCTGTTCGGCCCCTTCCCGTCCGTCGACACGGCCGTCACGATGACGATCTTCATCATGATGGCGATCGGCCTGAACATGGTCGTCGGGTACGCGGGCCTCCTCGACCTCGGCTACGTCGCCTTCTACGCGATGGGCGCGTACACGGCCGCCTGGTTCGCTTCGCCGCACTTCGCCGAGAGCGTCGGCGGCGTCCACGTGGGCTCCGTCGGCGTCAGCCCGGAGGCAGAGGGCTTCCACGTCTCGATCTGGCTCGTGCTGATCATCGCCGGCATCTTCACCGGGATCGTCGGCGTCCTGATCGGCCTCCCGACGCTCCGCCTCCGCGGCGACTATCTCGCGATCGTCACGCTCGGATTCGGCGAGATCATGCCCCAGATCGCGCGCAACGGCGACAACCTGTTCGGCACCGGCTTCAACCTGACAAACGGGGCGCAAGGGATCAACCCGATCGATCCACCGGGTTTCGGCGAGACGATCTCCGGCTGGACGGGCTTACCCGCGGATTACCTGGCCTTCAACTCAACCTTCCTCGGGAGGGAGATCGGCGGCATCGAGGTCTTCTACTGGACCGCGCTCGGGCTTCTGCTCTTCACGGTGTTCTGCTCGGTGCGCCTGCGGGACTCGCGCCTCGGCCGTGCTTGGATCGCGATCCGAGAGGACGAGACGGCGGCGGCCGCGATGGGCGTGCCGCTCATGCAGACGAAGACCTGGGCCTACGCGGCAGGAGCGTTCTTCGGCGGGATCGCCGGCGCGTACTACGCGAGCTTCAAGAGCGGCACCTTCCCCGACGACTTCTTCTTCAACATCTCGGTGTTCATCCTCTGCATGGTCATCCTCGGCGGGATGGGGAACGTCTGGGGCGTGATCGTCGGCGGCGGCTTCCTCGCCTACCTGAACCAGGAAGGCCTCGGGAACATCGGGGCCGAGATCAACGAGACCTTCGGCACGAACATCGACGTGCCGCTCTACCAGTTCGGGATCTTCGGGGCGATCCTCGTCCTCGTCATGCTCTTCAAGCCGGAAGGCCTGATTCCGAGCACCCGGCGGAAGGCGGAGTTCGAGGAGGGCGTGCACGACGAGCCGCTCTACGACGTGCAGCACTGATGGCCCAGGCTGCCCCCATCCTCGTCGCAGAGAAGGTTCGCAAGGAGTTCGGCGGTCTAATCGCCGTCAACGACGTCGACTTCACGATCCCCGAGGGGTCGATCATCAGCCTGATCGGGCCGAACGGTGCCGGCAAGACGACGTTCTTCAACATGCTCACCGGGGTCTACAAGCCGACCGGCGGAAGAATCGAGTTCGCCGGCGAGAACGTGACCGGCAAGCCGCCGCACGCGATCACCGAGCGCGGCATCGGCCGCACGTTCCAGAACATCCGGCTCTTCCAGAATATGACGGCCCTCGAGAACGTCATGGTCGGGATGCACTCCCGGCTGAAGGGTGGGATCGTCAAGAGCATCCTTCACACGCCCGGGGTGAAGCGGGAGGAACGCCAGGCGGCCGACCGGGCACGCGAGCTGCTCGCGTTCTCCGGGCTTCAGCGCAGCCAGTGGGAGGAGTACGGCCGCAACCTCTCGTACGGCGACCAGCGCAGGCTCGAGGTCGCTCGAGCGCTCGCGACGCAGCCGAAGCTCGTCCTCCTCGACGAGCCCACGGCCGGGATGAACCCACAGGAGACCGCCGACTTCACGGCCTTCGTCTCGAGGCTGCGCACGGAGGAGGGGCTGACCGTGCTCCTGATCGAGCATGACATGCGCGTCGTCATGGGCGTGTCCGACCGGGTCACGGTCCTCGACTACGGGGAGAAGATCGCCGAGGGCGCACCGCTGGACGTTCAGCGCGACCCGAAGGTGATCGAGGCATACCTCGGCTCGGCGGCGGTGTCGCAATGACCGAGACAGTTGTTGAGCGCGAGCCGGCGACGACGTCGCCTGATCGCAGCAAGATCCTCGAGCTCGAAAACGTCCACACGTACTACGGGTCGATCCAGGCGTTGAAGGGCGTCTCGCTCGAGGTCTACGACGGCGAGGTCGTGACGCTGATCGGTGCGAACGGCGCCGGGAAGTCCACGACGCTCCGCTCGATCAACGGCCTCAACCACCCGCGCGAGGGGCGGATCCGGTTCCAGGGCCGGGACATCACCCAGGAATCTCCGCACGACGTCGTCAAGATGGGCATCAGCCAGTCACCCGAAGGTCGGCGCCTGTTTCCACGCATGAGCGTGATGGAGAACCTCGAGATGGGCGCGTTCCAGCGCGACGACAAGGCGGGGATCAAGGCCTCGCTCGACCGGGTCTTCGAGCTCTTTCCACGCCTCCAGGAGCGCCGGAATCAGCGGGCGGGGACGATGTCGGGCGGCGAGCAGCAGATGTGCGCGATCGGGCGGGCGCTCATGGCGCAGCCGAAGCTGCTGCTGCTGGACGAGCCGTCGATGGGACTGGCGCCGATCTTCGTCGAGCGGATCTTCGAGATCGTCGTGGAGATCAACAAGCAGGGCACGCCCATCCTCCTCGTCGAGCAGAACGCGCTCATGGCGCTCGACGTCGCCGACCGGGGCTACGTGATGGAGACGGGCTCGATCGCGCTCGCCGACGACGCGAAGGCCCTCGCGCAGAACGAGCAGGTACGCAAGACCTACCTCGGCGAAACGTAGCGCGCTCCCTGGTCGGCGGGCTCCCGCCGGGCGGAGCCCGGCTCCGCCCGCCTGACGCCGCTGGCGGCCCGATGCTCTCCGGGCCCGTGCTGAAGCACTGTGCCCTCCGGCCTCGAACCGCCAGCGGCGCCCCAGGAAGCCCGCTAGCCCGCCCGTTATTTCCTTACGAGGGGCCCGTACGGATCGGGAAGTAGGGCGGGGCGACGATGAACCCGACCCTCGCCGAGCCGCCGGCCCTCGCCCTTGCCATCGACAGCGCGGTGGAGAGGTTGCGCGTCGGGACGAAGCCGAACTGACGCGCGGCCATGGCGTCGCGGCTTCCGGCCACGAGGACGGCGCCCAGCCGTTCGACCGCGGGCAGGCAGCCCGCCCACTCGACGAACGGCAGCACCGGGTGGCACGCGCGGCCGGAGCGGTACTGGGCAATCGTCCGCGGGTCCGAGGCGGCCGCGCGCTCCGCGGCTGCGAGCTCCACCGGCTCGGTCGCCGCGCGCGAGCCGAGAGCGCGCAGCGCGTTGAAGAACGTCCGGTACGGCGACTGGCTCGGATGAGGGAACCGCCGGTCGAACGGGCTGAGGAGGATCGCGGTGCCGCCTTCCGCGACCGGGAAGGCATCGCGCCAGAGCCGGAGCGCAAGACCGAGCCCGAGGTACGCAGCGAGCACCGGGTTCGGTCGCTCGCGGGGCAGGTGGGGCGTCGTCGCCGGAATCCCGATCACCGCGACGTCCAGCGGCTCGTCGAGTCGCGCCGCCCGCGCCTCGACGCCGCGGAGCAGCGCCTCGACGTGCGCGATCGACGGCAGGCCGCCGAGGACGGACGTCGCCGTGAGCTCCCGCGGGATCGAGCCGAGCAGCCGCGTCCGGATCGGCCCGGGGGCGAGTCGGAAGGCGAGTCGGACCGGGGAAGCCGCGATCCGCTCGAGCGCTCGGTGATCGTGCGGGTAGCCGTGGAAGGCGCCCGTCACCACCGGCGGGTTGAGCGACAGGGAGGCTCCGATCAGCGGCACTCGCTTGGAGAGCTCCCGCTCCAGCTCGCTGCCGAGCCGCCACCCGAGCGACGCTGCGGTCTCGAGGAGCGAGTGGGCGCCGGCGGCGCGCAGGGCCTCCGGTCCGCAGGCGGCGAGTAGCGCGGCGGGGCCGCCGTGGAGCACGGATTCGGCGGCGCTCACGACGACGACAAGATCAGTGTCGACGAGCGCGTGGTTGACCCGGAGCGGGATCCTGCCGGCCGTCCCGACCTCGACCAGATCCGGATCGGCGGCGTCGTGCACCTCGAGCCGGCCAGAGAATCGCCGGGCCAACTCGTGCGGGACGAGGCTCTCGAGCTCGTGGGCTCCCGCTTTCCGGCCGAGCCCCCCGGCGACGAGAATCGTCTGGCGCTCCAGCGCGACGCCCGCCCGCTCCAGCTCCGCGACCGCCGCGGCCAATGCCTCCTGACGCGGATCACGGACGGCGCTCGGGATCGGGAGCGCCGGCGGCTCGACGACGAGCGTCGCCCGGCCGCCGCGCGTCGCAAGCTGCTCGAGCGGCCGCCCGGCGAGTGGGAACCGGAGCGCCTCGCGAACCGCCGCGCCGACGTCCGCGAGCGACTCGGCGGGAGGCGGCGGCCTGAGCACCACGGCGTCCGACGGCACGTCGACGACGGTCAGCCGCGAGCCGGCGAGGAGCGGAACTCGCACTAGAGGGTCAGGACGTAGGCGCGGGCGTGGTGGACGAAGCCGTACGACTCGTACAGGCGGTGCGCCTCGGCCCGGTGGTGGCCCGACTCGAGGGTCAGGACGTGGCAGCCGCGGCGCCGGCACTCCTCGGCGCACGCGTCCAGGAGCGCCCGAGCTGCTCCGCGTCTGCGGAAGGCCTCGTCCACGAACAGGTCGGGGATCCAGCCCTGCGGAGTCGTCCAGTTCAGCCGAGGCTGGATCCAGAGGCTGACGGCGCCGGCGACCTCGCCATCCAGCTCGGCGACGTAGAGATGGCAGTCCGGGTGCCGGAGGTGCGCCAGGAACACGTCGCGCTGCGGCTGCGGATCCTCGTGCACCGCGGGCCGAGTCAGATCCTCCATCAGCTTCAGCATCCGGTCCGCGTCGCGCGGCTCTGCTTTCCGGACGCTCACGGAATCGAGCGGTACATCCGCAGGAACGTCGGCCGGAATCCACGCTTCGGCCAGAACCGCGAGGCGAGCAGGTTCGTCGTCCGCCAGTCGGCAGTCATCGACCGATAGTCCGCCGCTTGCGCCCAGGCGAGCGCGTGGGCCGTCAGCGCGCGGCCGACGCCCGATCCGCGCGCCTCAGGCTCCGTCGACGCAGCCGCAAGATCGATGCTCCCGGCCGGGATGCGGAGGCCCTCGCGGCCCCGGTAAAGCACGAGGTGCCCGATCGCGCGGCCCTCGAGCTCTGCGACGAAGTGCACGAAGAGATCGTCGTCCCAGGTATCGCGCCACTCCTCCACGGTGTCCGCCTCCGACTCCAGCTCCCTGCCCGAGAAGCTGGGTGCGGGTTCCATCGAGCGGGCCATCTCCCGGTCGAGGCGGGCCGCCTCCTCCAGGTCGTCCGGCGTGCCGTCCCGGACCGCGACACGCGACTCGAACGGCTCCGGCGCAACCTCGCGCGCGGCGGTGACGCCCGACGCGCCGAAGCAGAGGTGGAACCAGGCGTCGATCTGGTCGGACTCGGAGGCCGGAATGTAGAGGCCGTGCCTCGTGTGACCGTCGTCGACCCAACGTTGCGCGGCGTGTGCGTAGAGGTCGCGGACAAGTTCAGGATCCCCGTCGAGGGCGAAGCCCGCGAAGCCGGCGAGCATCCAAGTGATTCCGGTGTTCGTGAGCGGCCGCGGGGCGGCGACGAGGTAACCCCGGAGCTCACCCTCCGCGAGCAGGACTGACCCGCTCGCGCCGTCCGCGCGCCAGGCCTCTTCGAGCTCGGCCCGGAAGTCCGCGTCTACTGCCAGCAGCGGCTCGCTGGCGAGGTGGCGTCGATGTCGCGCCGCGAGGACCTGCGCGGCGTCGTCGAGATGGACGTCCGAGAACGGCTCGAATCGCAGGCCCGGCATCGGCGGAGGACGATACCGTTGCCCCTGTGAGCCCAAAGACGCTGACCGGCGAGGAGCTCCAGCTCGACGATGCGCCCGCGCGGGACTCCGACCTCTTCCTCGTCGACGGGAACAACCTCGCCTACCGCGCGTACTTCGCGCTGCCCGAGGAGCTCGCGACGAGCGAGGGAATGCCGACGAACGCGCTGCTCGGCTTCACGAACATGCTCTTCAAGCTCCTGACCGACTACAAGCCGAAGGGCGTCGCGGTCGCCTGGGACACCAGGCCCGTCGAGCGGATGGAGCAACACGAGGGCTACAAGGCGGACCGGAAGCCGATGGCCGATCTCCTGCGCGAGCAGTTTCCGCACTTCCGGCCGATCGTCGAAGCCTTCGGCTACCGGAACCTCGAGTTCGAGGGGTGGGAGGCAGACGATGTCATCGCCACGCTCGCCACTCGGGCCGACCAGGCCGGGGTGAAGACGACCGTCGTCTCCACGGACCGGGACGCATTCCAGCTGGTCACGGAGAACGTGACGCTGATGATGACGCCGCGGGGCGTCGCGGACGTGAACGTCTACACGCCCGACCGCGTCGAGGCCCGCCTGGGGATCACACCCGACCAGATCCCAGACTTCATCGGCCTCAAGGGGGACAACTCGGACAACATCCCGGGCATCCCCGGGATCGGCGACAAGACCGCGTCGCAGCTGATCCAGCAGTACGGCTCCCTCGAGGGCGTCATCGAGCACGTCGAGGAGCTCACGCCGGCGCGGCGGAAGAACATCACCGAGAACGCCGACCAGGCGAAGGTCTCGAAGGAGCTGGCGACGATGCGGCGAGACCTCGAGCTGGATTGCGACCCCGCCGAGCTCGTCCTCTCCCCGCCCGACCGCTCGCGGCTGAAGGAGATGTTCCGCCAGTTCGAGTTCCGCGGCCTGCTGAGCCGGGTGGACGACCTCGATGCCACCGTCCCGGCGGCGCCGATGGTGCTCGAGGGCGTCCAGGTGCCCTGGCGGGAGGGCGAGCTGCCCGGGTCGGGCGCGATCGCGGCGGAGAACGGCCGCGTCGCAGTCGCGACCGATGACGGTGTGGTCGTCGGGCCGCGCCCCGCGCGCATCGAGGGGTCATTCGTCGCCCACGACGCGAAGGCGCAGCGCGTCGAGCCCGCGGAAGACACGCTGCTGGCCGCCTACCTGATCGATCCCGGCCGAGCGACCTACGAGCTGGACGACCTCGCCGCCGAGTACGGCATCGAGCTCGTCCCCGACCCGCCCGCCGACGAGGACACCTCCGCGCTCGTACGCCACGCGGCCGCGACGCTGCGCCTCGCCGAACCGCTCGTCTCCCGGCTGAAGGAACGCGGTGCCGAGGAGCTCTACCGCGAGATCGAGCTGCCGCTGACCAACGTGCTCGCGGACATGGAGGACACCGGCGTCAAGATCGACGAGTACCGGATGGGCGAGATCACGGCGCGGCTCGCCGACCGCGTCGAGGAGCTCGAGCAGAAGGCTTACGAGCTGGCCGGAGAGGAGTTCATCGTCGGCTCGACTCAGCAGGTGGCCCGGATCCTGTTCGAGAAGCTCGGCCTGACGCCGGACCGTAAGGGCAAGACCGGCTACTCGACCGACACCCGCGTCCTGCGCAAGATCCGCCACGAGCACGAGATCGTCGGTGTGATCGAGGAGTGGCGCGAGTACTCGAAGCTCGTGAACACGTACCTCGGCCCGTTGCCGACCCTGATCTCGGAGCACGACAAGCGGCTGCACACCACCTTCAACCAGGCCGTCGCCTCGACCGGCCGGCTCTCGACGACGAGCCCGAACCTCCAGGCGATTCCGATCCGCACCGAGCTCGGCAAGGAGATCCGCTCCGCGTTCGTCGCCGAGCAGGGCCACCGGCTGCTCTCGGCGGACTACTCGCAGATCGAGCTGCGGATCCTCGCCCACGTCTCCGGCGAGCCGAAGCTGCGGGAGGCGTTTGCGCGCGGCGACGACATCCACACGGCAACCGCCGCCGAGGTGCTCGGGAAGGACCCGGCCGAGCTGACGACGGGCGACCGCTCGACGGCGAAGATGATCAACTTCGGGATCGTTTACGGGATCTCGTCCTTCGGCCTCTCGGAGAACCTCGAGATCTCGCGCGAGCAGGCGCAGGAGCTGATCGACACCTACCTCGCCCGCTTCCCGCACGTCCAGGACTTCATCCAGAGGACGATCGAGCAGGCGACGCGGGACGGCTACACGACGAGCCTGCTCGGACGGCGGCGCCCGGTGCCCGAGCTGCGCGCCTCGAACCGGCAAACCCGCTCGCTCGGCGAGCGGCTCGCCGTCAACTTTGTCATGCAGGGCTCGAACGCGGACGTGATCAAGAAGGCGATGATCTCGATCCACGGCCGGCTGCGAAACGAGGGGCGCGGCGCGAAGCTCGTCCTCCAGGTGCACGACGAGCTGCTGCTCGAGGTGCCGGAGAAGGAGGTCTCCGCCGTGAAGGAGCTCGTCCGGGAGGAGATGTGCGCCGCGTACGGCCTCGACCCGCCGCTGGCGGTCGACGTAGGCGTCGGCGAGGACTGGAACGAGGCCAAGAGCTGAACGTCCGGCTCCCGGACGGGTACACGATGTTCGTCGAGCCGGTGGGCGACGACGGGCTGCCGCTGGTCGTCCTCCACGGCGGGCCCGGGCTCGACCACACGAACTTCCGACCCTGGCTCGATCCGCTGGGGGAGGACTTCCGCGTGCTCTACGTCGACGAGCGCGGTCAGGGACGCAGTGAGCGAGTGGATCCCACAAGCCTCAGCCTCGAGGTCTTCGCGCGGGACGTCGACCTGCTGGCCGAGGCGCTCGAGCTCGACCGCTTCGCCCTCCTCGGCCACTCGTTCGGCGCGATCATCACGACCTGGCACGCGATCAACGTCGGCACCGCCGCCGCCTACGTCATCTCCGGCGGGGGCGACTCGAGCGAGAACCTGATGGCCGACGTCCAGGCCTCGCTCGAGGCGATGGGTGAGGCCGGGAAACCGATCGCGGAGTCGTGGGAGTGGGAGACCCGCGTGGAAACGGAGGAGGACGCGGCCGAATTGATGCGGATCCAGTCGCCGTTTCACTTCCACGGCGAGCCGCCGGCCGACTTCGCCGCCGGCACGATCTACGCGCCGCACGTTCTGCGGCACTTCGCCAACGTGGGGTACGGCGACTTCGACTACACGCCCGACCTCGGCAAGGTGACGAAGCCGACGCTCGTGCTGGTCGGCGACCATGACCGGGTGACCACGCCGCGGGCCAATCGCGTCCTTCACGAGGGCATTCCGAACTCCGAGTACGCCGAGCTGCCCGACGCGGGTCACATGAGCATGATCGAGGCGCAGGACGCCTATCTAGGCCACGTCCGCGACTTCTTGCGCGGCATCTGAAAGCGGAAAATCCGCAGATATACTGCGCCGCTCGTGGTGAGCGACATCGCCGACAAGCCGCACGTAGACGACCCTGAGGTCTGGACCACCGGGCCCGAGGGAGAGCTGATCCCGGACTACGAGTCCACCTTCCCGACCATCAACGAGGGGGAGGTCGTCCACGGCACCGTCGTGCGCGTGGACAAGGACGAGGTCCTCGTGGACATCGGCTACAAGTCCGAGGGCGTCATCCCGCTGTCCGAGCTCTCGATCCGCCGGTCGGTCAACCCGGAGGACGAGGTCAAGCTCGGCGAGGAGGTCGACGCGCTCGTCCTGACCAAGGAGGACGCGGAGGGCCGGCTGATCCTCTCCAAGAAGCGCGCCCGGTTCGAGCTCGCGTGGAAGATGATCGAGCAGAAGGCCGAGTCCGGCGAGGCGATCCTGGGACGCGTGATCGAGGTCGTGAAGGGCGGCCTGATCCTCGACCTGGGCGTCCGCGGCTTCCTCCCGGCGTCGCTCGTCGACATCCGCCGCGTGCAGGACCTGGACGAGTTCCTCGGCCAGGAGCTCCGCGCGAAGGTGATCGAGCTCAACCGCTCGCGCAACAACGTCGTGCTGTCGCGCCGCGCCGTCCTCGAGGACGAGCGCAAGGAACAGCGCCAGCAGATCCTCGACCGGCTCCAGCCCGGAGACGTCGTCGAGGGGCAGATTTCGAACATCGTCGACTTCGGCGCCTTCGTCGACCTCGACGGCATGGACGGCCTGATCCACATCTCCGAGCTCTCGTGGTCGCACGTCAACCACCCGAGCGAGGTGCTCGAGATCGGCCAGACCGTCGAGGTGAAGGTCCTCGACATCGACCGGGACCGCCAGCGGATCTCGCTCGGGCTCAAGCAGACCCAGAGCGATCCCTGGCAGCAGGTCCTCGACCAGTACAACGAGGGAGACGTCGTCGAGGGCAAGGTCACGAAGGTCGTCACCTTCGGAGCCTTCGTCGAGATCATGCCCGGCGTCGAGGGGCTCGTGCACATCTCCGAGCTCGCGCAGCACCACGTCGAGAACCCGCGCGAGGTCGTCTCGCAGGGCGACCAGGTGCAGGCGAAGATCATCGAGGTCGACGCCGAGCGCCGCCGCCTCTCACTGTCGCTGAAGCGGGTCGAGGGCGACGGGCCGACCCCGGCGTCCGAGCTGGGCCTGTCCGACGAGGTCTTCGCGGAGGGCCGGGCCGAGATGGCACTGGAGGAGAGCACAGGCGCCGAGCCGTCGCCCGAGCCGGTCGGGGCGCCCGAAGAGCCGCAGCCCGTCGAGGGCGAGCCCGAGGCTGAGCCCGCAGAGGGCGCGGACGAGCCGCTGCCCGAGAGCCAGACGCCGGCCGAGACCGTCGCGCTGGACGAGTCGGCTCCGGCCGAAGAGACTCCGGCCGAAGAGACGACCGACGAGCAATAACCCTCCGGTCTCGGTCGCCATCACGGGCGGCATCGGGGCGGGGAAGAGCGAGGCGCTGAAGGCGTTCGCGCGCCACGGCGCCGCCGTCGTCTCGAGCGACGAGATCGTCCACCACCTGATCCGCACGGACCCGGAGGTCAAGAAGGCCATGCTCGACCGGCTGGGAGACGGGATCCTGGGCGAGGACGGAAAGATCGACCGCAGGAAGGTGGGCCGGATCGTCTTCGGCGACAGGGAGGCCCTCGCCTGGCTCGAGGGGCTCCTCCACCCGCGCGTCTCGGCGGAGTACCTGAACTGGCGCGACCAGCTTGCCCGGCTCCCCGAGCCGCCGGACGTCGCCGTGACCGAAGTGCCGCTTCTCTACGAGGTTGGATCGCAGGACCGCTTCGACAAGGTCGTCGCGATCACGGCGCCCCGGCTGCTGCGCGAACAGCGGACGAACGTGCCGATGAAGGGCCGCGAGGAGCGCCTGATCGACGACCGCGAGAAGGCCAAGCGCGCGGACTACGCGTACGTGAACACCGGCGGGCTCGCGGAGCTCGACGCGTGGGTCGCCGGAGTCATGGAAGAGCTGCGAGCTGCTGGCGAGCCTGCGCGGCCGTGAGCGTGTTCCCCTTGGCCGTCGCGGCCGCCAGAGCCTTCTCGAGCGCCTCGCGACGGGCGTTCGGCTCCAGGTACTGGGCGACCTCGACGACCGCGACCGGCCCGTCGAAGGTCTCGTAGTTCGCGGCGAGATCGGTCGTCTCCGCCGCGAGCCGGGCTGCCGTCTCGCCGTCGCCGGTCGCCGCGACGACCTGCGCCTTCGCGACGCGCCAGTACATCTGCGTGATCAGGTCGTCCTCGGCGCCGACCTCCCTGCTCTCGTCGGCCATGGCTCCGGCCTCCTCGGAGTGGCCCTGCTTGGCTAGGGCGATCGCGAGCAGCGCCGAGACCGTCGACAGGTAGCCGCGTTCGCCGGCCGCCGTGAGGATCTCGCGCGCCTCGCGAAGCATCTGCTCGGCCACGCGGTTCTCCCCGTGGAGGAGCTCGACCACTGCGATAGGCATCGCGATCGCAGCGTGCTGAACCTTCTGGCCCAGCTCGAGCAGCGCTGTCCGACCCTCGTCGGCGAGGCGGCGCGCCTCCTCGAGGTCGCCGGCCAGACCCAGGAGGCACCCTCGGATCACGAGCAGCTCGGTTTCCGCCGCGGCCCCAAGGTCGCGCGAGGCCGCTAGGCGGCTGCACTCCTCGAGCGCGGCCTCGACCGGAGTCGGCCCCCACAGCAGGTCGATGGCGAGCCAGTGCACCGCCTGCGTCTTGGAGCGCTGGTCGCCGGCCGACTCGGCGCGCTCGACCGACGCGCGTAGAAGCTTCCGGGCTCGCTCGCCCTCGCCGATCCAGGTGTTGAGCACGCCGAGGCGCCAGAGCAGCTCCGACACGAGCCCTTCGTCGCCGATGCGCTCGGCGTCGGCGAGCATCCCCTCCAGCGGAGCGACGGCGGCGGTCTGCGGCGATCCGCGGAGTAGGCCCAGGTACAGTCGGCGCGCGCGGGCGCGGAGGGCGGTCGCCTGGTCGCCGTGCTCGGCCGCCGCGAAGATCGAGTCCGCGCGCTCGAGCTCGCCGATCTCGCCGTAGGCCGCCCCGAGGTCGGGATAGACGCGAAGCGCGTCCGGGTCGTCCGGAGGGAGGAGCGCCACGGTGCGCTCCAGCAGGTTGATCGTCGCGTGAACGTCTCCACGGTCGCTTGCGCGTCCGCCCGCGGCGCCAAGCAGCCTCGCTGCCCGGTGCGCCAGCAGTTTCCCGGCATCGTCGACCGGGCCCAGCTCGGCGCGGTACCGATACGCCCGCTCGAGGTGGTAGCCGCGAATCTCCTCGAGCTCCGGCGAAGAGGTCGCCAGCCATTCGGCGAACCGCTCGTGGAGATCGCCGCGCTGCTCCTTCGGCAGCGCGTCGTAGGCCGCATCCCGAAGGAGGAGATGCTTGAACCTGAACGTCTCGTCGCCTGAAGGTCGGATGACGTCTTTTCTGACGAGCGAGAGCTGGATCTCCGAGAGCCGTCCGCCGAGCTGCTCGGGCACGAGATTCGCGAGGGCGTCCTGCCGGAACTCCTGTCCCTGGATCGCAGCGCATTCGACGGTCGTCCGCTCGTCCACGGTCAGGCGATCGAGCCTCGAGGCGAGGAGCGCCTGGATGGTGGGCGGGATCGCGGCCTCGCCGTTCGCGCCATCGGCCAGCATGGCCAGCATCTCCTCGACGTACAACGGGTTCCCCTCCGCTGCGGCGGCGACGCGCGCCTTCATGCCACGGTCGCTGCGCGCCAGCAGGTTGTCCACGAGCCGTCCAGCTTCCGCCTCGGTCAACGCCTCGAGCTGCATCGTCGTGGCGTTGAGCTTCCCGCCTCCCCAGCCGGGTCGAAGCTCGAGGAGGTCGGGCCTTGCGGCGCACACGACCAGCATCGGTGCGTCTCGTGCGAGATCGGTGAGGTGGTCGACGAGGTCGAGGAAGGTGGGCTCGGCCCATTGAAGGTCGTCGAGGACGAGGAGCACGGGCTTGTCGCATGCCTGCCGCTCGAGGATCCGCCGCGCCTGGAGCGCGATCTCGTCGCGGTTCGCCTGGAAGTCGATCTCCGACGCGAGCGGCTCCATCTCCAGGAGCGGCCAGTACGTGATCCCCTCGCCGTACGGCAGGCACCGGCCGGTCAGGAGCGTCGCGTCGACCTGGCCGTCGAGCTCTCGCACGAGGCGCGACTTGCCGATCCCGGCCGGGCCGAGCAGCGTGAACTGGTACGCGACGCGCTCGGCGACCGCGTGGTCGAACGCGCGTTGGAGCTGGGCGAGCTCGTTCTCGCGTCCGACGAGCGGCGAGTCGAGGCGGCGCGGGATGAACTCGGCTCCCTCGACGAGGCCGGTGAAGCGGTACGCGACGACCGGCTCCGACTTGCCCTTGGCGTCGAGCGGCTCGACGGGCTCGGCCCTCACCGCGTCACGGACCAGGCGGTAGGTCGACTCCCCGAGCAGTGTCTCGCCCGGTGCCGCCCCCTGCTCCAGCCGCGCCGCGACGTTGACCGCATCTCCGGTCGTCAGGGAGTCGCCTTCGCCGGCGACCACCTCGCCGGTGTTGACGCCGATCCGGCTCTCGATCCTGACGCCCCAGTCGCGCTCGAGCTCGTCGTTGAGCCCGCCGAGCGCGGCGCGCATGTCGGCCGCGGCGCGTACTGCACGGAGCGCGTCGTCCTCGTGCACGACCGGGATCCCGAACACGGCCATGACGGCGTCCCCGATGAACTTCTCGACCGTGCCGCCGTGGCGCTCGATCGCCTCGCGCATCGCCTCGAAGTAGCGGGTCATCACGCGGCGAGTCGACTCCGGGTCGAGCCGCTCGCCCATCGCGGTCGAGCCGGAGACGTCGCAGAACAGCACCGTGACCGTCTTCCGCACCGCGCGTGGGGAGGGGGCGGTTGCGAGCTCTGCACCGCAGGCGCCGCAGAAGCGGAAGCCCTCCGGGTTCTCCTGGCCGCAGCTCGGACAGATCACAGGGCATCTATACCGCCATTTCAAGCCGATGTCACGGTGATGCTTGACAGACATCAAAATGATGTCATACTGCGGCCATGGAGACGGCACGATTCATCGCAGCGCTCGAGCGAGACCTCGCCGCGGTCGCCGCCGTCGGCGACGACGAGACCGCGGCAGCCGCCGAGCGCCTGATCCAGGCGCTGCGCGGCTCCGCCGGAATGCGCCTGATGGAGACCCTGGGCGAGGCGGCGCTGGAGATCAGCGACCAGCTGCCCGAAGGGCACGTCGAGGTTCGGCTCGCCGGGCCGGACCCCCAGCTCGTCTACGTCGGCGCCGAGCCGGCGGAGCCGGCCGCCGTCCCGGCGGAGGACGGGCTTGCCGCGAGGATCACTCTGCGGCTCTACGACAGCCTCAAGCGCGAGCTCGAGGAAGCGGCGGCCCGTGAGGGCATGTCGCTCAACGCCTGGCTCGTCCGGGCGCTGTCCCGCAGCGTGGCGTCGCCGGCGCCGCGCAGCAGAGGCAATCGACTTAGCGGCTACGGCCGCAATTAGGAGGGGATCGGCATGACGTTCTTCCAGCTCCCGTTCGGACACGTCGAGGTCAAGACGGATCCGCGGCCGCCGCGGCGCCGTGGAAAGCGCCGGCCGTGAGGCACGAGACCTTTTCCACCCCCGGCCCGGTCATGCTCGACATTCGGATTCCGTCGGGCGACATCGAGATCGAAACGGACGACGCGGCCGAGACGGCGGTCGAGTTCCAGGCGCGAGGTCGCGATTCGGAGGAGCTCGAGCGCGACGCCGAGATCACGATGCGTCCGCGGGGCGAGGGCTACGAGGTGCGGATCGAGGCCGGCCGGGGTGGGCTCTTCCGTCGCGGCGGCGAGTACCGCGTGCGCATCGCGGCCCCCCACGGCGCGTCGGTCCGCGCCAATCTGGCGTCGGCGGACATCTCCGGCCGGGGGCGCTACTCGGAGATCGACCTCAAGGTCGCCTCAGGCGACGTCGAGTTCGAGGACGTCTCCGGCGAGGCCGGTGTCAACACCGCCTCGGGCGACGTCCAGCTCGACCGCGTCGGCACCGCGAAGGTCAACTCAGCTTCGGGCGATGTCCAGATCGACGAGTCGGCCGAGGGCGCGGATGTGAACACGGCCTCGGGCGACGTCGAGCTCCGCAGCGTCGCCTCCGGCGACGTGCGGATCAACTCGGCTTCGGGCGACATCGAGGTCGGGATCGCGAAGGGATCGCGGCTCTTGGTCGACGCGCAAACGCTCTCGGGAGACACCTCGTCCGAGCTCGATCTCGAGTCCGGCAGCAGGGTCGAGACCGACGAAGGCCCGCTCGTCGAGCTGAAGGCGCGCTCGATGAGCGGCGACATCAGCGTCAAGCGCGCGTGAGCCTGGCGGAAGAGACTCCGGCGGCGGCGGCCCTCGAGCCGCCGCCGCTCCTCCGCCAGCCCGAGTTCCTAAAGCTGTGGGCCGGACACTCGATCTCGCAGCTCGGCGACCAGGTCACGCTGCTGGCCCTGCCCCTCGTCGCCGTGCTGACTCTGGACGCGTCGGCGGCGCAGATGGGCTTCCTCGTCGCGGCCGAGCTCCTTCCGCATCTCTTCTTCTCGCTGCTCGCCGGTGTATGGATCGAGCGGTCGCGGCGACGGCGGCACCTGATGATCCTCGCCGACGTAGGCCGTGCCCTGCTCCTCGTCTCGGTGCCGGTCGCGGCCGCCTTCGACGTCCTGAGCTTCCCGCAGCTCTACGCGGTCGCGTTCGCGGTCGGGACGTTCGCGGTCATCTTCGACGTCAGCTGGCCAACGCTGTTCATCAGTGTCGTCCCGCGGCGGGACGTCCTCGACGCGAACAGCAAGATGAGCCTGAGCCGCGCGCTCTCGTTCGTCGCCGGGCCCTCGGTCGCCGGCTTTCTCGTCCAGGCGCTCACGGCTCCGGTGACCCTGCTTGTCGACGCCTTCTCGTACCTCGGCTCGGCGATTTTCCTCACCCGGGTCCGCGCTGAGGAGCCCCCGGTCGAGAAGGACGGAAACGGCGTCGTTCGGAGCCTCCGCGACGGGTTGACGTTCGTCCTGCGCGATGAGCTGATCCGCGCCGACCTCGCCTGCGCGGCGACGGTCAACCTCTTCAACTTCGTCTTCCACGCGATCTTCGTGCTCTATGCGACGAGGGAGCTCGGCGTCTCGCCGGGGATCCTGGGCGTGGCGCTCGGCGCGGGCGCCGTCGGCGGCATCCTGGGCGCGCTGATCGCTCCGCGGCTCGAGCGCACGATTGGGATCGGCCGCTCGGTGATGCTCGGTTCCGTCCTCTTTCCCGCGCCGTTGCTCCTTGTCCCGCTCGCGGCGGGCTCCGAGCTCCAAATCGGGCTCATGCTGGCCGCGGCCGAGTTCTTCTCCAGCGTCGGCGTGATGATCTTCGACGTCTCGGCAGCGAGCATGATCTTCTTGCGGACGCCCGACCGCATCCGCGCGAGGACGGCGGGAACCTTCCGCTTCGTCAACTACGGAATCCGCCCGATTGGCGCGCTGCTCGGAGGCTTGTTCGGAACCGTGCTCGGCCTTCAGACGGGCCTCTGGATCGGCGTCCTCGGCGCGATGCTCGGCGTCGTCTGGCTCCTGTTCTCGCCGGTCCCCAGGCTGCGCGAGGTCGCGGAGGCCGCGTAATGGACGACCGGCCGCTCCGGAACCGCTCCGTCCTGGCGCTCCTCGCCGCGGAGGTCGTCTCCACGACCGGCGCGCAGATGACGTGGATCGCGCTGCCGTGGTTCGTGCTGACGACAAGCGGGTCCGCGACGCGCACGAGCGTCGTGATCGCGGCCGAGGCGATCGGGCTGGCGCTCCTCGGCCTGCTCGGCTTCCGGTTGCTGAACCGCGTCGGAGCGCGACGCACGATGATGATCTGCGACGCCGCTCGAGCGCCTCTGATGCTCGTGATCCCGGTGCTCCATTGGGCGGACGCGCTGTCGTTCGGCGTGCTCATCGCGGTCGCCTTCGCGATCGGCGGCCTGACGGCTCCGCACTTCGCGGCGCAGCGGATCATCGTCCCGGAGCTTCTCGGCGAGGACGAGGGCGTCGTCAGCCAGGCAAGCGCGCTCTTTCAGGGAGCCCAGCGGATCACGCTCCTGCTCGGGCCGCCGGTCGCCGGCGTGCTGATCGGCGTGATGGGAGCGCCGGCCGTCCTCGCGGTCGACGCTGCGACTTACGTCGTCGCAGTCGCGCTGGTCGCGCTCTTCGTCCCCGCAACGAAGCCGGTCGAGACGGGGGGAGAGGACCGCGGCTTGCGCGCCGGGCTGCGCTGGGTGGCGAGGGAGCCGTTGATCCGCGCGTGGCGGCTGTGCCTGATCGTCGGCGACATCGCGTGGCAGGCGATCTTCATCGCGTTCCCCGTGCTCGTGATCGCTCGGTACGACGGTGACCCGAAGATCGTCGGCGCGCTGTTCGCTGCGATCGGGGTGGGCGCAGTGCTCGGCAACACGGTCGCCTACCGCCTCGTCAAGCGCATGGACGGACTGACCCTGATCGCCCGGGTCGCGCTCGGCCAGGCGCTGCCGCTCTGGGTCCTCGTGTTCGAGATCCCGACCTGGGCGGCGGTGGCGGTGGTCGGCGCCTGCGGCCTGGCGAACGGCCTGATCAACCCGAGCCTGCACGCGATCATCACGCTGCGGATCCCGCCCCAGCTTCGGCCGACCGTGCTGTCGAGCCTGATGACGCTCCACGCCCTCGCGATGCCGGTCGGGATCGTCGGCGCCGGCCCGCTGCTCGACGCGTTCGGCGTCACGCCGCTCTTCGCCGCGTGTGCCGCGATTCAAACGCTCGTCATGCTGCTGGTCGCTCTTGCCGCGCTGCGTGCGCGACGGGCGCTGCCGGCTGGGCACATCGAGGCCAGAGCGGACCGCGGCTCGGGGCCACAAGCATCACGCGATCGGCCGAGCGACGAGGATGTGCGCGTAGCCGCTCCGGCTCGGAGCGGAGCGCGCGCTCCCGAGGAACCTCGCCCGCACGCGCCACCGTCCCGCCGCAGGCGGTCGCCAGGAGACGGTCGCTCCGGCGGAAACGCGCAGCACGCGATGGAAGTGCCAGCCGGTCAGCGGGTCGAACCGGTCGATCTGGAGCTCGACTCGGCCGGCGGCCGTCGGTGAGACGAGGCAGCTGAGCGTCACCGAGGAGCCGGGGCTGATCTCGGCCGTGCTGCGCCCCGAGGCGAGCACCGAGGTCGACGTCACGTCCCGCAACCGGAGCGAGAGCCGATAGCGACCGGCGCGGCCTCCCACCGCTCCCTGGACGGCGACGACGTAGCGGCCGCGGCCGAGGCGGCGCCGGAACTCGCCTCCCCCGGACGCCATGCGCGATCCGGTGTCGGTGAGCACGACCAGCCCGAACGAACCGGCGGTCTGCGAGAGCCGCAGCCGCACCTCGCTGGTCAGCGCGACGTCGAAGTGATACAGGTCGAGGACGTCGACGCCACTCGGCGAAAGCGAGCCGCGGGCGCCGGATCCCGGCCTGAGCTCCACGCCGACGCCGACATCGTCAGCGCCCGCCGCAGCGATGTGCAGCCGATAGCGCTGGCGCGTGGCGGTCGGCGACGCCTGGACTTCGACGACATAGCGGCCGCCGCCATCGCGTCCGGGTGTGAACGTCGAGTGGGCTCGGCAG
>DASZEE010000064.1:0-12187 GCA_035941215.1 Gaiellaceae bacterium
GGTGAAGGCGCGCATCTTCGCGCCGGCTCGCTCGGCAGCTCGCTCCTCCGCCCAGCCGATCAGCGCATCCCGCACCTCGTCGCCCTCGGAGTGCGGCACGCGAGCATCCACCCAGTAGTTCGGCTCGGGGTGCGGCGCGACGTCTGCGTAGCCCACGAGCTCACCGTCCCGTTCGGCGAGGCGGATGTCGTTTTCGGGGTCGAGCTCGGGCGCCGTCAGCCACTGCCGAACAGTCGTCTCCGTCTCCTCGCTCTCGCCGACCAGTTCCTCGGTCGCGCGGTTGACGAGGTCCGCGATGGCGGCGGCCTCGCCCAGCCGCGGCGCTCGCAGAGAGACGCTCACGGCGCGACGAGCTCGTCGAGCACGTCGGCGAGCCCGTTCAGGTCGGGGAGCTCACGGTCGGGCCGGGGGCCGGGGCTTTCGCCCAGCCGGTTGATCCAGACGCTCGGCATCCCGAGCTCGTTCGCCGGCCCGATGTCGTGGAAGAGGCTCGCCGCGACATGGACGTGGCCCGCGCGATCCGCCCCGGTCCGGCGGAAGAACTCCTCCCAATGGCCGTGCGCCGGCTTGTACGACCCGATCTCCGAGGCGACGACGGTCTCGTCGAACTGCACGCCGATCCGCTCCTTCGACGCGGCGATGTAGTCGGGATCCGTGTTCGAGAGGATCGCGAGCCGCCAGCCACGGGCGCGGGCCTCCTCCAGCGAGCCGTGAACCTCGGGGAAGGGCTCCCAGGACGGCAGCGAGCCGGCGAGCGCGGTCGGGTCGTCGAGGTCGGCGCCCTCCTCCTCCGCCAGCCGCTCGAGCGCCCGCGTCATGACCTCTCTGTAGGAGAGCTCTCCGTCGGCCTCGAGTCCCGGCTCGAGCTCGTGGTACCGGCGCAGCAGCCGGTCGGCCCGATCCTCGCCGAAGGTCCGGGCGAGCTCACGACGGATCCCGCCGTTCCAGTCGATCAGCGTCCCGTAGCAGTCGAATGTCGCCCAGCGCTCCACAGGGCGCGAGCGTAGCTAGCCGTCGAACTGGCGGATCACGATGCAGGCGTTGTGGCCGCCGAAGCCGAACGAATTCGAGATCGCAAGCTTCACGTCCGCCTCGCGCGCCTCGTTCGGGATGTAGTCGAGATCGCACTCGGGATCGGGCTCGTCGTAGTTGATCGTCGGCGGCAGCGTGTTCCGCTCCACGGCGAGCGTCGTGAAGATCGCCTCCACCGCGCCCGCGGCGCCGAGGCAGTGACCCGTGGCTCCCTTCGTGGACGAGACCGGCGTGTTGCGGGCGTTCTCCTCACCGAGGGCGATCTTGATCACCCGCGTCTCGCTCGCGTCGCCGAGCGGCGTCGAGGTTCCGTGGGCGTTGATGTAGTCGATCTCGTCGGCATTGACCCCTGCATCCGCCATCGCCATCCGCATCGCCCGGGCCGGGTTGTCGCCCGTCGGGTCCGGCTCGGTGACGTGCCTCGCGTCGGACGAGAGCCCGTAGCCGAGCAGCTCGCCGTAGATCTTCGCGCCGCGCTCCTTCGCATGCTCGAGCTCCTCGAGGACGACGACGCCGGCGGCCTCGCCCATCACGAACCCGTCGCGGGCCGCGTCGAACGGCCGGCTCGCCTCCTCGGGGGCCTCGTTGCGTCGCGAAAGCGCGCGCATCGCGCTGAACCCGGCGATTCCGACCCGCGTGATCCCTGCCTCCGTCCCGCCGCCGAGCATCACATCGGCGCGGCCGAGCCGGATCGCATCCGCCGCCTCGCCGATCGCCATGTTCGATGCAGCACAGGCGGTGCACTGCGACGAGAGCGGGCCACGGGTGCCGAGGTACATCGAGACCCAGCCCGCGCCCATGTTCGGGATGATCTGCGGGATCGAGAACGGGTTGACCCGGTCGGGGCCGCGCTCGAGCAGCGTGTCGTAGCAGTCCTGGAAGGCCTTCAGGCCGCCGATGCCGGTGGCGATCGAGCCTCCGATCCTGTCGGCCTCGGCCTCGATGTCGATCCCGGAGTCGTCGCGCGCCTGAATTGCGGCGGCGACGATCATCTGCGCGAAGCGGTCCATGCGCCGCGCCTGCTTCTTCTCGATGAAGTCGGTGGCCTCGAAATCCTTCAGCTCGCACGCAAAGTGCACCGGGTACTCGCTCGCGTCGAACTGCTTGATCTCGGCGGCACCCGACTTGCCGGCGACGAGGTTTTCCCACGTCGTCCCGGCGTCGTTTCCGAGCGGGCTGACCGCCCCGATTCCGGTGATGACGACCCGTCTGCGACCGTTCATCGACATTACATCTACATCCCCAATCCACCGTCGACGAGCAACACCTCGCCCGTGACGAAGGATGCCGCGTCCGAGCACAGGAACCGCACCGCGCCGGCGACGTCCTCGGGCTCGCCGAAGCGCCCCAGCGGCGTGTTCGCGAGCATCGTGCTCTGCAGCTCCTCCGGCAGCTCGGTGGTAAGCCGCGTCGAGATGTATCCCGGCGCAACGACGTTCGCCCGCACCCCACGGCTCCCGAGCTCGCGCGCGAGAGCCTTCGTGAAGCCGATGATGCCGGCCTTGGACGCCGAGTAATTCGTCTGGCCCGGGTTCCCGTGGAGGCCCACGATGCTCGAGACGTTCACGATCGCTCCGCTCCGCCGCCGCATCATCCCGCGAGCTGCGGCGCGGCAGGTGTTGAACGTCCCACCGAGATTCGTGTCGAGGACGACGCGCCAGTCCTCGTCCGGCATCCTCGCCAGGAGCCCGTCGCGCGTGACGCCCGCGTTGTTGACGAGGATGTCGATCTCGCCCGCCTCCTCGACGAGGCGCTTCGCGTCGTCCCCCTCAGAGACGTCGGCCTGGACGGCCCGGGCGCCGATCTCCGACGCGACGCCCTCCGCCTCCTCCGCGCCCGACCGGTAGCCGAGCACGACCGTCGCGCCGGCGCCGGCAAGCTCGGCGGCGATCGCCTTGCCGATCCCACGCGACCCGCCGGTGACGAGCGCCGTGCGGCCTTCGAGCGAGCAGAACTCGGGCATCTAGATGGTTTCTTCGACGTTCTTCAGGCCGGCCACGTTGTTCACGGACACGGCCTTCACGGTCTTGTCGATGCGCTTCAGTAAACCGGACAGGACGTTGCCGGGCCCCACTTCGACAAAGGTCTTCACGCCCTCCTTGACGAGCCCCTGCGCGGCCTGCGTGAACTTCACCGGCGCCGTCACCTGGCTCACGAGCAGCCCGGCCATCCGCTGCGCCGGCTCGATCTTCGCGGTCACGGTGGACATGAACGGCGCCACCGGATCGCTGAAGCGGACGCGCTCGACCGCTGGCCTGAGCATCTCCGCGGCCTTCTCGACGAGCGGGCTGTGGAAGGCGCCGGAGACCTTCAGCTTCACTGCACGGCGGGCGCCGAGCGCGGTGGCCTTGTGGATCAGCTTCTCGACCGCGCTCTCCTCCCCCGACACGACGATCTGGCCAGGGCAGTTGTAGTTCGCGGGCCACACGCCCTCGATCTCGGCGCATAGCTCCTCGACGACCTCGTCGTCGAGTCCCAGGATCGCGGCCATCGTCCCGTCGCTCTCGCGTGCGGCCTCCGCCATCGCCAGCCCTCGCTCGCGCACGAGCCCAATCGCCTCCGACGTGTCGATCGAGTTGGCCGCCGCGATGGCGGCGAACTCGCCCACCGAGTGGCCGACGACGTAGTCGGGGGCAATCCCTCTTGCCTTCAGCGCCGCCAGCACCGCGAGGCTCGTGGCGACGAGTGCCGGCTGCTGCACCTCCGTCTTGACGAGCTCGTCGAGCGGCGCCTCGAAGCACAGCCTCTCGAGATCGAGCCCGGACGCCTCGCTGCCGAGGCGGTAGACCTCCATTGCCTCCGGAACGGCCAGCGCGATCTCGCGGCCCATCCCCACCTCCAGCGACCCCTGGCCGGGGAAGCAGAACGCAACCTTCGTCATGTCGTCCTTCCGTTTGCCGTCCACTCCATCAAGGCGGAGCCCCACGTCAGCCCTGCGCCCATCCCCGTCATCAGGACGAGCTGGCCTTCCCGTAGCCGCCCGTCCGCCTCCGCGTCGCCGAGCGCCAGGGGGATCGACCCCGAGGAAGTGTTTCCGTACTTGTCCACGTTCACGATCACGCGATCTTCGGCGATTCCCAGCTTCTTCGTCGCATAATCGATGATTCTCGTGTTCGCCTGGTGGGGCACGTAGACGTCCACATCGTCGATCGTGCGCCCGACCTCGCCGAGCAGCGCCTCCGCCGACGACACCATGACCCGCGTCGCGAACTTGAAAACCTCGCGGCCGTTCATCTTCACCAGCTTGTCCGGATTCTCGAACGTGCGCGAACCGCTGCCGGGAAGCCAGAGGTGCTCGCCGCCGCCTCCGTCCGCCCCGAGTTCGAACCCGACGAAGCCGCCTTGCTCGACCCGCTCGACCACCACCGCGCCGGCCCCGTCGCCGAAGAGGACGAGCGTCGAGCGGTCGGTCCAGTCGAGGATCTTCGAGAGCACGTCGCCTCCGACGACGAGCGCCTTGTTCGCGAGCCCGGCCGAGACCATCGCGTGCGCCTGTGCGAGCGCGTAGACGAATCCCGTACAGCCCGCGAGGAGGTCGTAGGCGGCGGCCTTCGGCGCAGGCAGAAGATCACCCAGGAGCGAGCCGGTAGTCGGGAACATCATGTCCGGCGTCACCGTCGCGACGATGATCAGGTCGATCTCCTCCGGCTCCACGCCGGCGCGCTCCAGGGCCATCCGCGCGGCCGGGAGGGCGAGATCGGTCATCGCCTGCTCCGGCGCGGCGATGCGGCGCTCTTTGATGCCGGTCCGCTCGGTGATCCACTCGTCGGACGTGTCGACCAGCTCGGCGAGCTCGTCGTTCGTGAGCACCCGGTCGGGCGCATAGGTGCCGAGACCGGTGATCGACACCGGCGCGCCGTTCGTTCGGCCGATCACTGTTCGACTGCGAACGTGAGCGTTCCGCGGGCGGCAAGCGCGCCGTCCACCGTCGCCGTCGCCTTTCCCCGTCCGATCGGGCCGCGGACGCGTTCGAGTTCGCAGATCAGCTCCAGCTCGTCGCCCGGCTCGACGACCCGCTTGAACCGGACGCCGTCGATCCCCGCGAAGAGCGCGAGCTTGCCGCGATTCTCCTCCTCCGAGAGCACAGCCACTGCACCCGCCTGCGCCATCGCCTCGACGATGAGGACGCCGGGCATGATCGGCCGGCCCGGGAAGTGGCCGGTCAGGTACCACTCGTCCGGCCGCACGCGCTTGCGCGCGACCACCTTCTCGCCTGGCTGGAGGTCGACGACCTCGTCGAGGAACAAGAACGGGTCACGGTGAGGCAGGATCGCCTCGATCTCTTCCTTCGAAAGGGAGGACACGTGCGGGATGAGTCTAGTGATGAGGGGGCGGCTCGGGACTCTCTCCTCCCGGAGCACGTCGAGCCGCTGCTCCAGGGCCGTTTCGGCCATCCGTACCGCTACCTCGAGCGGTGCGAGTCGACCCAGCGGGAGCTGCCGGCCGATGCGCCCGAGGGGGCCGTCGTGGCGACCGGCGAGCAAACCGCGGGGCGGGGACGGCTCGGTCGTCCCTGGCTCGCCGCGCCGGGCACGAGCCTGCTCTTCTCGGTGAACCTGCGCCCCGCCGTCGAGACGTCGCGCCTTCCGGGTCTGACGATCGTCGTCGGCGTCGCCGCGGCCGAAGGGATCCGTGAGGCGACGGGCCTGATGCCGGAGATCAAGCTCCCGAACGACCTGCTCGTCGGCGGACGAAAGCTGGCCGGGATCCTCGCCGAGGCCCGCGAAGACCGAGTCGTGCTCGGCGTCGGAATCAACGTCAACGTGGCGTCTCAAAACCTGCCGGCGGGCGTGGACCGTGAGCCGACCTCGCTTCTCGCGGAGCTCGGTACGACGGTCGACAGAGCGACGCTGCTCGCGGCGATCCTGCTCGAGCTCGAGCAGCGTTACGACGCCTGGGTGGCCGGCTAGCGCAGGCGGATGCGCGGGCCGACGTTGAGGGCCCCGTCCTCCGCGAACGCGTCGAGCCGTACGAACGGACGCCCGAGCACGACAGTGAAGACGCCCGCCTTCCGGCGGAAGACCGTGCTCGTGACTCCGTCGGCCGTGAAGGTCACCCGCGCCGGCTCCGACAGGGAGACCCGAAGCGGCCGCTTGTTCACCACCTTCAGCCGCGGCGCCACCCGGTCGACGCGAACCGGGAGAAGCTGGCTGACCGGGCCGGCGGCGTCCGTCACCGTCAACGCGACCGAATAGACGCCGTCGCGAACGCCGCCGGGCCACGTGATCGTGTGAGGCCCGACCGGCAAGAGCGAGTCGAAGACCGAAACCACGCCGGCAGTTCCGCGCCGGATCGAGAGATTCGCGAGCGCCGAGACCGAAAGGCTGAACGACGCAGTCAGCGAGTCCGCGCGACCGTCTCCGTTCGGCGAGATGGCGGCCGGCAGAATCCCAAAACCCGAGAGCGTCCGGCTCAAGACCACGTTCGTCGTCGCTTTCACCTCCGCGCCACGCGCGCCCCGTGCGGCGACCACGATCCGGTAGCGACCGTCGGGATAGCCGGCGCCGTTCCAGGCGTAGACGTGGCGGCCGGCGATCCTCGGCGCAGTCTGGAGCGTGGCAAGCGGGCCGCCCTGCTCCGTCTGGAGCTCGATCCGGACCGTCGCCGGCCCCGCGAGCTCGTACGAGATCGCCGTCGTGTCCGTCTTTCCGTCGCCGTTCGGGGTGAACCCTGCCGGATCGGCCGTGACGCCTTCGATCACCGCTGGGCGCCCGGCGGCGCCGAGTGTTCCCGACGCAGGCCGGAGGGCAGGCCCTGCGCCGATCCGCCACCGATAGCCGGGGAGCGTGGCGAATCGCGCATCCCACGTCCACTGCACGTTCGTCCCGAAGCCCGTGCCCTGCGCGACCTGCTTTCCGGTCGTGTCTGTGATCGTCACCGTCCAGGGAAGCGGCGTCGTGAGCCTTCCGGAGAAGCTGACGAACTGCCCCAGGCCGCCCTCGACCTCGGGCGTGTAGAGCTTCGGCAGGCCGAGACCCGCGACCGACGAGGCGATCGCACGGAGGTCACGATGGAGCCGCCCCGGGCACGTCGTGAAGCCCGTGTCGCGGTGGCCGGAGATCGCGCGCAGGAAGAGCGGCACGCCCTTGCGGAACTTCGGATTGCCGGCGGAGACGACGGGCGCGCTCGAAAGCGGGTCGATGTGCGCCACGTCCATCCGCCAGGCGAGCAGCCGCACGATCGCTGACCGCGCCGCCGGAGTCGGCGACCGCCGCTCGTAGTTCCCGATCACCGAGATACCGACCGAGCCGGTGTTGAATCCCTGCGAGTGCGCGCCGATCACGTTGCGCTCGGCACCGCCGAACCGGCCCTCGAAGACCTGGCCGAAGCGGTCGACGAGGAAGTTGTAGCCGACGTCGTCCCAGCCGTTTCCGCGCACGTGGTAGAGGTAGATCCCGCGCACCAGGGCCGCCGACTGGGCGGGCGTCGAGGGCTCGGCGCCGGCGGTGTGGTGGACGATCGCCGTCGAGAGCGTCTTCGCGAATGCCGGGTTGTCGCGTCGGATCCGCTCGTTCGCACCCCACGCCTGACGGGTGATGATCGCGGGGCTCCCGGCCATCTGGAGCGACCGGCCAATCGGCTCCTCGGGGCTCCAGATTTCGTGCGCACGTACCCGGCTCACCCGGCCGCGCACGCGGACCTCGAGGCGGCGAGCCTCTCCGGTCCAGAGCGGCGCGCCGAGCCGCCAGCCGCGCATCCGCCGCCACTCGTCCGTGCCGCGATCCGGTAGCTCCTCCGGCTCGGCCTCGACCTCCCGCCAGGCGCTCCAGCCGGACGACCGGCGCACGCGGAGCTCCACCGAGCCGGAGCCCTTCCAGTGGAGGCCGACGAGGTTGAAGCGTTCAGGCCCCGCGGCCGACGCAAGCGTTCGCTGGCCGGCGAGCGGCAGTTCGCGTGTGGTCATGGTCGCCTCGCCCAGGGCCGTGGCCGGGAACGCGAGAGCGAGCAGAGCGGCGGCAAAGATCTTCATGGACGACCCCACCCCAGGGTGGCAGTGTCGCGCTGGGCTGGCAAGGGCTCTTGATAGCATCTTTACACCGTGAAAAGCCGCTTTCTGCGGGGAGTTTTGACCGCATTGGCGGTGGCGGTGCTCGTTCCTGCGGCCGCCTTCGCAGCGCCTTCCCAGCCTCGAGTCCTCGCGGTCGAGTTCGACAACGACGTCAATCCGGTCACGGCCGACTACGTCATCGACCAGATCGAGCGCGCCAACGACGAGAACTACGACGCGGTCGTCATCCTCCTCGACACGCCCGGCGGACTGGCCAGCGCAATGAAGGACATCTACGAGGCCGAGCTCGCTTCGAAGGTCCCCGTGATCGTCTACGTCTCGCCGGAGGGAGCGCGTGCGGCCTCGGCCGGGGTCTGGATCGGGATGGCGGCCGACCTCCTCGCCATGGCGCCACAGACCAACATCGGCTCCTCGACACCGGTCAGCGTGGGCGGCGAGGACATCCAGGAGGACCTTCGCAACAAGGTCGTGAACGACGCGGCCGCCTCCCTGCGCGCCCTCGCGCGAGAGCACAAGCGAAACGTCCAGTGGGTGGACGACGCGGTCCGGCGAGGCGCGAACCTGAGCGCGCGCGAGGCGCTCGCGAAGAACGTGATCGACGTCATCTCGCCCGACCTGCCGACGCTTCTGAACCAGGTCGACGGAACCGAGACCGTGCCGAAGATGATCATGCTCGAGACCGCCGGCGCCACGATCGACGAGGTCGAGATGTCGCTCTGGAAGCGGATTCTCGACACGCTCATCGACCCGAACCTGATCGTCATCCTGATGTCCCTCGGTGTGCTCGGGCTCACGATCGAGCTCTGGAGCCCTGGCCTGATCTTCCCCGGGACAGTCGGCGCGATCT
This sequence comes from Gaiellaceae bacterium, assembly GCA_035941215.1. Classification (GTDB taxonomy): domain Bacteria; phylum Actinomycetota; class Thermoleophilia; order Gaiellales; family Gaiellaceae; genus JACDAN01. Next base: position 8,889 of record DASZEE010000064.1, read on the forward strand.
CGCTGATCATCGGCCTCTTCGGCCTCCAGATCCTCCCGGTCAGCTGGGCCGGGCTTCTGCTGATGCTGCTCGCCGCCGGATTCTTCGTCGCCGAGATGTTCGTGGTCAGCCACGGCGCGCTCGCGCTCGCCGGCGCGGCGGCGTTCGTCTTCGGCTCGCTGATGCTGTTCGACCCTGCGGGAGACGCGTACCAGGTCTCCCTGGAGGTCGCGCTCGGCGTCGCCGCCGTCATGGCGCTGATGGTCGCGCTGGTCGTCACCAAGCTCGTCCAGGTGCGCCGCGCCGAGGTCGTCACCGGCCAGGAGGAGCTCATCGGCCAGGTCGGGATCGTCCGCCAGACGCTCGATCCCGTCGGGCTCGTCTTCGTCCACGGCGAGCTCTGGCGCGCGAAGACCCACGGCGACGCGATCGGCCCCGGCCGACAGGTGCGCGTCGAGGGCCTTGACGACGCCCTGACGCTCACCGTCGCACCCGCATAGGATCTACGCGTGGCTGCGCTGATCGTCCTTGCGGTTGTCGCCGTCCTGTTCATCCTGCTGCTCTCGGCCTCGATCCGGGTGGCGCGGGAGTACGAGCGGGGCGTCATCTTCCGTCTCGGCCGCCTCAAGTCGCCGCCGAAAGGACCGGGCCTCTTCCTCCTGATCCCGATCATCGACAAGATGGTCCGCGTCGACCTGCGGACGGTGACCCTGAACGTGCCGCCGCAGGAGGTGATCACGAAGGACAACGTCCCGGTCCGCGTGAACGCCGTTGCCTACTTCCGGATCATCGATCCCGAGCGGGCGATCGTGCAGGTCGAGAACTTCATGGTCGCGACCTCGCAGATCGCGCAGACGACGCTCCGGAGCGTCCTCGGCCAGCACATGCTCGACGAGCTCCTCTCCGAGCGGGACAAGATCAACGAGATCCTCCAGCGGATCATCGACGAGGCGACCTCGCCCTGGGGCGTCAAGGTCTCGATCGTCGAGGTGAAGGACGTCGAGATCCCGAGCGGGATGCAGCGCGCGATGGCCCGTCAGGCCGAGGCCGAGCGCGAGCGGCGCGCGAAGGTGATCGCGGCCGAAGGGGAGTTCCAGGCTTCGGAGCAGCTGAAGAACGCGGCCCTGGTCCTGGCCGAGAACCCGATGTCGCTCCAGCTCCGGTTCCTCCAGACGATGCTCGAGATCAGCTCGGAGCGGTCGTCGACGATCATCCTCCCGCTGCCGATCGAGCTCTTCAAGCCGCTGATCGACGCCGGCGAGAAGCGCAGCTGACCGACATCCGTGAAGACCCGCTCACGGGTCGCAAGGTCGTGATCGCGGGGGGCCGCGGCGATCGTCCAGGGGCGTGGCTCGCGGCGCCTGCCGAGGCCACGCCGGAGGAGCTCGATCGCTGCCCCTTCGACGCAGGCCGGGAGGACCGGACGCCCCCGGAGACGCTCCGGATCGGCGACCCCTGGCAGGTCCGCGTGGTGCCGAACCTCTACCCGGCGTTCGAGCGCCAGGAGGTCGTCATCCACACACCCGACCACCTTCGCTCCTTCGCGGACCTCCCCAAGCCACAGGCCGCTCTGGTCGCCGAGGCCTGGCAGAGACGGATCGAGGCCGCGCTCGGCGAGGGCTTCGGGTACGTCCACGCCCTGATCAACGAGGGCCGGCTCGCAGGCGCGAGCCTCCAGCACAGCCACTCGCAGCTCGTCTGGCTGCGGGAGGAGCCGCCGGCCGTATCAGCCGAGGACGGCGGCGGCCTGAGCGAGCTTCTCGCGCGGGACGAGCTTCGCGTGCTCGAGCAGGATGGGGCAGTCGCGGTCGTCCACCACGCCGGCGCAGCTCCGTATGAAAGCCTCGTCGCGGGCGGCACCCTGGCCGATCGCCTCGGCGCAGTCCGCGAGCTCGTACGCCGGCTCCGAGAGCTCGAGGGCCCGTTCGCCTGGAACGCTTGGCTCCACGCGAAGGAGCCGAAGCACGTCCACTTCGTTCCGCGGCTGACCGCACTCGCGGGAATCGAGCTTGGTGCGGGGGTCTACGTGAACGTCGTGCCGCCCGAACAGGCGGCCGAGCGGCTCAGAGGCTAGAGGCGCTCGGTACGACCTCGGGCTGCTGCCGCTCGCGAAAGCGGCGCGCCGCTTCGATCGCGGCCCCGAGGTTGAGACCCTTGTCCTTGGCCTGCTTGATCAGCATCACGGTCTCGACGGCGTCCATGTCGTAGATCCGCTGCTTGCGGCCCTTGGTCGGGATCTGGGCCTTGTTCGTCCAGTAGTCGAGCTGCATTTTCGAGATGCCCGCGATCTGGCAGACCTGCCCGAGGTAGAGCTCGACTTTTCCGAGGTGCTCCGCGAGGTTGATCGGCTCGAGGAGATCAGCTTGTGTGCTTGGAGGCATACGACACCCTTGTTCGATTCAGACGACGACCCCTGAAGCAGGGTAACGCGCCGATCCGCCCTTGCCTAGGGGAAACCGTGCAAACCGTGGTCAAACTGCCGCGCCGAGCGCGGAAATCTACTCGGGAACGGGCTCTACAGCAGGTGGGGCATCGGGCGCCGCCTCGGCCGCGATCTCGTCTTCGGGCGCCTCGGACTCGACGACGGGTGCCAGCGCGGAGACTTGCTCAGCCTCCCGAAGCCGCATGACGATCACGCCCTGCGTCGAGCGTCCCAGGCGCTTGACGTCCTCGACCGGCATCCGGATCACGGTCCCGCCGGTGGAGATCAGCATCACCTGGTAGCCGTCTCGAACGACGCGCGCGCCGGCGAGCTGGCCCTTCGCCTCCGTCAGCTGCACGGTCTTCACGCCGAGCCCCCCGCGTCCTTTCACCGGATACTCGTCTACGCGCGTCCGCTTGCCGTAGCCGTTCTCGGTCACGACCAGCAGGTCGGAATCGTTCTCAGCCCGGGCGATCTCGATCACGGCGTCGTCCTTGCGCAGGTTCATGCCGCGGACACCGCCGGTCGCCCGGCCCATCGGGCGCGCCTCCTTCTCGTGGAAGCGGATGGCCTGGCCCTTGCAAGAGACCATCAGGATGTCGTCGTCGCCGTCCGTGTGCACCACACCGACCAGCTCGTCGTTGTCGCGGAGATTGATCGCGATGATCCCGTCGGCCTTCAGCGGCGTGTTGTAGTCCTCGAACCTGCTCTTCTTGACGACGCCGTTCTTCGTGGCGAGCGTGAGGTACTTGGCTTCCTTGAAGTCTCGCGTCGCGATGACCGCGCGCGTCGTCTCGCTCTGCGTGTACGGCAGGAAGTTCGGGATCGCCCGGCCCTTCGACTGCCGGCTGCCGAGCGGCAGCTCGTGCACCTTCAGCCGGTAGACCTTGCCGACGGA
>DASZEE010000065.1:0-4282 GCA_035941215.1 Gaiellaceae bacterium
GATGGCGCCGCCGGTCGCGATCTGCACCGGCTCGCCGCCCCAGGCCGTCTCCATCGCGGCGCTCATCGCCTCCCAGGCGGGGCCCTCCGTCTTCCCGCGGAAGCCGTTGCCGGTGTCGCCCGCGGTCGTGCTGAGCTCGACGCCGAACGGGCGCGCCTCGTCGAGGTGCCGGATCACAGCGGCCTGCGCCTCGGCGGCGTCCTGCTCCGGGTGAATGCGGATGTTCAGCTTGGCGCGGGCATGGGCGGAGACGGCGTTCATCGCTCCGTCCACCGAGGCGGCGTCGATGCCGGTCACCGTGATCGCCGGGCCCGTGAAGAGCCTCTCGCCGAGCCCGCCGGTTCCCAGCAGCGGGACCCCGGGCTCGATCTCCGCCAGCTCGCGGAACTCGTCCTCCGTGTCGGCCACTCCCGTCCAGGGCTCGCGACGGAGGCCCTCGACGGCCACGTCGCCCTTCTCGTCGTGGAGCGAAGCGAGCGCACGCAGCAGGGCCAGCAGCGCGTCCGGAGCCGCCCCGCCGTACTGCCCGCTGTGCTTGCCGCTCGCGAGCGTGCGCGCCTCGACCGTGACGGAGGCGTCACCGCGGATCGCGACGCTGAGCGACGGCTCGCCCGGCCGGATGTTCCCGCCGTCCGCGATCAGCAGCGCATCGGCGGCGAACCGGCCGAGCTTGGCCGGATCCTCGAGCGGGCTGCCGACCTCCTCCTGGCCCTCGATCAGGAGCTTGATCCCGACCGGAGGCTTTCCCTCCCAGGCGCGCAGCGCGCCGGCGTGCACGAGGATGTTGGACTTGGAGTCCGCGGTGCCGCGGCCGTAGATCGCGCCGTGGCGCTCGACGGCCTCGAACGGCTTCGTGTCCCACAGCGACTCGTCGCCCGGAGGCACCACGTCGTAGTGGCCGTAAAGGAGCACCGTCGGCGCCCCGTGCGGGGCCGGCAGCTCGCCGGTGATCACGGGCGCGGTGTCCGGCAGCTCGAGCGCGCCGAGCTGCTGCACGCCGGCGTCCCGGAGCAGCCCGAGAATCGCCTCGTACGCCTCGACGAGCGGCCCCTGCGTCTCCTCGGGGAAGCCGGGCGCCGACGTCGACGGGATCGCAACGAGGTCCGCGAGCTCTGACTGGAGCTGCGGCATCAGACCCCGGACCCGTTCAGCCGCGTTCGCGGCCATCCTGCCTCCCTCGGTTATCCGGTCGACGGCGTTGCGATCCTATCCCGGAGCGGGCGTGTCGAGATCCTGTCGAACCTCGTTCCGGCGGAGCCAGAGCGTCGAGTTCAGAAATGCGGCACCTGTGATCAGCCGGCTGATCACGTACAGCCAGACGAGCATCGTCGCCGCCGCGCCGAGCGCACCGTAGGTCTCCTCGGAGCGTCCGAGCCGGGGGGCGAAGTAGAAGAGCACCGCGATCTGGATCACCTGCACTCCGACGGCGACGAGCAGCGCGCCGGGGAGCAGGTCGCGGACGCTCGTCGCGCGCCTCGGCAGGAGCCACATCGCGGTCAGCGCGATCGTGGTCGAGGCCGCAAGCGTGAAGGCGATTCCCAGGATCGAGACCGTCCCGATCTGCTCGCGCAGCCAGGCGATTCCCGCGCCCGTAGCTACGTAGGCGACGAACAGTCCGTTGAAGACCGCGATCACGCGAAACGGCCGGCGGATCCTCGGAGGCTTGAGCTGCCAGGCGAGCGCATGGGCGAGGATGAGCGCGCGGACGGCGCCGAGCGAGAACCACGTCAGGGTGACGAGCCCGAACAGGAGGACGACGACGGCGTTCCGGTCGCCGGTCTGGAGCGCCTCGGCCGCGGCGGCGGCGGCGGCGGCGCCGACGCCGAGCTCGCGCGAGGCCTCCTCGAGCCCGTCCTCGTCGTACTCGACCCAGAAGGAGAGCAGCGCGGCGACGACGAGGCCGAGCGGGACGAGCCAGAGAAAGATGCGGAAGGCGACGCCTCCGGCGATCAGCCCGCCGCCCAGGTCATGCTCGGTCTCCACGACCTCGCGGACGAGCGGCGCGCCCGGCATTGCCTCGACCCGGCCGCGGGCGGCCGCAACGCGCTCGGCGAGTGCTTCCCTGCGCGAATGAGGGGGCCGGTCCATCCCGCCGACGTCCTTACTCCCTGGTCCTATCCTTGTCAATCGCGGCCGGTGGATGAGAGGTCATCGTCGGCGTCCTGTTCATCCTCGAGCTCCGAGACCTCCCCCGCCGCCTCCGCGCCCAGATCGCTTGACAGCGTCGTAGAACCGCGTACTCTCGGCTGAGAACGCCGGTTCTGCGGCCCGGGGCTCGAGAGAGACCATGGTGGACGCAACGGCACAGAGCGCGGCGACGGAGCAGGCGAAGAACGGCGCCGCCGTCTCGGACGATGCCGGGACCGCCGAGCTCGCGGGCGCCGTGTCGTTCTCGGAGCTCGTTCGTGCCCACTACGCGTGGGAGCGCGCAGGCTGCGCTGAAGGGCCGGCCGAAGATCACTACCGTCGGCTGCTGACGGAGTTCCAGGCCGAGGAAGGCGAGCTCGTCCACTCCTACTGGTCGACGAAGCGGCCGTCGGCCGTCGCGCTGACGATCAAGCGGAACGAGTGGCTGACGCAACTGCTCACCGACCACGACTGCCGAATTCGGCTCCACCGCGTCACGGACTGGCTCGCGCGCGAGTCGGCGATCGCCGAGCTCCTGCACCACTGCGACACGCTCGCGATCAAGATCTCGGAGGTCCTTCGCGGGAGCTCGGAGCGGATCGCGATGCAGTGGCTCTACACCGTGGAGAGCCACCTGCTCGGGTACATCGAGCGAACCGGCGGGCGAGCCGACAAGGCGGCGCTCAAGGAGGTGGTGCGGTCCCAGTCCGAGGAGCTGATCGAGATCGAGCGCTACTACGCGCGCGCGGCGACGAAGGCAGCGCGAATCGTCTACTTCTGGGGCATGGTCGTCGGCGCGGCCGTCTCAGCCGCGCTGGGGACGGCGCTTGCGATCGCACTGTGGTGGTCCGGCGAGTTCGACCCGCCGCAGACGGTGGCGGCGCAGACGTTCTTCCTCTGCTTCGTCGCCGGGACGATGGGGGCGTTTATCAGCGTGCTGATGCGCATGAGCTCGAACTCGTTCCGTATCGACTACGAGGTCGGCCGGTCGACGATCCGGCGGCTCGGAAGCTTCCGGCCGTTCATCGGCGCCATCTTCGGGGTCGTGCTGTACTTCGTCGTCGAAAGCGGCCTCCTGAGCATCGACCTCGAGTCGAAGTCGAACAGCCAGGAGTTCTTCTTCTACGGCAGCCTCGCATTCCTCGCCGGCTTCAACGAGCGGTTCACGAACGTGATCCTCGGCAAGGCAGAGCAGACGATCGCTCCCAGCCTCGGGGAGTCACAGTCGAAACGCCGCCGCCGTAACGGCGACGAGGACGACGAAGACTGAGCTCCCGCGAGGAAGAGGCGGCGCGTCGAGGTAGCGGCTACGGGCTGCCGCCGCCCGACACCGGCAGCGCCGTCCTCAACGCGATCAGCCGAGCCGGAATCTTCCTCGTCCACGTCGAGCGGCGCGTCGACCCGTTCTTCCGGCCGGCGCTGGACTGGCTGCTGCGCGAGCCGCTCACGCGACTCTTCACCTGGCTGATCAACGTGCAGAGAAAGGACGAGGGTCTCGCGATCGCGGAGGAGCGGATCCAGCCGGACGAGGAGGCGAGCCTCCAGGCGATCATCGACGCGTTCGAGGCGCAGATGGCCCGGCTCTGGAAGCCCGGCTACTACGAGCGCGGCGGCAACACGAAAACCCACGGGATCGTCCGTGCCGAGTTCACGGTGCGCGACGACCTCCCCGAGCACATGCGGCGAGGGATCTTCGCGGAGCCCGGCCGCACCTACCGCGCCTGGGTCCGGTTCTCGGGACCGGGCCCGTACATCACCCGGGACATCGACGACGTCGGCTTCATGAGCATGAGCATCAAGCTGATGGGGGTCCCGGGGCCGAAGCTGCTCGAGGACGAGCAGGGAACGCAGGATTTGATCGGCGTCTCGACCCCGACGTTCGTCACCCCGGACACGCGCGCGAACGCCCGGCTTCAGGAATGGAGCTACAAGAACGCGCCGCTCTTCTACTTCCTGAACTTCCGCGAGCCGCACCTGCTCGACTCGCTGATGCAGTTCGTCTGGACGAAGACGCAGACGAGCCCGCTCGAGGGCGACTACTTCTCGTGCGTCCCGTACCTGCTCGGCGAGGGCCAGGCGATGCAGTACGCGTTCCTGACCCGCAAGCGCAAGCGGAGCCGGGTGCCGCGGCTGCCGCTCCGCCCGCCCGACGACT
>DASZEE010000066.1:0-26365 GCA_035941215.1 Gaiellaceae bacterium
AGCCCTTCATCAGGCCGTCCGTGTCCCGGTCGGGGTACGGGTGGAAGGCGAGCTCGTCCATGATCGGCGCGCGCCGGCGGGCGCTCCGGTAGGCCTTCCCGAGCCCGTGGATGAAGCGCACGGGCGAAACGGAGACGTTGTCGCCTGCGTTCGGCTGGTCGTTGCCGCGAGGCGAGAGCCCGACGCCGATGACGGTGATCGAGCGATCGACGGCCTTGAGCGCGTCATAGGAGCGGGCGAGCAGCGAGTAGTACGCACCCGGCGAGACGGCCGCGCCGCGCCTGAACTGCGGCCGCCAGAACCGGGGCTGGTTCGGCTCGTTGCCGATGACGTAGTCCTTCACAGTCGGAAACGTGCGGGCGAGTTGCGCGAGAAATGCCGCGTACTGCGCGGACGCGCCCGGCGTCGAGGTGATCGAGTCCGCTCTCGCGGGCGCGACCGCAAAGATGACGCGGATGCCGCGGAGAGAGGCAAGCGGGATGTAGAGCTCCAGTGCCTGCTGCCTTTCGATCGTCGTCGGTGCCGCGGGATCCCAGGTGATCGAGATCCTGTTCTCGCGCATGCCGAGGTCGGCGAGGCTGTCGAAGAATCCCGGTGAGTTGGCCGGAGCGACGCCGTAGTCGTCGACGACGCCGACGTCCATCGCAGCGGCGCCGCCGGCCAGTGACAGGGCGGCGACGAGCGCAGCGGTCAACACGCGGGTCGGCGTCACAGGATCTACATTCGCAACGCCGCGCGACTTCCTTCCTCGGGAACCGGCGAGAGTCGAATCCGATTTAGACTCGTTTGGAGCGACAAGGGGGATTCATGGCGAAGCGAGTAGCGATCAACGGATTCGGCCGCATCGGCCGCAACTTCTTCCGCGCCTACATGAAGCGCAGCCCGGACTTCGAGGTCGTCGCGATCAACGACCTCGCGTCGGACGACGTGCTCGCGCACATGCTCAAGTACGACTCGACGCACGGAGTTCTCGACGGCGAGGTCTCGCACGGCGACGGCGAGCTGATCGTCGACGGAACCTCGTACCAGGTGCTCTCCGAACGCGAGCCGCACGCGCTCCCGTGGGGCGATCTCGGCATCGACGTCGTTGTCGAGTCCACGGGGCTCTTCACCGACCGGGAGGGCGCGCAGAAGCATCTGGACGCCGGCGCGAAGAAGATCGTGATCTCCGCCCCCGCGACGGACCCCGACGTCACGATCGTGCTCGGCGTCAACGACGACACGTACGACCCCGACCAGCACAGCATCGTTTCCAACGCCTCGTGTACGACGAACTCGGTCGCGCCGATGGCGAAGGTGCTCCTCGACGAGTTCGGGATCGAGTCCGGCTTCATGACCACGATCCATGCGTACACGACCGAGCAGCAGCTGCTCGACCAGATCGCGCTGACGCGCAAGGGCAAGCCCGACCTGCGCCGGATGCGCGCCGCGCCGCAGAGCATCGTCCCGGCGTCCACGGGCGCGGCGAAGGCGACCTCGCTCGTGATCCCGGAGCTGAAGGGAAAGCTCGACGGGATGGCCATGCGGGTGCCCGTGCCGGACGGCAGCGTCACCGATCTCGTCTGCGTGCTGGAGCGCGATGCGAGCGCCGACGAGGTGAACGCGGCCTTCGAACGAGCTGCGGGCGGCGCGCTCAACGGCGTCGTGGTCTACACCGAGGACGCGATCGTCTCGGCCGACATCGTGGGCAACCCCGCCAGCTGCATCCTCGACGGCCTGTCGACGATGTCCCACGGGCGGATGGTCAAGGTGATCGGCTGGTACGACAACGAGTGGGGCTACAGCTGCCGCCTCGCCGACGTCGTGGAGAAGATCGCCGCCTCGGTGGGCGAAGCGGTTCCGGCGTAGTTGAGGAAACCCCGCTCGGTACGCGACGCTGACGTCGCGGGCAAGCGCGTGCTCGTGCGCGCCGATCTGAACGTCCCGCTCGAGAACGGCCGGGTCGCGGACGACACGCGGATCCGGGCGGCGCTGCCGACGCTCGAGCTGCTTCTCGAGGGAGGCGCGACGGAGCTCGCGGTGTGCTCGCATCTCGGGCGGCCGAAGGGCCCTGACCCGGAGTTTGCGATGGCGCCGGTCGAGGCTCGTCTTCGGGAGCTCCTGGACGACGAGCGCCTGGTCGTCCTCGAGAACATGCGCTTCGATCCCGGCGAGACGGCGAACGACCCCGGGTTTGCGCGTGAGCTGGCCAACGGGCGCGACCTCTTCGTGATGGACGCGTTCGGGTCGGCGCACCGCGCGCATGCCTCGACGGTCGGCGTCGCGGAACTATTGCCGGCGTACGCCGGGTTATTGCTCGAACGAGAGCTGGAGCTGCTCGGCCGGTTGCTCGGCGAGGTCGAGCGGCCGTTCGCGCTCATCTCGGGCGGCGCGAAGGTGGAGGACAAGCTCGGCGTGCTCCGCAACCTGGGTGGGCGTGCCGACCAGGTGCTCGTCGGCGGGAAGATGGCCGAGGAGATCCGGGAGTCGAACCCCCTGGAGTTCGAGGTCGTGCTTCCGATCGACGTCGTCGCGGCGGCGGCGTTCGAGGCGGATGCCGAGACGAAGGTCGTCCCGTACGACGCGTTGCCCGAGGGCTGGCTCGGTCTCGACATCGGGCCCGAGACACGTCGGCTGTTCGCCGAGCGCATCGGACGCGCGAAGACGGTCTTCTGGAATGGGCCGATGGGCGTCTTCGAGTGGCCGCGCTTTGCGGAGGGGACGAAGGCGGTCGCGGAGGCTGTCGCAGGGGTGGACGGCTTCACGGTGGTCGGCGGCGCCGATTCCGTCCGCGCGCTGACCGAGCTCGGGCTCGAGGAACGCGTGTCGTGGGTCTCGACGGGCGGCGGCGCCGCCCTCGAGCTGCTCGAAGGGAAGGAGCTGCCGGGCGTGGCCGCGATCCCGGCTGCGTAGGATCCGTCCGTGCTGATCGCCGGCAACTGGAAGATGTTCAAGGCCCCGTCGGAGACGGCGGAGTTCTGCGCCGCGCTTCGCGACCGCGAGCCCGAGCTGGAGGGAACCGACGTCGTCGTGTGCCCGCCGTACACCTCGCTCCACCACGCCGTGTCCGTCCTCGCCGGCACCTCGATCGCGGTGTTCGCGCAAAGCGTCCACTGGGCGGGGGAAGGGCCGTACACGGGCGAGGTCTCCGCGGCGATGCTCGGTGAGCTCGGCGTGACCGGCGCAATCGTCGCGCACTCGGAGCGTCGGCAGCTCTTCGCCGAGACGGACGAGACAGCCGCGCTCCGTGTCGAGGGCGCGCTCGACGGCGGGCTGAGCGTCATCGCCTGCGTCGGCGAGACGGAGGGTGAGCGCGAGGCGGGAGAGACCGATGCCGTCCTGCGTCGCCAGGTGGAGGCACTCCGCGTCGTCGTCGATGAGGATCACCTCGACCGCCTCGCGCTCGCCTACGAGCCGGTGTGGGCGATCGGCACCGGTCGCACGGCGACGCCCGACCAGGCCGAGGACGCGCACGCGCTGATCAAGAGCATCCTTGACGTGCCCGTCCTCTACGGCGGCTCGGTCAAGCCGGACAACGCGGACGAGCTCCTGCGGCAACCGAACGTCGACGGCGCGCTCGTCGGCGGCGCCTCGCTCGAGCTCGACTCCTTCATCGGGATTTGCCGCTCCGGCGCGAACTCGTAGCGCTGATCATCCTGGACGGGTGGGGCTGCGCACCGCCAGGGCCGGGCAACGCCGTCGAGCTGGCCGAGACGCCCGTCTTCGACCGGCTCTGGGCGGAGTTCCCGCACTCCCATCTGAACGCATCCGGTGACGCGGTGGGACTCCCACCCCGGCAGATGGGCAACTCCGAGGTCGGTCACCTGACGATCGGATCGGGACGCGTGCTCTTCCAGGACCTGATGCGGATCAATCTCGCAATCGAGAACGGCGAGCTCTTCGAGAACCCAGCGCTCGTTCAGGCGTACGAGCGAGCGAAGGCGCGCGGGGCGAACGTCCACCTGCTCGGGCTCGTCTCCTACGGCGGCGTCCACTCGCACATCGACCACCTGCGCGCGCTCCTCGAGCTGGCGCGACGGCTGGGAATGGAGGAGCGTACGTGGATCCACGCGTTCACCGACGGCCGCGACGTCTCTCCGACCTCGGCGGTGGGGGATCTCGCGGAGCTGCCCGCGGAGAGGATCGCCACCGTCGCCGGCCGCTACTACGCAATGGACCGAGACCAGCGCTGGGAACGGACCGAGCGCGCACTTGCGGCACTGATTCGCGGCGAAGGCGTGCAGGGGTCAGACCCCGTCACCGAAGTGCAACGAAGCTACGGCGAGGGTGTCACGGACGAGTTCGTGGAGCCGGTCGTGTTCGCCGGCCGGCCCCGAATCGGCGCCGGAGATGTTGCGATCGTGTTCAACTTCCGGCCGGACCGCGCGAGGCAGTTGACGGAAAGGCTCCTGGCCTCAGGATTCGACGTAGTGACGATGACGCGCTATCGCGACGACTTCGAGTGCCCGGTCGCCTTCGCCGAGCAGAGAGTCGACAACACGCTGGCCGAGGTGCTCGCGGAGAACGGCAGGCGGCAGCTTCACGTTGCCGAGACGGAGAAGTACGCGCACGTCACCTACTTCTTCAACGGAGGCCGGGAGCAAGCGTGGCCCGGCGAGGAGCGAGTCCTCGTCCCGTCGCCTCGGGACGTTCCGAGCTACGACCACAGGCCCGAGATGTCGGCGCCGGAGGTTACCGATCGCTTCATCGAGGCACTCGACGCCCATGACCCCGCGTTCGCGGTCCTCAACTTCGCCAATCCGGACATGGTCGGCCACACGGGCTCGATTCCGGCCGCGATCAAGGCGGTCGAGACCGTCGACGGCTGCCTCGGTCGCGTCGTGGAGGCAGTCCAGGCCCGCGGCGGGGTCTGTCTGATCACGGCAGACCACGGCAACGCCGAGCAGATGCTCCAGCCGGACGGCAGCCCGCACACCGCGCACACGACGAACCTCGTGCCGCTTGTGCTGACCGACACGAATACTTTCCTTTCAGACGGGGAACTGTCAGACTTGGCTCCTGCGGCTCTCGAGCTCCTCGGGCTCGATAAGCCTTTACAGATGACCGGCAAAAACTTGATATCGGGCTAGGGAGGACCCGTCTATACTCCAGCGACTTGGCGCTCCCCCAGCCAGATTTCGGTGTACTGAAGAAGGCCCAGCGCGGCGATGAGCGGGCTTTCAGCCTGATCGTCCGGGCCTACGAGACGCCCGTCTACAACTACGTTCTGCGTCTCGTCGGCGATCGCGCCCTGGCCGAGGACCTGACGCAGGAGGTCTTCCTCCGCGTCTACCAGGGGCTGCCGAAGTTCTCGCTCCGCTGCCGGTTCACGACCTGGCTCTTCCAGGTGACGAAGAACCGGGTGCTGGACGAGCTGCGAGCGGTGGAGAGACGCCCGCGCGCAGTCGTCTGCCTCGACGACATCCCGCCGCTCGAGGTGCTGGACGCGCCGGTTGAGCGGGTCGAGGCGATGGACGCCGTGTGGCGCGCTGTCAACGACCTCACGGTCGACCTGAAGATGGCGCTGCTGCTCCGGGATGTGGTCGGTCTCTCGTACACGGAGATCGCCGACTCCCTCGAGATCACGCTTGCCACCGTCAAGTGGCGGATCTACAAGGCGCGCGAGGAAGTCCAGCTCTCCCTGGCCCGCGAGGGCATCACCTTCGGCGAGCCCGAGGCCGCTCCGGCAGCGGACACCGTCGAAGCTCCCGTCTAACCGGCTCGGGCCCGCAGCCAGTCCGCCAGGAGCCGCGCCGACTCGGCGGGCGTCTCGCCGCGCGGCAGCACGTCTGCGCGCGCCGGTTGAGCGGGGGGCGGCGCAGGCGGGTCGTCCCCTCCACGGGCGAGACCGAACGCAAGGCCGCCGGCGAGCGCGGCGACGCCCAGGACTGCCGCCACCGCGGCCTGCGACCTCGTGACGTGGACCGTGCGCCTCGGCCGTTCCATCACCTGGGTCGCGGCGGTCGCGCCGGCGGCGGGAAGCCGCTCGGTCGGCGGCTCGGGCGATGCCTCCGCCAGCTCGCGTGCCAGCGCTGCCGGCGATGACGGCCGCTCGGCGGGCTCCGGGCGAAGGCAGCTAAGGACGACCTCCTGCAGCTCGGGCGAGACGCCCGTAATGGGAGGCGGCGGCCCTTCCCGCTGCTTGACGGTGAGCTCGCCTAGCGTCTCGAACACGTACGGCGGATTGCCCGCCAGGAGCTCGTAGAGGACGGCGCCGAGCGAGTAGACGTCCGCCGCACCCGTGACCCGCTCGCCGAGTGCCTGTTCAGGCGCGAGGTAGGCCGCGGTCCCCAGCACGGTTCCCGCCTGCGTCAGCTGCGTCGCGTTCGTCAGCCGGGCGATCCCGAAGTCGGCGATCTTCACGGTGTCGTCGGGGCGAACGAGCAGGTTCTGCGGCTTGATGTCGCGATGGACGAGACCGGCTTCGTGCGCGTGCTCGAGCCCCGCGCACACCTGGAGGACGAGGTCGACGGCCCGATCCGGGTCGAGCGGCCCCTTCCGCGCCATCAGGTCGGCGAGGGTCTCGCCCTCGACGTACTCCATGACGATGTACGGGACGTCGTCGTCCTCGCCGACGTCGAAGACGCCGACGATGTTCGGGTGCGACAGCTGGCCCGCCATCCGCGCCTCGCGGAGGAAGCGCTCGCGGAAGACCTCGTCGCCGGTGAGCGCGGCCGAGAGGCGCTTGATCGCAACCTGCCGCCCGAGCTGTTCGTCCCGGGCCAGCACGACGGTGGCCATCCCGCCGTAGCCGAGTGTCTCCTCGTCGATGTACCGGCTCAATCGTCTTCCTCGTGGTCCTTCTTGTCTTTCTTGTCCTTCTTGCGGTCCTCGTCACCCTCGTCGGGCGGAGGCGACTCCACGCACTCGGGGATCTGCACCTCGATCTCGTTGGCCAGCCCGGACAAGTCCTCGAGGTAGGGCTCGGGCACCTTGCCCTCGTTGATCGCGGCTGTGACGCCTTCGCGGAGGCGAGCAGCCGCCGCCGCTGCACCGCAGGGATCGCCGCTCTCGAGCTGACGCGCGACCTCGTCGCTCAGGTCGGCGAGCTCCGTCGCGATCGGGCGCTCGATCGGAGGGCCGGACGCCTCCGGTTCCGTCTGTCCCTCCTGATCCCCGCAGCCGGCTAGGGCGACCGCGAGCACAGCGCTACACGCCATGAGCCAGACGCTCCGCGAGCGAATCGGGCAACCCCCTTTCCCTGATCTCGGCTTGCGTTCGCGCGACAGGGTAAGCGATCCGCCTGAACCGGGCCTCACCGGTCGCGAGGTCGAGGCGGAGCCACGCCGCGCGCGGATCGCCGTCCCTCGGCTGGCCCACCGAGCCCGGGTTCAGGAGCCACCGCCCGGCGCCCAATGCGGCGGAGAAGTCCGCCGGCGCGACGCCTCCCTCGATCGTCTCGCCGGACAAGACCGCGGCCGTCGCCACATGGCTGTGGCCGACGAGGACGACCGGCGCCTTGGTGCGGGCGAACGAGTCCTGCACCGCGAGCTCGTCCAGGACGTAGTCCCAGACGGGGTCGCGAGGGCTGCCGTGGTAGAGCTCGAAACCGTCGACGGTCGCCGTCGGCTCGAGCGAGGAGAGGAACTCGCGCGAGGCCGGAGTCAGCTCGCCGCTCGTCCAGAGGGACGCCGCGCCGGCTTCGGGGTTGAAGTCCTCGAGGCCGACCTTGGCCGAGCCGAGCGCCACCAGGTCGTGGTTCCCGACGAGGGTCCGCGCACATCGCTCTTGGACAAGATCGCAGCACTCGTTCGGCCTCGGCCCGTAGCCCACGGTGTCGCCGAGGCACCAGATCTCGTCCGGCGGATCACGGTCGATCTCCGCCAACACCGCTTCGAGCGCGTAAAGGTTCGCGTGGATGTCCGAGATCACGGCGAGCCGCACGCGGAGATTCTGGGCGATCGGGGCAGCCGCGGCCGGGTGGCTCGTCGCTGCCGCGCTGCTGTGGCGGACGGCGGTTCCGGACCTTTCCCTGCCCGACGTGGATCCGGCCACGGTCTTCACCGCCGAATACCTCGAGCGCAGCGAGCGCTACGCGCAGTTCAACCGCGTGAACTGGGTGCTTGCAACGCTCGTCCAGCTCGCGGTGCTCGTCGTATGCGTTCGGCTCGCGCCCCGGTTCCGGGCGCGGGGGATACCCGGCGGCGTCGCGCTCGGCCTGGGAACCCTGGTCGTGGTCTGGCTGGCGGGACTGCCGTTCGTGCTGGCGGGGCACTGGTGGCGGCGCCGGTACGACGTCTCCGACGCCGACTACGCCACGATCCTCGTCGATCCCTGGCTGGAACGAATCGGCGGCCTGGTCGTCGCGGGAGTCGCGCTCGCGCTCCTCATGCTGCTGGCGCGGTGGCTCGGCGACCGGTGGTGGCTCGTCGGCGGGCCGGCGTTCGCCGTCGTCGGCGCCGCCTTCCTCCTTGCCCAGCCGTATCTGCTCGCTCCGCGCGTCGAGCCGCTGCGCGACCGCGCGCTCGCGTCAGAGATCCGCGAGCTCGCGCGGGCTCAAGGAGTGGGGGAGGTGGACGTCGAGGTGAAGGACGCGAGCCGCCGCACGCGAGCGCTGAACGCCGAGTTCTACGGAATCGGCCCGACGCGACGGATCGTCATCTGGGACACCGCCCTCGAGCGGCTGACGCGACCGGAGCTCCGCGTCCTCGTCGCGCACGAGTTCGGCCACGTCGACGCGAACCACGTCTGGAAGGGGATCGGCTGGCTGTTCCTCTTCGCGATCCCCGGCGCGTACGTCATCGCGCGGATCACGCGGCGGCGAGGCGGGCTGGGCGAGCCGCAGGCCGTCCCGCTCGCGCTACTGACGCTGACGGCGCTCCAGCTGGCGATCCTGCCAGCCACCAACGCGATCTCACGCCGCTACGAGCGGGAGGCCGACTGGCTGAGCCTTCGGGCGACCGCCGACCCGCAGGCGTTCGAGGGTCTGACGAAGCAGTTGGCGGAGGCTGCGCTCTCCGATCCCGACCCGCCATCCTGGGCGCGCTTCGTCCTCGGGACGCACCCGACGCCGATGGAACGGATCGAGCTGGCTAGGTCTCTTCGCGCGGAGGAGCCTCGGGAAGGTTCTTGATCCCCTCCCGGGTCGACCACTTCGACCACGAGTCCCGCATCGCTTCGAGCAGCTCTTCCAGGAAGCGCGGCGAAACGTTTACCCGAGAAACCACCACGCCGGGAATGTCGCCCTCCTCGACCTCGTGGTCGATGCGGGCGAAGGTCAGCGTGAACTCGTAGTCGGAGAAGCTGATGTTCGCGAAGTTCGCGTAGACCCCGGCCATGTTCTCGGGGTCGAGGTGGATGTTCAGCTGCCGAGCCGGGGAGCCGTCCTCCATGTGGCGATACTACCCCCGTGCCCGCCAACGCGATTCTCAGCCTCGAAACCGCCCTGGAGGGCCTTGCCGGCGCGCCGGTCACGCTTGAGCGTCCGAGCCGCTCCGAGCACGGTGACTACGCGACGAACGTGGCGCTGCGGCTGGGGCCGCAGAACGGGCGGCCGCCGAGGGAGCTGGCGGAGCAGCTTGCGAACGACGCGGCGGAGCTCGACGTCGTGGATCGGGCCGAGGTGGCGGGGCCGGGCTTCCTGAACCTCTTCCTGAGGCCCGCCTGGTACACGGAGGCGCTCGGCGAGATCCTGGAGGCGGGGGAGAGCTACGGCGGCGGGTTCGTGGAGACCGCCGAGCGTGTGCAGGTGGAGATGGTCTCGGCGAACCCGACGGGGCCGCTGACGGTCGGCTCGGCGCGGAACGGCGCGTACGGCGATGCCGCAGCTCGGCTGCTCCAGTTCGCCGGCAACGAGGTCGAGCGGGAGTACTACATCAACGACGTCGGGCGCCAGATCGAGCTCTTCCGCGAGTCCGTCGAGGCGCGACGCCGAGGGGAGGAGCCGCCCGAAGAGGGCTACACGGGCGACTATGTCGCGGCCATCGCAGCCGAGCCGGGAGACCCGGTCGACCGGATGCTGGACGAGATCAAGCGCGAGCTCGACGCGTTCCGGATCCACTTCGACTCGTGGGTGCTCCAGCGGGAGATCGCTCTCGAGATAGACGACGTCTTGCCCGGTCTCGACACCTACGAGGCCGAGGAGACGGTCTGGGCTCGAACGAGCGCGTACGGCGACGACAAGGATCGACCGCTTCTTCGGTCCTCGGACGGCAGCTATCTCTACTACGCGGCGGACATCGCGTACGTCCGGAACAAGTTCGAGCGCGGCTTCGACCGGCTGATGTACGTGCTCGGAGCCGACCATCACGGATACGTCGCGCGGCTGAAGGCGGCCGCGGCGATGCTCGGCTACGACCCCGAGCGGCTCGAGGCGCTGATCTACCAGCTCGTCCACATCGTCGAGGGAGGCCAGGCGAAGCAGGCCTCCAAGCGGCGCGGCGACGTCGTCTTCCTCGCCGAGCTCGTAGACAAGATCGGCGTCGACGCTGCGCGCTGGTACCTCGTCTCGCGAGGGCACGAGCAGGCGATCGACATCGATGTCGACCTGGCGCGCGAGCGGAGCGAGAAGAACCCCGTCTACTACGTGCAGTACGCGCACGCGCGAATCGCAGGGATCCTGCGGAACGCCGGTGACGCCGAGGCCTCGGCGGAGGCGGCTGACCCGGCGCCGGAGGAGCGGGAGCTGATCAAGCGGCTCGTCGAGTTTCCCGACGTCGTGATCGAGGCAGCTGACCGCCGCGCGCCCCACGGGCTTCCGAACTACGCAATCCGGCTCGCAGACGACTTCCACCGCTTCTACCACCACCACCGGGTCCTCGAGAGTGAGCAGCAGGCGTTCCGCCTCGGCCTCGTGACGGCGACGAAGGCGGTGCTGGCGCGGTCGCTGGACCTCGTCGGAGTCGAGGCGCCCGACCGGATGTAGCCGAGTAGGATCGGCGCGTGGCCGCGCCCTCCAAGGCTCCCGACCGGAACCTCGCGCTCGAGCTCGTCCGCGTCACGGAGGCGGCCGCAATGGCGGCCGGCCGCTGGATTGGACGGGGCGACAAGATCGCCGCCGACCAGGCCGCCGTCGACGCGATGCGCACCGTGATGGACACGGTCTCGATGGCCGGCGTCGTCGTCATCGGCGAGGGGGAGAAGGACGAGGCGCCGATGCTCTACAACAGCGAGGAGATCGGCAACGGCCAGGGCCCGGAAGTGGACGTGGCCGTCGATCCGCTCGAGGGGACCCGCCTCACCGCGCTCGGGATGCCGAACGCGATCACGACGGTCGCCCTCGCCGAACGCGGGACGATGTACTTCCCCGGCGCGGCGGTCTACATGGACAAGATCGCGACCGGCCCGGAGTCGGCCGACGCGGTCTCGATCGACGCCTCACCGACGGACAACGTCCGCGCCGTTGCCGGCGCGAAGGGCGTGTCGGTGAGCGAGGTCTCCGTCGTCGTCCTCGACCGGCCGCGTCACGAGGAGCTGGTCGCCGAGCTGCGCGAGGCCGGGGCGAAGGTGCTCCTGATCACGGACGGGGATGTCGCACCCGCGATCGCCGCGGCGCAGCCCGGAACCGGTGTGGACATGCTGATGGGCGTCGGCGGCACGCCCGAGGGCGTCCTGTCCGCGGCCGCCCTCAAGTGCGTCGGCGGCGAGATTCAGGGAAAGCTCTGGCCGCGAAGCGACGAGGAGCGCCAAACCCTGATCGACGACGGCTACGACCTCGACCGCGTGCTGACCACCGACGACCTCGTCGGGAGCCAGAACGTCTTCTTCGCCGCAACCGGCGTCACGACTGGAGCGCTCCTCCGCGGCGTCCGCTACACGCGCGACGGCGCGACGACCGACTCGATCGTCATGCGCTCGCGGAGCGGAACGGTGCGCCGCATCGAGGCGACGCACGCGTTCCAGAAGCTCGAAGAGATCTCGAACCTGGCGCTCCGCTAGGCGAGCGCCTCTTCCCGCTCCCAGTCCGGCGCGTACGAGCCGGTGCGCGCGGCGCCGTTGAACTTCGCGCGCCGGTAGTACGCCTGCTGGGCAGCCTCGACGTTCCCTGAGTCGCCGCCCCACGCCTTCAGCGCCGGCGCCTGAAGCGCCCGGCCGTACGAGAACGAGAGCTCCCACGGGTGCGGCCCGCGCTGGTTCATCGCATTGAGCCGCGCCGTAGCGTCCTCGTCGGACATGCCGCCCGAGAGGAAGACGACCCCCGGCACCGAGGACGGCACCGTGTTCGCGAGGCACCTGATCGTCCGCTCGGCAACCGTGTCGACGTCGGCCTGGCCGGAGGAGTCGTAGCCGGAGACGACCATGTTCGTCTTCAGCAGCGAGCCCTCACGCTCCACGCGCTGGTCGAAGAGCTCGGTGTACAGCGCGCGCAGGGTGCGCTCGGTCACCCGGTAGGACTCGTCGATCGTGTGCTCGCCGTCCATCAGCACCTCGGGCTCGACGATCGGGACCAGCCCGGCCTCCTGGCTCAGCGCGGCATAGCGCGCCAGCGCGTGAGCGTTCGTCCAGATCGCGTACTCGCTCGGGCGACCGGCGCCGATATTGATGACCGCGCGCCACTTCGTGAAGCGCGCGCCCAGCTCGTAGTACTCCTCGCAACGCTCGCGCAGCCCGTCGAGCCCCTCGGTGACCGTCTCCTCGGGCGAGCCGGCCAGCGGCTTCGCGCCCATGTCGACCTTGATGCCGGGGATGATCCCCTTGCTCTCGAGGAGCTTCGGGAACGGCGTGCCGTCCGCGGACGTCTGGCGGATCGTCTCGTCGTAGAGGATCACGCCGCTGATGAACTCCTCGGCGCCCGGCGTCGTGAAGAGCAGGTCGCGGTAGGCGCGGCGGTTGTCCTCGGTCGACTCGACGCCGATCGAGTCGAAGCGCTTCTTGATCGTGCCCGAGCTCTCGTCGGCGGCGAGGATCCCCTTGCCCTCGGCGACGAGCGCCCGTGCGGTCTCTTGCAGGTCAGCCATGCGAATCCCTCCCTTGGTTCAGGAGAGGGATTCTATTCGGGGCAATCGGTGCGTTCGAACCCGCGGGCAGCCCGGTCGGTGAGCACCCAGCGCCACTCGTCGCCAACGCGGACCACGTGGTAGTCGGCGGTGTACTCGTTCTCGTCCGTCACAACGCGAACTTCCACGGCCTTGGCCGGGGTTCGGGGCGGGAGCCCGTGGACCGTCAGCGGCGCGTCCTGGACGTCGAGCACAACGACCGAGTCGATCGTCCCCTGGACGTCGATGCCACGCCGGCACTCGTCGTACTCCTCGCGCGTGACGAACCGCTGGTGCCGTGGGTGAAGCCGCTCCCAGGCGCCGCCGTAGTCGCCGAAGTACTCCTGCTCGAGCAGGGTCTTGACCGCCGCTCCCGCCTCGTGATCCTCCGAGTCTTCGGTCAGCGCACAGCCGGCTGCGAGCGCGAGCAGGGCGAGGAGGAGGACGGCTCGGGCGAAGGCCATGGACGAATCCGACGCTATCGTTACCGGCGACGCGGACGTAGCTCAGTTGGTAGAGCGTCGGCTTCCCAAGCCGAAGGTCGCGGGTTCGACCCCCGTCGTCCGCTCTCTTTCCCGGCAGTTCCCGAGCCGGCCAAACCGCCGCCGACTCGACCGCGTACCCCCAGGGGAGTCTGGTCAACGACCTGAGGGGGAATCATGACCAGAGCGTTACGCGTACTCGCGCTGCCGCTGGCTCTGGCGGCGGTGCTCGTACTCCCGGGCCGCGCGGACGCGGCCCCGAGCGTGGTCGACCCGGATCTGGCTGTTCGAACGGCCGCGTCCGGCCTCGACCAGCCGATCAGCATTGCGTTCATCGGCCGCAACGACATGCTGGTGCTCGAGAAGGCCAGTGGCCAGGTCAAGCGGGTCGTAAACGGCACGGTCCAGAGCACTGTCCTGGACCTGGCCGTGAACAGCGGCTCCGAGCGAGGGCTCCTCGGGATCGCCCTCCATCCCCACTTCTGGGTGAACGGACGCGTCTACCTGTTCTGGACGGAGACGATCAGCGGCCTCGACACCACAGTTCTCTCCGATACGCCGTTGCTCGGGAACAGGGTGGACGTCTTCTACTGGAACGGTTCGACGCTGACGTTCGAACGCAACATCATCCGGCTCCGCGCGTTGCAGCAGGACGCCGGACAACCTGAGCGCGGGAATCACGACGGTGGCGTCCTCCGCTTCGGCCCCGACAAGAAGCTCTACATCATCATGGGCGACACTGGCCGCCGCGGCCAGCTGCAGAACCTCGTTGACGGGCCGTTCGGCCCGGGCATTCCCGACGACCAGTTCGGCGGGCCCGAACCGGACGACGCGCATCTCACGGGCCACATCCTGCGCCTCAACGACGACGGGACGGCTCCGCCCAGCAATCCGTTCTTCCGCGCGGGAGCGAGCATGGGCGGCCAGGTCGGCGCCAACGTCCAGAAGCTCTTCGCCTACGGGCTTCGCAACAGCTTCGGGATGGCGTTCGACCCGGTCTCCGGCGACCTCTGGGAGCAGGAGAACGGCGACGACAGCTTCACCGAGCTCAACCGCGCGGAGCCCGGGTTCAACTCGGGTTGGGTGCAGATCATGGGCCCACCGGAGCGGATCCAGCAGTTCAAGGCCATCGAGACGACCGTGACTCCGAATCCACCGGATCCGTTCGCGCCGACCTACTTCGGCCTCCAGCAGATCCGCTGGCTCCCGACCAACATCGCGGACACGCCCGAGGAGGCCCTGTCGCGGCTCTTCAGGCTGCCCGGCTCGTTCTACAGCGCGCCCGAGTTCTCCTGGAAGTTCGAGGTGGCTCCCGCCGGCATCGGCTTCCTCGAGAGCAAGGCGCTCGGCGGCAAGTACCGGAACGACCTGTTCGTCGGGGCTGCGCGCGTGTTCCTCGAGGGAGGCGCGCTCTTCCGGTTCGAGCTGAAGGGGAACCGTCGGAGCTTCAAGCTCCGCGACTCCCGTCTCGCGGACGGTGTCGCGGACAACCGGCACAAATGGGAGATCACCGAAAGCGAAACGCTCCTCTTCGGCCGGAACTTCGGCATCGGAACGGACGTGCAGACCGGGCCGAACGGAAACCTCTTCGTGGTGTCGTTGACCGACGGCGCCATCTATGAGGTGTTCCGGCCCAGCAAGCGGCACGACGACGAGGACGACGACTAGGCGGTCATGTGAGGCGCGGTCCCCGCGGCCGCGCCTCACGCGCTTCGGCCGCAAAGAGCGACAAGTTTCGTTTGGCGGGGTCTTGCAAGGACGGGGGCGCATCCCTAGTCTCGCGCGTGCGTCGAGTACGGGACGCCGGTAGGTCGAAGCCGATCGCGGCGGCTGTAGCCGGAAGGCGAAAGTCAGCGGGATCGGTGGACGGAAGCGAGATCGGCTCGGCGAAAGTTCTGCCACCGAAGGTGCTCTCGGGCACACTCGGTGGCAGAACTTTTTTATGGAACGTGTGACCGGGATCGGCGGTTTCTTCTTTCGGGCGAGCGACCCGTCGGCGCTGGCGCAGTGGTACGCCGACCACCTCGGCGTCGACCTCGTCCCGCCGACCTACGAGGAGGAGGTCTGGTTGCAGGAAGCCGGGCCGACCGTGTTCGCTCCGTTCCCGGCCGACACTGAGTACTTCGGGCGAGACGAACAGACCTGGATGATCAACTTTCGCGTCCGCGATCGCGATGCGATCGTGCAGCAGCTGCGCGACGCCGGCGTCGAGGTGGACGTCGACCCGGAGCTCTATCCGAACGGCCGCTTCGCCAGGCTCGTCGATCCCGAAGGGAATCCGATTCAGCTCTGGGAGCCGACCGCCGACGAGCTCGCCCGGTCGACGACGTCCGACACCCAGGACTGAAGCTCTGCGACGAACGAGGGATCGACCGTGTGCGGCATCGGCGACTCCCGGTAGAGCACCTCGGCGCCTGCCTCCTCCAGGAGCCGCTTCGCCTGCCGGCCGAACTCCACCGAGATCACCGGGTCGTGGGTGCCGTGGCCGATCGCGACCGGCGGCAGCGGCGGGGTCAGATCGAGCCTAAAGCTCTCCACAGTCGGAACGAAGCCCGACAGCGCGATGATCCCTGCAGGACGGGGACGCCCCCGGCCGAGCCCGAGCGCCCAGCTCATCACTGCGCCCTGAGAGAACCCTCCGATCACCGTGCGCTCGGGCGGGATCCCCGTTTCCTCAGCCAGCGCGGCGACCCAAGCCGAGGCGAGCTCGTACGCGGCCAGGAAGGTGTCCCGGTCCGGGTAGCCGATCTCTCGAACTACGTACCAGTGGGCGCCGCCGGGTGGAAGCACGAGTGGCCCGCGAGGTGTGGCGCCGAGCAGCCGGCGCTGCGGATCCAGCGCATCGAGCAGCGGGTAGAGGTCGTGCTCGCTCGTACCGCGTCCGTGGAACAGCACGAGCGCGCCCGCCGGATCGCCGTCCGGCCGTCGAATCAGATGCGGCAGACCGTCGTCCAGTCCGCTCACGAGACGGGTGCCTTGCGCGGGTCCGGCAGTGGCGTCAGTGTCCGCTCGACCTGCTCCCGGTACTGCTCGAAGTTGGGCGGCAACGAGAGTCGCTCGCCGAGCGACTCCAGCGGCTCGTCCGACGTGAAGCCCGGCCCGATCGTCGCGATCTCGAACAGCACGCCGCTCGGCTCCCGGAAGTAGATCGACTTGAAGTAGAAGCGGTCGATGACCGGTGTGGGCATGGCTCCTCCGGCCATCACGCGGTCCCGCCAGGCCTCGTGGTCGTCAATGGTGGAGGACCAGGCGACGTGGTGGATCGTGCCTGCGCCGGGGATTCCCGGCTCGTCGGTCCGGTCGTAGGCGTAGAACGACCCGCGCTCGTCGCCGCGCACCTCGTAGCTCTCTCCGTCGGACGACCTGAAGTCCAGCGAATCGGCGAGGAAGCTTCGGCTCGCCTGCGGGTCGCGCGTGTAGGCGCAAACGCCGTCGAACCCCTGAAGCGCGACCTCGTCGGGGATGTCGGGGTGATGCGAGATCAGCGGCTCGTCGCGGCTCTCGACGACGGCCAGCTCGAGCCCGAGCCCTTCGGGGTCGCGGAAGCGCAAACGGCGGCTCGCGCGCTCGGTCTCGACCCCTTGGTCTCGCAGCCGCTCCTCCCAATAGCCGAGTGAGCCCTCGTCCGCCACGCGCCAGACGACACGGTGCACCATCCCGGCGCCTGCGCGGCCCCTGCGGGCTCCCGGATACTCGAAGAAGGTGATGTCGGCGCCGGGGCTGCCCAGCTCGTCCGCGTAGAACAGGTGGTAGACGGTTGGATCGTCCTGGTTCACCGTCTTCTTCACGAGGCGCAGACCGAGGACTCGGCCGTAGAAGTCGACGTTCCCCGGCGCGTCGCCGGTGATCGCCGTGATGTGGTGGATGCCTTCGAGGCGCATGGCTCCCTCCGGTTGGGTGTTCCGGAAGGACGTTAGTGGCTGGAGGCGGGGTCGGAGCCCCACCAGCGGCCGTCGCGGCCGCGAAGCGCGTGCTCGCGCTCCTCGAGGTCCCGCTCCATGCGCTCGAGCGACTCGAGTCGCTTGCGGGCGTCCTGCTCGACCTGCTCGAGGCGCCGCTGGCGCTCCTCGAGCTGCTGCTCCTTCGCGATCAGCGCGTGCTGGGTGGCGCCCAGCGCCTGCTCCCGCTCGCGCAGCCGCTCGTCCTGCTGCCGGATCTCGTGCTCGCGGCTTCGAAGAGCCGACTCGCGACGTGTGATGTCCGCGGCGGACAAAACTCGCTTGTGCTCCGCCTCCTCGAGCCGCCGCACGCGGTCTCCGAGCTCCCGGGCCTTCTGCTCGGCGTCGTTGACCTTCGCGTCGGCCTTGGCGAGGTATGCCGAGGCCGCGGACTCCGTCTCGTCGAGCTCGCGGATGAGATGGTCGATCCTCTTGGTGGCGTCAACGTCGGCCGCGCCGATCTCGGCGAGCCGCTGCTCGCGGTGCGCCAGCTGTGCCTCGCCTGCGTCGGCCGCGGAGAGGCGCTCCGCCAGGTTCTGCTCCCGCTCGACGAGCTGCCGCTCGATGGCGTCCAGCTCGTTGCCGCGCTCGTCCAGCATGTCGACGGCCGACCGGAGCACGTGTCGCTCGATCCGGCTGCCGATGCGCTGGCGCATGCCCTGCGCGGGCCAGTCGTTGTCGTGGCTGGTGGCGGCGTCTGAATCGGCCATGGCGGCTGTTCCTCCCATCGGCAGCCGCACGGCGAGGCTTAAGACGGCCAGACCTCGGCGAGGCGCCTTCGCGTCTCGAGCAAATGCTCGGGGATCACCTTCACGTCAGCGAGCACCGGCATGAAGTTCGTGTCGCCCGCCCAGCGAGGCACGACGTGAAGGTGGACGTGGTCGACGACGCCGGCTCCCGCGATCCGCCCGAGATTCCAGCCGAGGTTGTAGCCCTGAGGCCCGTAGACCTGTGCGAGGGCTCCGATCCCGTGGTGGGCGAGGCGATGGATCTCGAGCGCCTCGTCGTCCGTCAGGTCACCGAACTCGCCGATATGCCGGTTCGGCGCGACCATGAAGTGACCTGACGCGTACGGGTACTTGTTGACGATCACGATCGCCTGCCGTCCCCGGTGAACAACGAGCGAGGCCTCGTCGTCGTCCGACTCGATCGCAGTGCAGAAGACGCAGCCTTCCTGCTCGTCGGCCTGCTGGATGTACTCGAGCCGCCAGGGGGCCCAGAGCGGCTTGGTCAAATCCAGCGCTTCCAGCGGAAGAAAGAGAGCAGGCCGCCGACCACGCCGACCATGGCGGCGACCATCACCCAGAAGGCGCCGGCCGTCCCCTCGCCGGGGAACTCGACGTTCATGCCGAAGACGCTCGCGAGGAGCGTCAGCGGCAGGAGCACGGCGCTGAAGACCGTGAGCACGCGGAGGACGTCGTTCTGGCGGTGCGAGATCGCCGATTCGTTCGTCGCCTCCAGCGCCTCGACGACCTCCTTGTAGTTGTCGAGGATGTCCCAGATCCGCTCCGAGGCGTCGACCAGGTCGTCGAAGTAGAGCTCGAGGTCTTCGGGGAGGAACCGCTCGACGTGGCGCTCGAGCAGGCGCAGCGTCGGACGCTGCGGCTTCACGATCTTCCGGTAGCTGATGATCTCCTGCTTCGCGCGCGAGATGTCGCGGACGATCTCGTGCGACGACCGCTCGTCTTCGATGTCGTCCTCGATCGAGTCGAGCTTGTGCCCGATCTTGTCAAGGATCGGGAAGCAGTAGTCGAAGAGGTCGTCGAGGACGTGGTACAGGAGGTACCCGGAGCCCTTGCCGAAGAGGCTGTCGCGCAGCTCCGGGTCGTCGGTGACGCGCTGGAAGAGCCTCGTGACGGGCAGGAGCTCGACCGCCGGCAGGGTGACGAGGTAGTCGGGACCGAGGAAGACGTCCAGCTCGCCTGCGTTCAGGCGCTTCGCCGCTTTGTCGTAGACGGGGAAGTGGAGGACGATGAACCGGTAGTCCTCGTACTCGTCGACCTTCGGGCGCTGACGCTTGGAGAGGACGTCCTCGATGTCGAGCGGGTGCCAGCCGAAGCGTTCGGCGAGCGCCGTCGCCTCCTCCATGTTGGGGGAGTCGAGCTGGACCCAGGTCAGGCCGTGGGCGGCGAGCTCAGCAGGCTGGCGCGCAGGGGGCGCCGAAACCTCGCGACTGATGTCGCGCGAACGAGCCCGGATGCGTGGCAGGCTGGGCATCGGTACTGAGCGGGTCCTCTAGGCGCATGGCTCGAATTCTAGCCGCGCGGCCGCTTTCCTAGCCTTGACCTCGAGGCCTGTCGCGGAGCCGCAGGATACGGAGCGCCCGCAAGGTGTTCCAGCGACTGTCCTTGCCGGGCTTCTCCATCTCGACGAGCAGCGTTCCCGGAATGCGCTTCTGCAGCGGCCACCGCCCATTCGGCTTGCGCGTGTCCCGCAGCAGGTTGATCGGGTCGGCGAGTCGTTCGTCAGCGATCGCCGGAGTCAGCCGCATGTAGTCGAGACCACGCAGAACGGTGTAGTGCCAGTGCCACGGGTACGTGAGATGCGTGAACCGCTCGGAGATGACCTCGCCCGTGCGGTCGGAGCGGTACATCCGGTGGGAGAGCATGAACTCGACGGCCCGCATCTCGGCGTCGCGGAACGCATGATGCGGAACGATCGCTCTTCCGGCGGCGATTCGAAGGTTCTCGAGCACGTTGAAGGTCGTGTGGAAGGAGCTGTGACGCGTTGCCGGGCGGTTCCGCACTTGGCAGTTCCACCCGCCGTCGTCGAGTTGCGCACTCAGGACGGCGTGACCGAGAGGAGGTAGCCGCGGATCCTCGCCCAGAAAGTGTGCGCCGAGCCCCAGCCAGAATCCGAGGTGACACAGATCGACGCGCTTCAACAGGAACGCGCCGTCGACGTCCTCTGCCGGCGGAATGAATCGGCCGAGCAGACGCTCGATCGGCGGACGCCCGGCCGAATGGCCCTCGGGGAGTCCGCTCGCGACGAGCAGCAGGAGCGTCCAGGTGGAGGCGGTCCAACGTCCTTTCGGCCACTCGCCGTCGGACCCTCGGCACCCGAGGAGCTCGGCGATCCAGCCCTGCTCGGTCGCCCGGCGTCGCTCGCGCCCCCACGTCTCGGCCGGCTCGTCGAGCAGGTCGCGCATGACCTGCCAGCGGACCGCGGGGTCGCCGGCGAGGAGCCAGTCGATCACCGACTCGTCGCTCGCCATCCGCTAGGACTCGGCCAGCACGGGCTGGGCGCGCTTCGGCGTCGTGCGGGCGCCGGCCGGGATCGAGCGCTCCAGTGCGAGGGCGGCGGCGCCCGCCGCCAGGCAGACCGCGGCCGCCGCGGGCCAGAGCGCGTGCGGCCAGTGGTTGAGGACCAGGCCGCCGACGGCCGGGCCGAGAGCGAACCCGACACCCCAGGAGAACGCCGACGCAGCCATGTAGCGGCCGATCAGGCTGTGGTCGGCCAGGTCGGCGACGAGCGGCGCCTGCACCGTGCCGTGGAGACACTCGCCGACGGCGATGATCGCGAAGGTGAGCGCGAGGAAGCCCCAGGCGACCCACGCGTTCACCGCGACTCCCGCGATCGGGACGAGCGCAAGCCCGACCGCCCAGACGACGCCGAGCACCGCGAGCGTCCGCATCCGGCGATGCCCCTCGAGCAGTCGCGCCATCGGGAGCTGCGAGAGGACGATCACGAGGGTGTTCAGGAAGAAGAGGAGGCCGATTCCCTTCTCGGTCACGCCGGCCTCGTTCTTGGCGTAGACGGGAAGCGTCTCGAGCTGCGCCATCCCGGCCCCGATGAAGACGAAGTTGAGGGTGACGACCGCCATGAAGACCCGGTTTCGCACGACCTCGCCGTACCCACCGCCCCCGCGTCCTTCCGGCCTGGGCGTCCGCGGCGGCGCAGGCACGCGGAGCAGGAACACGGAGTAGAGGAGGAACGTCGCCGCGTCGGCCAGGAACAACACGGTGAACGTGCTCGGGTCGCTCGTGGTCGCGATCAGGCCACCCGCCAGACCGCCGAGGCCAATCCCGAGATTCATCATCACGCGCTGCATCGCGAACGCCTGGTGGCGCTGCTCCTGTGGAGTGAGTCCGGCGATCAGGGACGACTGGCTGGGCCAGAAGCCGCCGTTGCCGATTCCCGCGATCGCACTGGCGAGGAAGCCCTGCCAGGGGTACTCGACGAAGGCGAAGCCGCCGAACCCGATCGCCAGGAGCACCAGCGAGAAGGCGAGCGTCACCCGGCCGCCGATCCGGTCGATCAGCGAGCCGATGATCGGGCCGGCGACGAGCCCGACCGCGGCGTTCGTCCCGACGATCAGCCCCGCCGTGGCGAGGTCGATGTCGCGGACGTTGTGGAGGTAGATGAAGAGGAACGGGTACGCGAGCCCGTTGCCGAGCGCGTTGACCAGCGCGCCTGCCTGCAGCGTGCGGACGGAGCTCGGAAGCGGCGGGTTCAGGGTCCGGAGGTAGGCGCGCAGGAACTCCATGGGAGGCTCAACCTACCCACGGCTAGACTGGGCGCTTCCGGGCCAGTAGCTCAGGGGATAGAGCGCGCGCCTCCGGAGCGCGAGGTCGCAGGTTCGATTCCTGCCTGGCCCACTATCGTCCGCGGCCCTGTGGGGCGCACCCTCCTCCGGATTGTCGACAGCAACGCGAGCCTGCTCGTGCTGCTGCTCGCGAACTTCCTCCTGCTCGAGCTGATCGACGACCCCCGGTGGGGTGCGCTCGTCAGCACGCTCTTGGCGGCGGCCGCGCTCGTCGTGGCGATCAGCGACCCCGACGCCGGGACGACGATCACGAAACGGCATGCGATCTCGATCGCGGCGTGCGTCGCCCTGGCGCCGATTGTCCTCTTCGTCAACTCGGCGTCAGTGGTTGGGCTCACCTACCTGCTGCCCGTCGTGCTCCTCGTCACCGCCACACTGCCGGTGACGATCAGCCGCACCCTCCAGCACCGGCGGGTCTCCCACGAGACCGTGTTCGGTGCCCTCTGCGCCTACGTGCTCGTGGGGCTGCTCTTCGCATTCGTGTACTTGGCCGTCGACGAGCTGCGCGCCGCGCCGTTCTTCGCCCAGGAGGGCCCGCACTCCCAGTCGGAGTTCCTCTACTTCAGCTTCGTCGCGCTGACGACGCTCGGGTTCGGCGACCTCTCACCCGCGGTCGGGTTGCCGCAGGCGCTGACCGTGCTGGAGGCGCTGACGGGCCAGATCTTCCTCGTCACGCTCGTCGCCCGGCTCGTCACGCTCTGGGTCCGCCAGACCGAGCGAGAGCGTGAGTAGAGTCCTCGCCGTGCAGGCCACCGGCCAGATCGCGTCGTTGCCGCTCGCCGAGCCGTTCGTGATCGCGCGGGATACGACGACCGAGGCCGAGGTGGTCTGGGTCGAGATCGAGTACGAGGGCGAGCGCGGCTACGGCGAGGCCAACCCGATCGACCGGTACGAGGAGTCGGCCGAGTCGGCGCTTGCCTACGTCGATGAGATCGCCGACTCGCTCGGAGACGATCCGTTCGCGTTCGAGGAGATCGAGTCGCGCCTGCCTCAACGCGAGCTCGCCGCCCGCGCAGCGATCGATGCGGCCTTGCACGACCTCTGCGGGAAGCTGACGGGCCTTCCCGTGTGGCGGCTCCTCGGGCTTCGGCGAGCCGGGCCGCCGACGAGCTGGACGATCGGCCTCGGTGATCCGGACGAGACGGCCCGCAAGGCCGAGCGGGCGGGCGAGTTCGAGAGCCTGAAGCTGAAGCTCGGCGGGCGCGACGGTCTCGACCTCGAGCGGGTCCGGTCTGTCCGTGCCGTCTGGGGCAAGTCGGTGCGTGTCGACGTCAACGAGTACTGGACGCTGGACGAGGCGCTCGAGTCGATCCCGCAGCTCGCCGCGCTCGGCGTGGACTACGTCGAACAGCCGCTGCCGGCCGGGGATCCGGACGGCCCCAAGCTGAAGGCCGCATCGCCGCTCCCGATCTACGTCGACGAGGACTGCCACACGCTCGCCGACGTCGGAGCCTGTGCGGAGCGGGGGCACGGAATCAACATCAAGCTCGCGAAGTCCGGCGGGATCCGCGAGGCGATCCGCATGGCGCACGCGGCCCGCGCGCTCGGCCTCGGCGTCATGCTCGGCTGCATGGTGGAGTCGGGCCTCGGCATCGCCGCCGGCGCCGCGATCGCGAGCCTCTGCGACCACGTCGACCTCGACGGGAACATCCTCATCGCCGAGGACCCGTGGCCCGGCGTCCAGCTCGTCGACGGCGTCCAGTTGCCCTCGAACTCCCCGGGTCTCGGCGTCCGTGCACCGGCACGCACCGGCTGATGTAGCTCTAGCCGCTGAGCTCCACCAGGGAGTTGCCTGTCGTGAGCAGCTGGGAAGACCGGAGTGCCAGCCCGACGGCTCCGGCCAGGCGCCTCAACTCGTCCAGCGTTCGCTGGCGGCCGCCGCCGAGCGTGAACATGAATAGGTCGAAGCTCGCCTCGTCCGCTGTCGGTCGCTCGGAAAGGACGGCCTCAACTACCAGGATCCGAGCACCGTCGCCGCCCGCGTCCATGCACCGCGAGAGGACCCGCGCGGCGCCGTCGTCGGGAAAGCCGTGGAGGATCTGCGACAGGACGTAGGCGTCGCCGCGAGTAAGCGGATCGACGAGGAGGTCTCCGGCGACGACGTCGAGGCGGTCCGCCGGCTCTGCCGACTCGACGACCTGCGGCAGGTCGAACAGCGTCCCCCGGAGGTGGGGATGCGCGGCCAGGAGCGTCCGAAGCATCATGCCGGTCCCGCCGCCGACGTCCACGACGTGTGCGATCTGGCTCCAGTCGTACGCCTCGGCGACTTCCCGGGCGTTGGCCTCCACCTGGTCGGCCATGAGCGCATCGAACGAGGCCGCGCGTCCCGTGCGGGCGAGCTCGTCGTAGTACCAGGCCTCGTCGCGGTTGGGCGAGCCCGTGCGAACGGCCTCGAGCAGACCCGTCCAGGACTCGGCCCAGATTCCCGGCGCGCCGTCGAGATCGAGCCACTGCCGCCAGCCTCCCTCGTCCAGGAGCAGCCTCGAGACCTCGTTGTTCGCATAGGAGCCGTCGGCCTCGGCGAAGACGCCACGAGGGACGAGATATCGCAGCAGCCGCCGGAGCGGGTCGGGATCGGCTCCCGCACGCTCGGCCAGTTCCTCGAGCCGCGCAGCGCCGGCTTCGATGTGGTCGGCGAGCCGCAGCGTCGCCGCGATCCACACGGCCCAGGGCGCCGCGAAGTCGCTCAACTCCCGAAGACGCGTGCGCGCCGCGTCCGAACTCACGGCGCGAGACTAGCGTTCGATCGATGAAGAGCTACCTCGTCCTCGCCCAGGGAAAGTCCGGCGACGAGCACTACGGCAAGACGATGCGGGGCATCGTCCACTACGCGCCCGACCCCGTCGTCGCCATCCTCGACTCCACGCGAGCGGGGGAGACCTACCGCGAGATCCCGATCGTCTCCACGGTCGAGGAGGCGCTCGCCTACGGGCCGACAACGGCGACCGTCGGCGTCGCCACCCAGGGCGGCCGCTTCCCGCCGGCCTGGCGCGAGCTCCTGAAGGACTCGATCCGCGCCGGCCTCGACCTCGAGACCGGCCTGCACGAGTTCATCAGCGACGACCCCGAGCTGAGCGAGCTGGCGCGCGAGCACGGCGTCGAGCTGCGCGACCTCCGGAAGCCACCGCCGGAGCTCAGCGTGCCGTCCGGTGAGAACCTGCAGGTCCCCGCGAAGATCGTGCTCACCGTCGGCTCCGACTGCGCGATCGGGAAGAAGACCGTCGCCGTCGAGCTCGACCTCGCCGCCCGAGACCGGGGCCTGAAGTCCGTCTTCGTCCCGACCGGCCAGACCGGGATCGCGATCGCCGGTTGGGGAATCGCGATCGATGCCGTCGTCGCCGACTTCCTGGCCGGCGCGGCCGAACGGCTCGTGGTCGAGGGCTCGCAGCGAGGCGGCGAGCTCCTCTGGGTCGAGGGGCAGGGATCCCTGGCCCATCCGGCGTATTCCGGGGTCACGATGGGCCTGATCCACGGCAGCGCCCCGCACGCGTACGTCTTCGTCCACAAGGCGAGGGCAACGCACGTCGAGGGCTATCCCGACCACCCGCTCCCGGAGCTCCGCGACCTGATCGAGCTGCACGAGCGCGTGTCACTCCGTCTCCGGCCGGCCCGGGTTGCAGCGGTCGCGCTCCACACGGGCGGCCTCGACGAGGACGATGCGCGCGCCGAGATCGCCCGGATCGCGGAGGAAACGGGCCTACCGACGGACGATCCGGTCCGCTTCGGCGCCAATCACGTGCTCGACGCCGTCCTGAATCTCGTGCAAGACTGATTCGGTTTCACTGAGGAATGACGGGGTTTAGACGACAGACAGCCACGCTGCTCGCCGGCGCTTGCGGGGCGCTGCTGCTCGCCGCGCCCGCCGCGGCAGATGTCACGGTCGGCGTGGCGGACGACCGCGGCAAGCTGGCGGCGGACGGCGGTGCCGCCTTCCTCGCTTCCATGCGTGACGTCGGGTTGACCGAGAACCGGATCACGCTCGCCTGGGATCCCGAGCATCCGACGACGATCCGCGACCAGGCCGCGCTCGAGCGCTACATCGGGAACGCAACGGCGGCCGGGGTTCGCATCACGATCGTGATCGCTCCGAGTCGCGCTCGGGCCCTGTTCCGGTCCACCTCGGCGTCGAGCCAGTTCGTCGCCTTCGTCGCTCAGGTCGCGCGGACCTTCCGGCAGGTGAAGGACATCGGGGTCGGCAACGAGCCGAACCAGCCGCGCTTCTGGCAGCCGCAGTTCAGCACCCGCGGCGCCGGTCTCGCGTGCACGACCTATGCGCGGGTGCTGGGCCAGGCCTACGACGCGCTGAAGGCGGTCGACCCGACGATCACGGTGCTCGGCGTCTCGCTCTCCCCGCGCGGGAACGACAACGCAACGGCGGCGACGAACGCCTCTACCTCGCCGGTCCGGTGCATCCGGGACATGGGCGCCTCGTACCGCGCGAGCGGGCGAAAGCGGCCGATCATGGACGAGCTCGCCTTCCACCCGCACCCGAACTCGAATACGGAT
>DASZEE010000067.1:0-4010 GCA_035941215.1 Gaiellaceae bacterium
GTAGGGATAGCAGCTTGTTTGGCCCTGGCGTGCGTGTTCACTGAATCCATACAAGCTTCCGACACGGGTCGGACGGCGCGCGGGTGCTCGCCGGCCAAGAGCCTCGTGACCTCCACGCGGTCGTACGCCGTCGACGTCCGCCGCCTCGTCCACGTTCACCGGAGCCCGGGCGGACGCGCGTTCGCCCGCTTCGGCCGCCTCAACGTCAACGGCGTGCCGACCGTGTTCGCCGCGCTCGAGTCGGTCCGCGGCAGCCGCTGCAATGCGGCGTGGTACCGGGTGATGGTGCCGCTGTAGCCGCACGGCCAGACCGGCTACGTGCGTGCAGGGGACGTCACGCTCCGGCCGCTCGAGACGCGCATCGTCGTCGATCTCTCCACCCGCAGGCTGACCGCCTTCGACCGGGGTAAGCCGGTGCTGAGCGCGAAGGTCGCGATCGGTGCGCGCTCGACGCCCACCCCGGTGGGACGCTTCTACGTCAACCAGCGGTTCCGCGACGATCCGCGAGGCCCGTACGGGTGGGCGGCGATCGGGATCTCGGCCTTCTCCGAAGTCCTGCACGGGTGGCCGCAGGGCGGGCCGGTGGCGATCCACGGCACCAACCGTCCCTCGCTGCTCGGCCTGCCGGTCTCGAACGGCTGCATCCGCGTCAGCAACGAGACCGTCAAGCGGCTCTGGCGGCTCGCGCCGACCGGGACTCCGGTTCACGTACAGGTGTAGGGCTCGGAGACCGGGGTAAGGTTCCGTCCATGGCGAAGGCGAAGCAGGACATCTTGAGCAAGCTCGCCGACAAGGGCGAAGAGGCGTTCTCCCGCGTCGCGGGCTCGCAGACGACCACCAGGGTCGTCGAGAGCGTGACGGGTCTGCGCGAGCGGATGGACGACGTGCAGAAGAAGGTCCGAGGAATCGACGAGCTCGAGCGGCGGGTCGCCGAGCTCGAGAAGCAGCTCGCGGATCTTCAGAAGCCGAAGGCAAAGCCGAGGGCGAAGACGACTCGCGCGACGAGCTCGTCCGCGCGCAAGAGCCCGTCGAGCGCCGCAAGCCGCAAGAAGCCCTCCTAGTTCGGGACTCGTAGCCTGATCGCGGCGGGCGCGATCTCGAAGCGGACGGGCGCCGTGCCGGGCTGCTCGCCGTCAAGCTGGACCGGCAGCGGCTCCGGCGTCTCGACCTCGACGACGCGGCCGCGCAGCACCTCGGCCTTCGGGTGCGGGAGGAACGTCCCCTTGTAGATCCTCGGCAGCTCCCGGAGGACCTCGAGCTTGGTGGCGTCCTTGATCAGCAGCACGTCGAAGAGGCCGTCGTCCGGCTCTGCGTCGGGCGTCGTCATCATTCCGCCCGCCTGGTAGCGGCCGATCGCGACGATCACGTCCTCCATCAATCCGCTCCGCGCCTCGCCGTCGACCTTCACGTTCAGCTCCACGTTCTTCCAGCGCGAGAAGACGGCGCCGAGCGCGATCAGGTAGGACGCCTTCGCGCCGAGGGCCTTCGTGGTGCGGTTCGCCTTCGCCGCGACGGCGCCGCTCATTCCGACGCTGCCGGCGTTCGCGAACCAGGCCGTCTCGTCCCGGCCGCCGACCCGGTAGGTGGCGCGGCCGAGATCGAACGGCTGAGCCTCGCCTTCCCGGGCAATGCGGAGCGCGTCGCCGATCCGCTTCGGGATCTTGTGCGTGCGGGCGAAGTCCCAGCCGGTGCCGCGAGGAACGACGGCGAGCTCGACGCCCTCCCGGCCCGCGATCCCCTGGACGACCTCGTGCATTGTTCCGTCGCCGCCGAAGACCACGAGCAGCTCGGCGCCCTCGTCGGCTGCCTCTCTCGCCAGGTCGCCGAGCTGGCCCGGGCGCTCCGAGAAGATCGCCTCGCCACGCAGGCCGGCCGCGTGCGCGGCTCGCGCGAGCTCGGGCCAGCGGCGTCCCGTCTTCCCGTTCGCCGACGCCGGGTTGACGAGGAGCGCGGTCTTCAGCGTCAGTGCTTCTCTGCGGTGATCGTCCGCAGCGCGAGCTCGGTCATCTGGTCGACGGCCGCCTTCATCTCCTCGTCCGAGATCCGGACGAACTCGCCCTCGACGACGACGTCGCTGACCGTGAGCAGGCAGCCGGCGGCCACCTTGCGGAGGGCGCCGATCGTGAACAGCACGGCGGCCTCCATCTCGACGGCGAGGATGCCGCGCTCGGACCAGCGCGCGTACTGGCCGTCGTCGGGGTTGTAGAAGAGGTCGCTGGAGACGATCGGCCCGACGCGGACGCTCTTCCCGGTCTCCTTGGCGGCGTGAACCGCGCCGTGGACGAGGCCGAAATCAGCTGTCGGAGTGTGGGGCTCGAAGTTCACGAGCTTTTCGACCGTGCGATCCGAGGGGACTGCGGTGATGGCGATGATCAGCTCGCCGAGCTGCAGGTCCGGTTGGAGCCCTCCGCAGGTGCCGACCCGCAGGAATCGTTTGACGCCGAGCTGGACGAGCTCCTCCATCACGATCGCGGCCGTCGGGCAGCCCATGCCGGTCGATTGCACGGAGACCGGCTTGCCCTCGAAGGTTCCCGTGTAGCCGAGCATCCCGCGCTCCTCGTTCCGCTGGACGGGATCGTCGAAGAAGGTCTCGGCGATGTACTTGGCGCGCAGCGGGTCGCCCGGGAGGAGGCAGGCCTCGGCGTAGTCGCCGGGCTCGGCGCGGACGTGGATCGGCATGCGCGGGAGATTATTCGGTGCGAAGAGAGCGCTGCGCGAGGTAGCGGCGCTGCGCTCGGCGGTCGCGGACCGCGCGCCACAGGAAGAGCCCGATGACGAGCGCGATGCCGCCGCCGATGATCACACCGGGGAGGACGAAGTATGCGTAGCTCAGCCGGCTGCGGGCGCCGGTCGGCCGGGCTCCGGCCGCCGCAGGCACGAGGTCGTACGTCGAGATGACCGGGCCACGGTTGCCCTGCGGCGGGATCGGCGCGAAGGTCGCGATCGGGAAGATCCCGTCCACGAGCCACCGGTTCCGGATCTTGCGGAGGTCGAGCGTCAGGGCGACGGGCCCGAGCGTCGCGCGGTTCCGTGAAGGCATCACGAGCAGGTCGACGTTGAGGTGGTTCCGTTGTGAGTAGTTGATCGTCCAGCCGTGGAACTTCTTGCCGAGCGCCGGATAGGGATAGACGGGGATGTCGCCGCGGCGCCACTCGGCACGGGTTGCCTGGCTGCGGAGCTGAGGAGTCGCGACCTCGTAGACCGCCGCCGGGTTCTGTCGCTTCACCCCGGCGTTGATCAGTACGTCGACCGACTTGTTCACGAGCTTGCGGTCGGCGCGAGTCAGGCGGACGGTCTTCTCGCCGGCGGCGATGTTGTACGCCTGCTGCTTGCCGAAGACCTCCGGCGGATCTTCCTGGGCCTCTGGCAGCATCGCGACTCCCGCCACGACGAGCCCGGCGAAGGCGAGCGGGATACCGACTGCATATGCGAGGCGCTTCCGCTTCCGCGGCGAGCGGAGGATCCCCCTCATCGCGCGACCGCCTGCGCCCGGAATCGCTTGGTCTTCGTCCGGTTCCCGCAGACCGACATTGCGCACCAGCGCGACGACGAGTTGCGCGAGCGGTCGTAGAAGATCCAGCCGCAGACGTCGCGTGGGCAGGCCTTCAGCCGCGACCAGGTGCCGGCCACCATCGCCGAGTACACGACCGCGAGGATCCGGCCGAGGGCGCCGTTGAGCGTCGTTCCGTCGGCGGCCAGCCGAGAGGCGCCGTCGCGCGCGAAGCGGACGGAGAGAACGCCCGTCGCGCCGGCGCGGTCCAGCAGCTCGAGTGCGGAGGGGTCGGCCGCGAGGCCGACGTTCGCATGGAGCAGGCTCCGAAGCGCCTCGCGCACGTCGAGCGCTCGGCGGAGGTCGGCCTGGGTCAGCGCCGGTGCGTCCGGGTCGAGCGCGCCGATGCGGGTGAGCACCTCGTGGAGGCTCCGCGGATCGGTCAGCTCCTCGATCCCGTTCTCGACGTCGACCGTGTTCACGAAGGCTTGAACCATCCGGAGTGGCTCCGGCGCCGGTT
>DASZEE010000068.1:0-7374 GCA_035941215.1 Gaiellaceae bacterium
GGAGGCCCGCGAGGAGATATGCGGGAATCGCCGAGAGGCCGAAGCGGCTCGCGATCAGCCCCAGCACACCGAGCATCCCGACGGTGACGGCGAGCTCGGCGAGAGTCACGCCCTGACCCTATCGTCGCGTGGAAGACTCCTTTCGTGGCGGACCGGATGGATGGACAGGTCGCGCTCGTCACGGGCGGCGGCCGCGGAATCGGCGCGCGGATCGCGCGAGAGCTGGCCGACGCGGGCATGAAGGTTGCCGTCTCGGCGCGGACGCCGGAGCAGGTCGAGGAGATCGCCGGCGAGATTGACGGGTTGGGCGTCGTCGCCGATGTCTCCAGGCGCGAGGACGTCGAGCGCATGGTGGCCGAGGTCGAGCAGGAACTGGGGCCCGTCGACCTGCTCGTGGCGAACGCCGGAGTCGCGCACTGGGGCGACGAGGCGTGGACCGACGACCCGGACGAGTGGTGGCACGTGTTCGAGATCAACGTCCTGGGCGCGTTCCTCGCCTGGCGGACGGTCATCCCCGGGATGATCGAGCGCGGCGCGGGTCGGATCGTCAATACGGGCAGCGGCTCGGGCTATCTGCCGGGCCAGCGAACGAGCGCTTACGGCGCGAGCAAGGCGGCGCTCTACCGGCTCGGCGAGAACCTCGCTTTGCAGCTCGAGCCCTACGGGATCGCCGTGTTTACGTTCAGTCCGGGCCTCGTGAAAACCGAAATGACCGAGCGGTTTCCCGACGACATGCCGTGGACGCCGCCGGAGCTGGCACCGCGGCTCGTTCGCGTGCTCGCCTCAGGTCGAGCCGACAAGCTCAGGGGCCGGTACATCCACGCCGAGCACGACGACATCGAGGACCTGATCCAGCGGGCAGACGAGATCGTCGAGAACGACCTCAACGCCATTCGGCTCCAGCGCTAACGGTCGACCTCAGCTTCGGTCGGCCCGTCCAGCCATGCCCGGACAGTGCCGAACCTGCTCGAACCACCCGACCCTCCGAAAGGGGTCAGACCCCAGTCGGAGGGTTGAGGGTTCAGCGCGGCGTGATCCAGGTGGCCCGCGCCGAGCCGAGGACACGTCCGTCCTCGCCGTAGAGCGCCGTCCCGGCGTAGAGCTTCCGCCCCTCGTCTCCGAGCGGCCACGCCATCACCACGCACCGCTCGTCCGCGTGCGGCAGATGCTCGACCTTGGCCGCCAGCCGGCCTAGCACCGGCATTCCGCGCTCGCCGCCGTGGACGGCGTAGGCGCCCGGGCAGTCAAGCGCAGCCCAGACGAACTCGGGAGCGACGTGGTCGGAGCGAGGCGTCCAGGTCGCTGCGACCGCCTCGTGTCCCTCCACCGGGCCCGCGTAGATCCCGAGCCCGTCATTGCGCGCCCAGCCGCACACGAAGCACTCGGGGAAGGCGCTCGCCTTGTCGCCCTCCGGCAGGGCGGACGCTGCGGCGGCGTCGAAGGGAATCGGATCCGGGAGCTCGAGCTCGAGTTCGGTCTTGGCCGCCTCGGCAACAAGCGCGTCGCCGTCGCGGAGCTCGAGACGCTCACGGCCGTCGTCGAGCTCCAGGTCGAGCGGACGCTCGAGCGGAGGCGGGAGCCTGAGCGTGACCTCGACGGGACCGTGGAAGAGCGACGCGAGGACGCCGCAGGTGTACCCACCGTTCGCGGACTCCGTCGGGCCGCGAAAATGCCGGTCGATGACGAGCTCCACGACCCGTAGACTATGTTTTCGACTGTGAGGCGAAAACTATGAGGCTCGCGCTCGCTCAGATCAACACGGTCGTCGGCGACCTCGACGGCAACGTCGCGCGGATCGTCGGCCGTCTCCGCGAGGCGCGAAACGCAGGCGCCGACCTCGTCCTCTTCCCCGAGCTCGCGATCACCGGCTACCCGCCGGAGGACCTCCTCTTCCGTCCGGGCTTCCTCCGGGAAGCGCGCCGCGCCGCCGAGCAGGTAGCCGCCGAGACGACCGACATCGCCGCGCTGGTCGGGGTGCCGTGGCTCGACCGCGACCTCGCCAACGGCTGCGCGATCTGCGCGGGAGGCGAGATCAAGGCCGTGTACCCGAAGCGCTTCCTGCCGAACTACGGCGTCTTCGACGAGGTGCGGTACTTCCAGCCCGGTCGGGAGATGTTCCTGCTGCGTGTCGGCGAGGCGCTCGTCGGCCCGACGGTCTGCGAGGACATCTGGCAGCCCGGCCCGCCCGCGACCGATCTCGCGCTCGCCGGCGCCCACGTGATCGCGAACATCTCCGCGTCGCCGTTCCACGTCGGCAAGGGGCTCGAGCGCGAGGAGATGCTGATCACGCGCGCGCGCGACAACGCCTGCTGGGTCGCGCTCGTCAACGCCGTCGGCGGCCAGGACGAGCTGATCTTCGACGGGCACAGCGTCGTCATCGACGAGGAAGGCGAGGTCGTCGCGCGCGCGCCGTCCTTTGAGGAGGCGCTGCTCGTCGTCGACATCGACGTCTCGACCGCGATCGCGCGCCGGCTCGTCGATGCCCGGCGCCGGGCGCTGG
This sequence comes from Gaiellaceae bacterium, assembly GCA_035941215.1. Lineage (GTDB taxonomy): Bacteria > Actinomycetota > Thermoleophilia > Gaiellales > Gaiellaceae > JACDAN01. The sequence goes on from DASZEE010000068.1 coordinate 2,501, forward strand.
CGAGCGAGCGCGAGATCCCCGACCCGCCCGTAATCGATCTCGGCGGGCCCCGTGAGCAGCAGGGCCCGGTGAAGCCGTACGTCGCCGAGCCGCTCGACGAGCTCGAGCAGATGCGGCGCGCGCTCGAGCTGGGCCTCTCGGACTACGTGGACAAGAACGGCTTTGGCGACATCGTCCTCGGCGTCTCGGGCGGGATCGACTCTGCGCTGACGGCGGCGCTCGCCGTCGAGGCACTCGGCCCCGAGCGCGTCCACTGCGTCTCGATGCCGTCCCGCTACTCGTCCGAGGACACCCGGCGCGACGCCGAGCTCCTGGCGAAGAATCTCGGCACCGACTTCCTCGAGCTTCCGATCGACTCGATGTTCGACGGCTACGAGCAGGCGCTCTCGGAGGTGTTCGAGGGGCGCAAGGCCGACATCACCGAGGAGAACCTCCAGGCGCGGATTCGAGGGACGCTGCTGATGGCGCTCTCGAACAAGTTCGGCTGGCTCGTCGTGGCGACGGGAAACAAGTCCGAGCTCTCCGTCGGGTACGCCACGCTCTACGGAGACATGGCCGGTGGGTTCGCGCTCCTGAAGGACGTGTTCAAGACGGACGTGTTCCGGCTCGCCCGCCATCTGAACGAGCGCGTCGGCCGCGAGCTGATCCCGGCAACGACAATCGACCGCCCACCGAGCGCCGAGCTTCGCGCGGACCAGAAGGACGAGGACTCGTTGCCGCCCTACCCCGCGCTCGACAAGGTGCTCGAGGCGTACGTCGAGGAGGACCGCTCGCACGAGGAGCTGACCACGGACGGGTTCGACCAGGACGTGGTCGACCGCGCGATCTCGCTCATCGACCGGGCCGAGTACAAGCGCCGACAGGCACCGCCGGGCGTGAAGCTCCGCCCGAAGGCGTTCGGTCGAGACCGGCGCACGCCGATTACGAACCGGTGGCGCGGGTAGGACCGCGTCATGAACAAGACACAGACACTCCAAGCACCGCTCATCGGTTGGCGTGAGCGCTTTGCGCAGAAGATCGAGAAGCCGGTCAGCAAGCGGACGCCTCTCACGGCGAACCAGGTGCGTGCGATCATCGGCGCGCTCTTCTTCGTCAAGTCGGCGTTCTATGTCGCCCGCTCGATCCGCCGCGCGATCAAGAACCGCTAGACGCCCGGCCGGCCAGCTCCTCGAACCAGCGCAGCCGCTCCTGGTACGGGACGGCGGCATTCGCCGGCGAGGTCGACGGCAGGACGAACAGCTGCGTCTCGCCGAGGGTGCGCTCCTGGACTCCCAGCTCCGGCCGCTTGCCGAAGGCGCCCCGGTAGGCCTCCTTGCCGACGAAGGCGATCCAGGCCGGGTGAAGATCCCGCGCCAGCGCCTCGAGCCGCTCCGCCGAGCCTTCGAAGTCGGCCCGCCGCAGGTCTCCCGACCCTGGCGTCGTCCGGTAGGCGGCGTTCGTCAGCCCGAGGCCGAGTGCCGGCAGCTCGTGCTGTTCGTCCGGCGCGTACAGGCGCGGCGTGAAGCCGGCGTCATGGAGCAGCCGCCAGAAGTCGTTCCGGGGGTTTGCGAAATGCGCGCCGTGCGTCGCCGACCACCGGCCCGGGTTGATCCCGCAGAAGACGACACGCAGGCCGGGCGAAAGGACATCGGGGACTGCGCTAGGCGGCTTCGAGCTCGAGCTCGGGCTCGGGCTCGCGGGCGTCGAGCCGGACTTCGAAGAGTCGCCGGATGTCCTCGCCACTGAGCGTCGTTTCATACCGGGTCGAGCGCGGCTGGATCTCGATCACCTGCACGGCCTCCTCGCGATCGCCGTAGCAGCGGGTGTAGCACTCGGCCTCGTTCAACACGCGCAATCGCACGATCTGACCGTAAATTGCCCACCGGACGGTGGCACTCCGCGCGAAGCACTTCGACTACTGGATCTCGCTGGACGAGGACGGGAGCCTGTCCGCGGACGGCGATCCGGTCAAGATCCAAGGCGACGTCGGCGCCGAGCATCTGCTCCTGACGGCACTCGCCCGGTGCTCGGTCTCGAGCCTCGAGCACTTCGCCAGGCAGAAGGACCTCGAGGTCAGCGCGTCCGCGTACGCGTCCGGGACGGTGACGCGACGCGAAGATGAGGAGCGGTACGGGTTCGTCAGCATCGAGTGCAAGCTGGACGTCCAGCTCACCGGCGAGCTCGCCGACGACGACCTTCGCAGCCTGCTCGAGAGCGCCGAGTGGGGCTGCTTCATCGGCGCGTCGCTGGATCCGGCGCCCAAGTACAGCTGGCGCGTCAACGGCCGCGACTTGTGAAGTGGATCCTCCTGACGGGGATCCTCGTCGCCGTGGGTGCGATCGCGTTCTCGTGGTACCGGGGCGGTGACGACGGGATCTCCGACGCGCTCGTGGTCGGCGAGCGCCAGCACCGGGTGATCCCGGCGCCACGGGAGGGCGCACCACTTCTCGTCCTGCTCCACGCGAGGGGCGGGACGCCGCGCGGACTCGCCTGGCCGGAGCTAACGGATGCGCTCGCCAACCTGCGGGACGACGCGCCCGGCGTCCTGCTGGTCGACGGCGGCGATCACAGCTACTTCCACGACCGTGACGACTTCGCGTGGGGCACGCACATCCTCCGCGAAGCGATTCCCGCGGCGCGCAGTCGGCTGGGAACGGACCCGACCCGAGAGGCGATCGGCGGCTACTCGATGGGCGGCTTCGGCGCCCTCGACCTTGCGCGCCAACGGCGATTCTGCGCGGTCGGCGGACACTCGCCGGCGCTCTGGCAAGAGGGTGGCGAAACGCCCGTGGGCGCGTTCGACGATGCGGAGGACTTCGAACGCCACGACATCATCGAGGCGGCCCGGCGCAACCCTCGTATGTATCGCGGCGCCGAAGTCTGGCTCGACGCCGGCGACGAGGACTCGTTTGCCCCGAACACGGTCCTGCTCGGCGAGCTCGTCGGTTCGCCCGCGAAGATCTCGCCGGGCGGCCACACATCCCAGTACTGGCGCGACCATGTAGACGAGTACGTGCAGTTCTACTCCCGAGCGCTGAAGACGTGCGGATAAAGGTCGACGTCGAGGCGGTCCGCGCGCGCTTCTCGGCGCTCCAGCGCCCCTACGCGTTCTTCGACGGGCCGGCCGGGACACAGGTGCCGGACGAGGTGATCGACGCGATCGCCGGCTACCTGCGCGAGTCGAACGCCAACGTCGGCGGCCAGTTCGAGACCAGCCGGCGTACCGGCGAGCTCGTGGAGGCGGCGCACGAGACTGCCGGCCGCTTCCTCGGCTGCTCGGCGGACGAGGCGATCTTCGGGCCGAGCATGACGAACCTCAACTTTATGCTCACGCGGACCGTCGGACGCGAGCTGCGCGAGGGCGACGAGATCGTCACGACCCGGCTCGACCACGACGCCAACGTCGCGCCGTGGCTGGAGCTGGCGCACGACCTCGGACTCGTCGTTAAGTTCGCGGACTACGACCTCTCTGACCTCGAGGAGCAGCTTTCCGACCGGACGCGCGTCGTCGCCTTCCCCTGGGCGTCGAACGCGCTCGGCACACTCGTCGACGCGGCCCGGATCTGCGGCCTCGCCCACGAGGCGGGCGCCCTCGCCTGGGTGGACGCAGTCCACTACGCGCCGCACGGCCCGATCGACGTGGCGGAGATCGACGCCGATGTCCTCCTCTGCTCGCCGTACAAGTTCTACGGGCCGCACCTCGGGCTGGCGTTCGTCCGGCGGGAGCTGCTCGACCGCTGGCGGCCGTACAAGGTGCGGCCGGCGCCCGGCTACGAGACCGGGACGGCGCAGCACGAGCTGCTCGCCGGCTTCGTGGCCGCCGTGGAGTACGTCGAGTCGATCGGATTGGACGCGATCGCGGCGTACGAGCGCGAGCTCGGCGAGCGGTTCCTCGCCGGGCTTCCGGAGGGCGTGACCCTCCACGGCCCGCCGACGATGGAGGGCCGAGTCCCGACTTTCGCCCTCACGATCGAGGGCCGCTCGGCGACCGAGGTCGCCGCACACCTGGGCGAGCGCGGCATCTTCGTCTGGGACGGCAACTACTACGCCCTCGAGGTGATGAAGCGCCTCCGTTTGGACGACGGCGCTGTGCGCGTCGGGATCGTCCACTACAACACGGCCGGCGAGGTCGACCGCCTGCTCGACGAGCTCAGGAAGCTCGTCTGAGCCCGGGCCACAGCTCGCCGCCGCGGCGTGTGGCCGCGCTGGCTCGCGCGTAGCTGCGGGCCGCCGACTCGTCCACCGCCAGCGTCACAGGCCCGTGCGCGATCAGGCCCGACTCGGCCCGCTCGCGGAGAAGGTCGGCGAAGAAGCCGTCCACCAGCCACTCCCGCCCGGGAGCGACCGCGGCGCGGACGCCGATCCGGAACAGCGACTCCGACAACTCGTCCGCGCGCTCGATCCGCGGCCGCCTGATGAACGTGGTCGGCCCCTCGGGAAGGATCGACGCGACCGAGTCGACCATCTCCACGCCGGCCTCCCGGTCGGTGACGAAGACCTCGAGCATCAGCTCCTTGGAGCCGCTGGGCAGCACGCGCACCGAGGGAATCTGAGAGTTGTGGATGTGGATCACCTCGCCGTCGAGCGTCCGCAGCCGGGTGTGCCGGAGCGACACGTCCTCGACGATCCCCTGGAGGTCGTGCATCGGAACGTGGATCGTGTCGCCGACCGAATACCAGCGTTCGATGAACATCGCGAGGCCGGCGATGATGTCCATCAGGACTCGCTGCACCGCGAAGCCGACCAGGATCAGGACGAACGACGCACCAGCGATTGCCGTCAGGCGATCGACGCCGCCGATCAGCTGGCCGACGGAGAGCACGGCCGCCGTTCCGAACCCGAGGTAGGTGATGGCGGCTCGAATGATCGAGACCTGGGTCTCACGGCGCTTGAGA
>DASZEE010000069.1:0-31823 GCA_035941215.1 Gaiellaceae bacterium
CGGTCGTCGGCGCCGTCGTGTCGATCGTCCAGCCGTAGCTCGTCGCAGGGCCCTCGTTGCCCGCGAGGTCGGTCGCCTTGACGGAGAACTGGTGCGCGCCTGCGCCGAGCGCGATGTAGGTCTGCGGCGAGAAGCAGGCCAGGAAGGGCGCGCCGTCGACGCTGCACTGGAACAGCGCCGGCTCGTCGGCGTCGAACGCGAAGCTGGGAGATCCGTCGTTGCTCGGGTTGCCCGGGGCCGCCGTGATCGCGACCTCGGGTGCCGTGCCGTCCACCTGCACGGTGGGTTGAGCTCCGGCCAGCGCGAACGAGATCACGCCGCGAAGGAGCTCGCTCGTCCACGTGAAAATGCCCTCCGCGCCCGGGGAGGTAGCGCTGAACACGACTGTCAGAGTCGCTCCCGGGCACAGCTCGTCGCTCGGGCTCAAACCCGGTCGCGTGAGATTGATCTTCCCGTCGGCGATCAGATCGCCGTCCGCGATCCATGTGGACGACTGGCAGACCCCGGCGGCGCTCGTGGTCGCTTGCACGGCGTCGACGGCGAAGCCCGGGGGAATCGCGATCTTCGCTCGGTCCGCCGCCTCGGGCGATGACGCGTCGTTCGTCAAGCCGACGGTGTACGACGCCGAAGTCACCGGCTTGACGTGGGACGGTGCCGAAACGCCCGCGAAGGTGTTGACCGGGTCGGCCGAGGCGCCGGACGCCACAAGGAGGAACGCAGTGGCGGCGGCGGCGGCGAGCAACAGGCGGCGGTCGAACATGAATCCTCCTAGAACCAGACGGCGGCGTTCAGCCAGAGAAGTGCGAGCGCAATCGCTCCGCACCCGACAGTTGCGATGTGGTGGCGGTGCGCGTAGAGCGGCTCCTCGAGCACGGGCCACGGCATGCGGCGAGTCGAGGCGACTGAAGCTCCGAGAAGCAGAAAGACTCCGAGGGCGAGCAACGGCAGGATCGCGGGGACCGCGATCGAGGGCGCCGTCTCCGAAGGCGCGAAGAAGGACGCAGGCGCCGTGTCCAGCTCGAGCGTCTGCGGCGCCGGATCAACGGGCGTGCTTCGCTTGGGCCTCGCAGGCTTCCGTCGCCGAACCGGCGGCTCGCCTCGTCGACTCCGCCGGGCCGAACCGAGTGGTTGCTTGCGCGGCCGTGCCGCCGCGGCCGGTGCCGACCGCTTCGCCGCGACCGTTTTCAGGGGTGCCGGGGGAGGCGTGCGAAGCACGGGAGGCGGTTGCGCCGTCGTCGTGATCGGACGTCGCGCGGCGCGCTCGACCGGGGGTGGTGGCGGCGGTGGCGGTGGCGGCTTTGTACGGGCGCGCGGCTTCGGGCGAGCGGGCTTGGGATCCGGCTTGGGCGCCGGCTTCGGATCAGGATCGGGCGGAGGAGGCGGCGGCTGTTGCTGAGCGAGAGTTGTGGCGCCGGTCGTCGGCTCGGTAGGACTCTGGAGCGGTGAGGCCTGGCCGGCCAGCGCTCCCGAGGTCGCGAACCCGAGCATGCAGAGGCCCGCGAGGACAAGCGTCGCGAATCCCACAGAGCGCGGGCGCGACGGGGCGGCGTCGGCTCCGCGTCTCATCGAAGACGCGGGCCCCTATCCGGGCCCCTCGGCCCGAGAGCGCTGACGACGGCTGGTGCGTGGTGAGTCTGAGACATGCTCGGCGATCGCTTCGGCCCGGGCAGGCCCGTCTGCTCCCCGCCGGGCGCCATCCACGCTAGAACCGGGACCGCGAGCTCTCGACGGCCGGAAGGACAGGATGAACTAGCCCTCTGGCTAGGTCGCTAACGGCGCCTCGTGAGCGTCGGTGGACAGGACTCGCCGTCGAGCGGTTAGAACGACGAGCTTCGGGATACGTCGTGGAAATGCCGCACTGGAATCCGGAACGCCGAAACGGCGCTATCAGAGGTAGCGCGTGACGGCGTCCAGTTCAACGGCTTCCTCACGGCAGAGATCGGGGCGGGCCTTCCGAGGTCTTGCCCTCGTCTTCCTCCTCTCCTTTCTGAACCTGGTCGGCGTGATCGTGACTGCGGCCGCGCTCGGCGGAGTGGCCCCATGGTCGCGCTGGCAGTTCATTGGCCTGTTCGGCGTCATCGAGGGAGCGTCCGGGCTCGCGAACGTCATCTCGCCAAACGTCTGGCGGCTCCCTGTCGCCGAGCTACAGACGAGCGCGCGCACCGATGTGAAGCTGGCGGCTTCGGCCTTGCTGCTTCCGCATTGGGGCGGCCTCGCCCGCTTCGCTGCCGGACTCGTCTGCGTGGCACTGGCAGCCTGGCAGGAGGGTCTCGGTCCGGCTTCGGCTGCTCTGGTTCCGTTCGCTCTTGCGCTCGCATGGTCGATCCTTGCGCTCTCAGCCGTCTTGGCGTGGGCTGGGGTCACTCGGCCGGACATCGACGTCGTCCAGTTCGTGGTGCGCTGGGGGCGGCGGGAACACGAACTGCCTGCGATCAGTATCGGGGCGTCGGTGCTCCAGTTCCTCCTCAGCATCGCCACGATCCCCGCCGTCAAGTTGCTTCCACCGTCGGTGCTCTACCAGCCGGAGATCGGCCCGTCCACGGCCGCCTTGCTGGTCACGCTCGCCGTGACCGCTGCGCTAACGGTGCTCGTCTACGTGCTGTGGTCAGACCGCATCGAGGTGAAAGCTCCGGCGGAGCAACAGCGCGAGGCCGAAGAGCACAGCTGATCGGGCGCGATGAAAGAGCCGGGCGGCGCGGCACATGCAGTAATGACGCGACGCTCGGCTCTTTTTCGCGATCCAGTAACCAGTGCTACAGGAGAAAAATGATCAGCAGGATGATGAGGATAAGTAGGAGTACGCCACCACCGATGTACATCTTCAGTCTCCTTTGGTCGCAGTACAGCTTCTAATACCCGCTCCAGGGAAGACAACACCTCCACAAACGAGGATCGTCGTGCATCGGCTTGAGGCTTGGCGGCTGCTAGGCCGAGTGCTCGATCAGCTCGACCCGGTAGGAGTCCGGGTCGCGCACGAAGCAGATCCTGGAGCCACCTTCGCGCACCTGGTACGGCGGCCGCTCAGGCTCGATGCCCTGGGCGGCCAGTTTCTCGAGCGTCGAATCGAGGTCCTCGACCGTCAGCGCCACATGGCCGTAGCCCGTGCCGAGCTCATACGAGTCGACGCCGAAGTTGTGGGTCAGCTCCAGCTCGGGAACCTCCTTGCCGGGCACGCCCAGGAAGTAGTTGACCGCCTCCTCGCGGATCGGGAGCTCACGGCGCTTCTCGAGGCCGAGCGCCTCGTAGAACGCGATCGACCGCTCCGGGTCGGTGACCCGGTAACACGTGTGGATCAGCTCCACGGGCCGATTCTCACGGAAGGCGGCGGAAGACCAGCGTCCAGACGACGCGAAGGTCCTGCTGCGTCGAGCCCGGCGGCGGGTTGAACGGAAGCATCGTCACCCGCGAGACGTCCGCACGAGCGACGACGCGCCGGCGGCTCCCGGAGATCAGCACCTCCTCGTCGACCTGCCCGGGCGCGACGCTCAGCCATGAATCCTTGGAGGTCACGGTCCAGTCGAACCCGCACAGGCGCAGCGGTGGGGCGCCGGAGCGCGTGCGGAAGTGGATGCGGTTCGCGCCGCCCCAGGCGAACGCGGGCCGGATCCATGCGCGCTGCGTGCTCGTCCCGCACGTGCCCGAGCTCGTCCGGATCTCCTCGCCGAGGCACTGCCGCATCTCCATCCACGAGCCCCTGCCCGCTGACGCCACGAGGCGCACGCGGAGGAGCCGCGCGGGCCGGTAGCGGGCGCGAGAGTTCGAGCGCGCGACGCTGATGACCGTCGGCCGGGTGCTCGCCACCCGCCACTCGCGCGTGGTCCGTCCCGACCGGCGCACGATGCACTCCGCCTCGCGCCGAGCGTCCCCATACGTGTGCTCCTCGACGACGCGCCCGTTCAGCGTCACCGCCCAGCGGGTCGGAGATTGGGCGGCCTCCGCAGCGAGAGGGAGTGCGACCAGCGCAGCCAGGAAGACCACGACGGCGAGCCGCATGCCCGGGATCTTCCCAGAATCGGCGAAAGACGAACGCCTCGCGAAGCCAAACGGGAGAGCCGGCCCGCGGCCGGCCCTCCCGCCCGCTGCTCCTATTGACCCTTGGGGAGGGAGAAGGAACAACTTGACTTTCCACTATAGAGATTAAAAGATCAAGCTTCCTCTATCGCCAGAGGCCCTGTTCCCGCACTTCCAGAGGGGAGAGACATGCGAGTCAAATTCGTTGGCGTGGCCGTGCTGATGGCCGCGCTCGGCGTCCTGCTCCCCGGCTCTGCACTGTCGAACGCGAACCACGACGAGGCCGCCCATGGCGCCCTCGAGTTCGACAGCCGAGTCGGGACGGTGGCGCCGACGCAGCTTCAGCGCCGACACGCGAAGCGACTGAAGGCGAGCGTCACCTGGAGCCAGTTCGGAACCCCGTCGACGCTCGTGCGTCACGGCAAGTTCCTGGCCCGCGGCGTTCGCGGCAAGAACGCCGCCGACGCCGCCGGCTGGTACCTCAACCGCCACAAGGCGCTCTTCGGGATCAACTCGCTGGACGCCCTCGCGTTCGTGAGCGCGAACCGGCTCGGAGAGAGCAAGGGCTGGGCTGTCACGTACCGGCAGGTCTTCGACGGCCTGAGGACGAGTGAGAGCGGCACGGTCACCGTCGGCGCCGTCGGGAGCCGGGCTCGAGGCTGGAAGATCATCTCGGTCTCGTCCAACCTCACTCGTGACCGTGCACTCGCCGGCACCGCGAAGCTCTCGGCCGTCGCCGCCTGGGCGACCGCCGCGAAGCGGGCCGGTCTGACCCGATCGGTCGCCAACATCCTGTCCCGCAAGACCGTCCGCGGCTACACGCAGTTCCGCGTCGCGGGGCTCCAGGGGACACAGCTCGCGAAACTCGTCGCCTTCCCGACCGTCCGCAGCGGCGTCGTGCCGGCCTACGAGACGGTCGTGATGAACATCAAGGAAGACCTCGGCTTCCGCAGCTACGTGGACGCCCGCACTGGGCGGATCCTGATGCGCAGCAGCATCGTCCACAACCTGAATCAGGGCTCGTCGAACCTGAGGCTGGCGGCCGCCGAGTCGTACACCTTCAGCGGTGAGATCGCAGCAACGGACGGCGCATGCAACATCAACGGGCCGTTCGCGATCGGCCCCGGAAACAGGGCCCTCGACGGCTTCGTCAACGCCGACAACGCGGTGAACGACGTCGCAATTGACCTCATGTTCAACGGTGCGATCGTGCCGGGCACGCACGCCGACACATTCCTGACGCCGGAGCGCTTCCGCTACGAGCCCGCCGGCGGTGTCCCGCCTGGGAACTACGGCGTCCAGGTCTGCGACTTCGACGACGCCCAGAACACGGTCTGGGCTGCGCCTCGCACCTACCAGGGCACGCTGATCGGCGATGCGTCACCCGCGCCGCCGGCATACCTGGCGCGGTGGAAAGCGTTCAAGAACCTGCCGCCGCTCTACACGCTCGACCAGGATCCCTGGAACATGCCGAGCACCGACACGCGCGACACGTGGTGCTGGGTCATGGCTCCCGGTTGTGACCGCCTCGCGGGAGGCGCCCTGGCCTCACGCGGCGCCTGGGACCACGACCACAGGACGAACTCGCCGACGCTGACGACCCGCGGGAACAACGCGCGGTCGGCGACGTCGTACTTCAACGTCAACTTCCCGAGCCCGCCGCAGTACTCGCCCGTGAGCGCGGGACGCGACTACTCCTTCGCGTGGTCGAACGACTGGGCGAATCGCGACTGCAACCCCGACCCGGGCCCGACCACCTGGGATCACGACGCGTCGACGGTGAACCTCTTCGTCGCCCACAACCGGATGCACGACTGGGCCTACCACCTCGGGTTCACCGAGCGGAACTGGAACGCCCAGGACTACAACTTCGGCCTCACCGAGCGGCGGCAGGAGAACGACCCGCTGATCGGCAACGTCCAGTCCGGCGCCAACGTCGGCGGACGGAACAACGCGAACATGTTCACGCTGCCCGACGGCATCTCGTCGGTCACGAACATGTACTTCTGGCAGCCGCAGGGATCGACGTACTACCCGCCCTGCGTCGACGGTGACTACGACATGAGCGTCATCGCCCACGAGTACGGCCACATGATCGAGAACCGCATGATCGGCAAGGGCAACCTCCGGGCCGGGCACCACGCCGGCGCGATGGGCGAGTCCCACGGCGACATGTTCGGCATGGAGTACCTGTTCGGAAACGGGTTCGCCGGCGCAAGCGGGGAGAACCCCTACTCGAGCGGCGCCTACGACACCGGGAACAAGCAGCGGGCAATCCGCAACTACGGGATGAACTTCCCCACGTCGGGCGGGATCCCGGAGCCGAGCAAGCAGCTCATGGTCAACACGCTGAACTTCAGTGACATGGGCTTCGACGTGACCGGGCCGACGCTGACCTCGAGCCAGCAGGTGCACGCGAACGGCGAGATCTGGAGCAAGACGAACTTCCAGATTCGCCAGCTGCTGATCGACAAGTACGACGACGACTACCCGGTGGACGACGAGGAGCTCCAGGCTGAGTGCGCCGAGGGCTTCATGCCGGCTCACCGCTGTCCGGGCAACCGGCGCTGGATCCAGCTCGTGTTCGACGCGATGCTGCTTGCGCCGATCGGCCCGTCGATGCTGGAAGAGCGCAACATGATGCTCGCGGCCGACCTTGCACGCTTCGGCGGCGCGAACCAGAAGGAGCTGTGGCTCGGGTTCGCACGGGGCGGCCTGGGCGTCGCCGCGACGAGCACGAACAACTCGCTCAACGAGTCGGACACCGACCCGGTGCCGGACTTCGAGCCGCTCGGGACCAACCCGGCGACGGTGAAGTTCGTCGTCAGGAACCTCGACGGTGACCCGATCACGAACGCCCGGGTCTTCGTCGGACATCACGAGGCACGCGTGTCGCCGATCGCGGACTCCAATCCGGCCACTCCGGCCGCTGGGTCCCCGGCGACCGTCATCAACCTCGACGACACGGCGAAGTTCGCACCCGGCCAGTACGAGTTCTCCGTGCAGGCCAACGGGTACGGCCTCGTTCGGTTCAGCGACCGGTTCCGGTCGGGCGAGAACGAGACGATCAAGATCGAGATGGCTCAGAACTGGGCCTCCTCGGCGTCGGGCGCCACGGCGACCGGCGACGGCGGCGCGACGCTGCCGAACCTGATCGACGACACCGAGGGGACGATCTGGACGACCCCGGGCGACCGGGTCGGCGGTCAGATCGTCGTCGACGGCAAGAAGGTCACGATCGACCTCGGCGGGACCGAGTCGATCAACGTCAAGTACGTCCAGGTCAGCGCGATGCTGACGAACGGCTTGAACCGCTTCACGGCGCTCAGGCAGTTCGAGGTCTGGACATGCGACGCGAACAGGGGCGCGAGCTGCGCCACCGACGCGGGGTACACGAAGCGGTACACGAGCCCGGCGGATGCATTCCCAGGCACCTCACCGCGGCCCGTCTCGCCGGCCCTGCTCCTGCGTCAGTTCAACATCCCGGACACCAAGGCAACGCACGTGCGCTTCGTCGTGAAGTCGACGCAGTGCACGGGCGCGCCCTCGTACCAGGGCGAGCAGGACTCGGATCCCACCGCGGCGACGGATTGCGACACGGCCACGCCGGCCACGTCCGATCCGAACTTCGCCAGGGCGGCCGAGTTCCAGGTGTTCCGGATGTACTCGGACATCGACGACTAGGCCTTCGGGCCCAGCTGAAGAGAGGGCCGGCAACCGCCGGCCCTCTCTTGTCGTCACCCCAGGTCGACGACCTCGTCGGCGACCTCGAGCAGGACCGGGTCGTGGGTGCTGAAGACGACGGTCGTCTCTAACTCGTCGACGATGCGGGCGAGCAGGTCGCCGACCGCGACAGCGTTGGCCTCGTCGAGGCGTGCGCTCGGCTCATCGGCGAGGAGGAGCGCGGGCTCGGCCGCGAGAGCGCGTGCAATGGCCACGCGCTGCTGCTCCCCCATCGAGAGCCTGTCGACGCGCTGCTCGGCGAGCTCGCCGAGCCCGACCGACGTGAGCGCCCCGAGCCCGGTGCCACCCGCCGCCCGAAGCTGCAGGCCCAGCTCGACGTTCTCCCGCGCGCTGAGGAACGGGACGAGCGGCGCGTCCTGGGCGATCACGGCGAGCTCTCTTCGACGGAGCGCGGCTCGTTCCGAGCGGCTCAGGCCCGAGAGCAGGTGACCGAGCACGATCACCTCCCCCTCGGTCGGGAGGTCGAGCCCTGCGAGCAAGTGGAGGACCGTCGTCTTTCCCGACCCCGACGGGCCAGTGATCGCGGTCAGGCGGCCGGCTTGGAAGGCTCCGCTCAGCCCCTCGACCGCCGCCCCTGCAGGGAACCGCCGGCTCACGCTTCGGAGCTCGGCCGCGGGCCCCGACGCGCGACCCCTCGATCGCTCGCGCGGCTGCTGAGCCTCGACAGGGGCTCGTCTCGCCGCTTTGGCCGGGGACAGCGAGATCGACGAGCCGGCGAGCTCGGGCCGTGCTCGCGATCCGATTCCCGAATGGGCCAGGAGCTCCTCGGGGAGCCGGACCCAGCCCGTCGAGGCGACGACCAGTGCCTCCTCGCCGGGAGCTCCCTCGGCGCTCACCCGGCCGTCGCGGACCTGAACCATCCGATCGGCAATGGCTGCCGAGCCGATGTCGTGGCTGACGAGCAGCACGGTCGCGCCCTGCTCGCGCGCCAGATCGCGGACGAGGGTGTAGACGCCCTGCGCCGTCGCCGCGTCGAGCTCGCCGGTCGGCTCGTCCGCGAGCAGGAGCTTGGGACGGTGAACGATCGCGGCGCAGAGCGCGACACGCTGCTGCTCGCCGCCCGAGAGCTCCGCGGGATACGAGTCGGCGCGATCGGTGAGACCGACGCGCTCGAGCAGCTCCCCCGCACGAGCCCGTCGAACGGTCGGCGCGTCGCCCCGCAGCGCGAGCGGCAGCTCGACGATCCGCCGAGCCGTGAGCTCCGGAGCCAGGAGGCGCGAGTAGTGCTGGTCGACGTAGCCGATCGCACCGGCACGGAACCGGTCTCGGGCGCGCCCACGGAGTCGCCGAAGGTCGACGCCGTGCACGCGCACGAGCCCCGCGGAAGGGGCATCGAGCGCCGCGATGATCCGTAGCAGCGTCGTCTTGCCCGAGCCGCTCGGGCCGAACACGACCACGATCTCGCCCTCGGCGATCTCGAGCGACAGCCCCTGAAGTGCCGCGGCCTTGCCCTCGCGCGTCTCGTAGACCCTGAAGACGTCCCTGGCCTCGACCGCGAGTGTCACGCGGCCTCCGGCCTGGCGGGAGCGGGACCCCGAAAAGGCCGGCGCGCGAGCAACGCCACGATCCCGAGTGCGACGGCGCCGAAGGCGATCAGCCCGACCGCGAGCAGGCCCCAGGGGAGAGCCGGAACGAGCGGCGGTTCAGCCGGAGTCGCGTTCGCCGTCACCGCGACCAGGTCGGTCACGAGGAGCGAGGCAAGCGCGCCGGTCACCAGCCCACCAATCAGGCCCGCACCGAGGATGACAGCCGACCGAAGCCAGAGGTGGCGCGCGAGCCGGGCGGGGTCGAAGCCGAGGCTCTCGAGGTCGAAGAGGTCGGCCGCGTCGTCGCGTGCATCCACGGCCAGCGCGAGCACGAGCCCGGCCAGGACGATGAGCCCGGCGACGATGGTCGCGGCGAGCAGCGCGAGCGAGGCTGCCCGCGAGACCGGATCGGCGCGCAGGCTCCGCTCCACCTCGGCACGCGACGTCACTCGCACGGGAAACGGCGCTCGGCGCCCGAGCTCGGCCTCCGCGTCCGGCCTGCCCGAGAGCCAGGCTTCGTCCGCGACCGCCACTCCGGGGGCGCCGGCGTTGGCCGCGGTGGCGAGCGCCTCCCGGTCGGCGACGACGAAATCGCCGGAGAGCGTCGGAAACCGGCGCGCAGTCTCGACGATGCGAACGTCGACCGAGACGCGGCCGATCCGAACGGGGAGCACGCGGGCCGATCCGGCCGAAGCGACGAGGGACTCCGAGGCGATCGCGGGAATCGCCTCGTCGTCGGTCGGCTGGCTCGGCCGGATGCGAAAGGTGCGCTCCTGGGTCAGGAAGTAGCGGATGCGCGCCTGCGCCCGAGATCCACCGGTGCCGGCGCCCTCCGACGAGACCCAGTCGCTGTAGTCGACGGCGAGCGCCCGGGAGCCGCCCGGTGTGCGAACGCGCGGCTGTCCGAGGGTCAGCAGTCCACGGAGGAAGACGTCCGGCGCGGCCCGGCTCCCTGTCGCCCGGTGCGCCGCGGTGAACTCCGCGATCGGCGGGAACGCAAGGGTCAGGCCGACCAGTGTCCCGCCGCGAACCGCTGGCGAGATCGGCGCGCTCACGGCGTCGCCCTCGCCCGTGAGGTCGAGCACCGAGAAGCCGCCGTCCGGTCGGCGAACTTGGGCCGAGATGCGGATCGGGTCGCCGCGAACTGTCCGGGGAAGGACGAGCTCCCTGCCCTCGACCGGCAAGGCGACACCGCGCAGGCCGCCGCCCCGGTACGCGACCGACTCGCCGAGCTCCTCGAGGGAACTGGAGGCGTAGTCGCCGCGCCAGCGCATCCGTTCGAACGCGTCTGCGGGAAGCCCTAGCACCGTCAGCTCGGCCGAACGGTTGAGGGTCGGCGCCTCGCCGTCCCGCCGGATGACGCCGAGAGCCCGGCGTCCGTAGGTCGGCGCGAGGTCGGCCGTTCGCCCGGCGAACCGCCCGCGCGTCGGGTCGGGCGCGACGACGTAGTCGAGCGGAGCAGCGTAGGACGCGGCGTCCCGCTGG
Organism: Gaiellaceae bacterium; assembly: GCA_035941215.1. Lineage (GTDB taxonomy): Bacteria > Actinomycetota > Thermoleophilia > Gaiellales > Gaiellaceae > JACDAN01. The sequence continues at coordinate 10,767 of DASZEE010000069.1, forward strand.
TTCGCGGCGAGCGTGGCGCGGTACGTGAGCGCGAAGACCGCCATCCCGATCGTCGCGGTCAGGCACGCCACCGCCACGGCGGCCACGCCGGGGTTGCGGACGAGGGACAGGAGCGCCAGGCGAAGAGACACGCCGGCCGCCGCCGCCGGCCGCTCGGCCAGCCGCAGGACCGCGGGGAAGCCGCGGGCGGCCAGGAGCGCACCGGCGAGCGCGACGAGCACGGGCAAGAGCAGGAGCGGCGCGCCGACCTCTCCATCCCGCGACAGCGATTCCGCGTCGGTCTCGCCGAAGAGGAACGCGGCGACGATCGCTGCCAGGACTGCAGCTGCCGCAACGTCCACGGGCGTGATCCCGCGGCCGCGGATCTCGAGCGTTGCTGCTCGCGTCGTTGCGATCAAGACAACGACCGCGCCGACCGCCAGCAGCGCGAGCGCCCAGCCCGACCCGGCCGACGTCAGCGCACGCCGGAGAGCGTCGCCCGTGGGCCGGCCGGCCGCGTCGGCGACAACGGCACCCGCGAGCAGTCCCGCAGCGCACCCGACCAGCACGGCAGGCAGTGCGACCAGCACCGCATACCCAGCCGTCTCGAGGGCGATCTGCCACCGCAGCGCGCGGAGCCGACGGAGCCTGAACCGCGTCTCTCCGGCATTTCGGCGGATCCGGGACGCGGCAAGCACGGCGAAGGCGAGGAAGACGACGACGCACTGACCGCCGACGAGGAGCTGGCGTCGGCTGGCGCTCGTCGCCCGGTCCCGCGCCTCCGCAAGATCGTGGAGAGGCGCGTGTACGGCAAACGCAGGATCCACCTGTCGCAGCCGAGTGTCCAGCTCGGCGATGCGCGTCGGTAGCTCGGCCGCCTTGGGAGAATCGAGCGCCGCGAGGTTCAGCGGTACTGCCCAGGTGAGCGTGCGGAAGAGCCCGCTCACCTCCGGTCGTCGCGCCAGCTCCTCGACGCCGACGCCGACGAAGACGCGCTCTGCGGTGGTGGTCGAGCCGACGAGGGCAGCAAGCGGTGCCCCCGTCGTCCCCGTCACCGAGCCGGTCACGGACAGCCCTGGCGCAGCGAGGGGCTGGCTGTCAGCGTCGAGTGCGACGAGCTCACAGCGCTCTCCACCGCACGTCGTGGGCAGTCGCCCGGACCGCAGCTCGAGGAGCCCCGTCACGTCGTCCACCGCCGCGAGTCGAACGATGTCCGTCCCGAACCTGGTCGACCGGAACCCGACTGCACGCAGGGGCTCCCCGACGTCGAGAGCCCGAAGCCCGCTCTGCGCTTCGCGATCGAGTCGCGTCCAGCCCGTCGTGCCGATTCCGACCCAGCTCACGCTGAGCATGCGCTCGTCGGCAGGAAGACGGCCGATCGCATCGGAGACAGCGCGGTCCTCGACGACGACCTGGCCCACGAGCAACGTCGTCAGGGCGGCCGTGGCCAGGGCGATGCCGAATCCTGTGAGCAGGACCGAGCCGGGCCTGGCCGCGATCCGCCGCGCGGCGACCGAGAGGGGAGCAACGACCCGCCGCGTCATCGCCATAGAGCCTAGGCTCAGTCCGCGAGGTCCTCCCGGACGAGGCCGAAGAGGACGCCGTCGACCCACTTGCCGTGGCGGTCGTACGCCTTGCGCTTCACGCCTTCGCGGACGAAGCCGGCGCGCTCGGCGTGGCGGATCGCACGCTCGTTGAACCCGTAGCACTCGAGCTCGAGCCGGTGAAAGCCGAGATCGAAGATCAGGTGCCGCTGGAAGAGGCGCGCCGCGTCGTCCGAGAGCCGGCGGCCGCGGAAGTCGGGATGGATCGCGAGCCCGCTCAGGTGGGCGATCCGGCTCCGGCGGTTCTCGAGCGCGAACTCCATCATCCCGGCGCTGGCCCAGCCGTCGCCGTCGGGCACCTCGACGACGAAGAGGCCGAAGTCTCCCGGCTCCTCCGTCGACGCCTTCACGTCCTCGAGGACGCCGGCCCGGTCGCGCGGGCGCGAAGCGGCGAGGAACGGCGCCGTGTCCTCCTCGTTCAGGAGCCCGACGACGAAGTCGACGTCGGCCTCGGTCGCCCGGCGCAAGCGGAGGCCGTCGCCCTGGACGATCAAGGAGTCGGCGCGGGTACCGGCTGTTGGCGGCGGAGCGGCCGGACGAGCCCCGAGCCGAGCGCCACTCCAGCGAGGATCAGCGCCAGGCCGGCGAGCGCCGTGATCCGCAGGGGCTCGTCGAGGAAGACGGCCCCGTAGAAGAGCGCGACGACAGGCAAGAGGTAGACGACCAGGCTCGCCTTCGACGACCCGTGGTCTTGGAGGAGGCGGAGGTACATCATCAGCCCGAGCGCCGTCCCGAGGAGGCCGAGCACCGCAACCGAGACTGTCGCCTCCCAGCTGGGGATGCCGCCCGGCCCCTGCGCGATCCCGAACGGGAGGATCGCCAGGGTGCCCCAGAGCACCGACGCCGTCGAGACGAGCAGCCCCGACGAGTCGCCCAGCTTGTGCTGGCTGTAGAGCGAGCCGGCGGCATAGGAGATCGAGGCGAGGACCACGGCGAGGGTCCCGATCGCGCCGGCCCAGCCGCCCGCGGGATCCACCCCGACCAGCACCCCGACGCCGAGGATTCCGAGGCCGAGCCCGAACGCGCGCCACCCGGTCACGCGCTCGTGCCGCGCGAATCTCAGCGCAAGCAGCGCGACGAAGATCGGCATCGAGGCGTTCCCGATCGCGGCGATCCCGGAATCGATCCGGGTCTGGCCCCAGGCGATGAGCCAGAACGGGAGCGCCGTGCTGATCACGCCGAGCACGACCCCGGCCCAGCCGAAGTCCCGGACGCAGCGAGCCGCTTGGCGAAAGCCGCGGCGCGCCACGAGGACGGCCCCGAGCGCCGCAGACGCGAAGAGCAGCCGGCCAGTCATGGTCGCCGCCGGCGAGAGATCGTCGATCGCGATCTCGATGAACATGAATGAGGAGCCCCAGATCAGCGCAAGCACCAGCAGGAGTGGGACGTATCCGCGGCTCACACCTACAAGCTAACGACCGGCGCTTTCGCTTCCTTCCGGCGGTTCTTGTCGCTGTCGCGCTCCTTGCATCGGCTTGCGGCGCAACGACGGAGGAGCCCGATGGCGTCGCAGCGCCGACGGCGCCCCGTGGTGAGATCCGCCTGGGTGGAGCCGCCTTTCAGGAAGGGCACCGGAATCGCCGACGCCGTACGGATCGCATGGAGCCGCGACCTCGTCATCGACGAGCTCGTCACCGTTCAGCGCAGCGGCAGCGAGACGCTCACGAGCGGGTTCGTGCCCGATCCGAGCAAGTCACCCGAGGAGGCCGAGGAGGCGTTCATGGCGGACACGGGCGAAGCTCCGGTCGAGGACTTGCCGGAAGAGCAACGGCGGGACACCGAGGAAGCGATGCGATCCAAGCCAGAGTGAAGCGGATGACCGTCTGCGGAACGCCCGCGGCGATCGAGTCGCTGAAGAGCGATGCGCGCGTGACGGAGGCAATGGTCGCCCCGAAGAACTGGGCTTACCAATGTCCGGGCGCGGACGTAAACTCAACTCCCTGACGCGGGTCGCCGAACAGCCTCTCCACCGCGCCCTCGGGCTCACGGACGGTGAGTTCGAGCGAATCGGCGAACTACTAGAGCGGGAGCCGAACGACTTCGAGCTCGCCGTGTTCTCGCTGCTCTGGTCGGAGCACTGCGGCTACAAGCATTCGGCGTTGCTCCTGAAGCGGCTTCCGTCGGCCGGGGAGCGGGTGCTCCAGGGGCCGGGCGAGAACGCCGGCGTGCTCGACCTCGGCGAGGGCCAGGCGGTCGCGTTCAAGGTCGAGAGCCACAACCATCCGTCCGCGGTCGAGCCGTTTCAGGGCGCGGCGACGGGCGTCGGCGGGATCCTGCGCGACGTGATCGCCATGGGCGCTCGGCCGATCGCGCTGCTGGACGGGCTTCGGTTCGGCGAGCCTGGCTGGATGTTCGAGCGAGCGGTCGAGGGGATCGGCCACTACGGCAACTGCGTCGGCGTCCCGACCGTCGGCGGCGAGGCGGTCTTCGACGAGGCGTACGCCGGCAACTGCCTCGTGAACGCGATGTGCGTCGGGCTGCTCCCGGTCGAGCGCCTGACCCGCGCGAAGGCAACGTTGACCGGCGGGCTGCTCGTTCTCTACGGGGCGACTACGGGCCGCGACGGGATCGGCGGCGCCAGCGTCCTCGCGAGCCAGGAGCTCGGCGAGGAGGATTCCGACAAGCGGCCGACCGTCCAGATCGGCGATCCGTTCACGGGCAAGAAGCTGATCGAGTCGAGCCTCGAGCTCGTGGAGCGCGGGCTCGTGGAGTCGCTGCAGGACTGCGGCGCGGCCGGGCTCGCGTCCTCACTGGCCGAGATGGCGCGGGACGGCGCCGGCGTGGACGTCGACCTCGACCGGGTTCCGCTCCGCGAAGAGGAGATGGCGGCCTGGGAGATCATGGTCTCCGAGAGCCAGGAGCGGATGGTGGCCGTGGTCCGGCCGGAGCGGCTCGAGGACGTCCTGGGCGTGTGCCGACGCTGGGAGCTCGCTCACGCGGTCATCGGCGAGGTGACCGACACGGGCGAGCTGCGCGCCTTCCACGGCGGCGAGGTCGTCGGCGAGATTCCCGCCGCGCTGCTGACCGACGAGTGCCCGCGCTACCGGGTCGAGACCCGCCCGAAGGAGACGACGCCGGCGCCGGTTGCCGAGTCGAACTTGACGAGCCGCGACTGGATCTACGAGCGCTACGACCAGCTCGTCGGCTCCCGAACCGTGCGGCGCCCCGGGCTCGACGCCGCCGTGCTGCGGCTGGACGGGAACCGCGGACTCGCCGTCTCGCTCGACGGGCCGCCGGTCGGCGAGCGGGACCCCTTCCGCGCCGGCGCGCTGGCGGTACTCGACGCAGCGCGAAACGTCGCCTGCGTCGGCGGCGAGCCGATCGGGCTCACGGACTGCCTGAACTTCGGCAACCCGGAGAAGCCGGAAATCGGCTGGGAGCTCGAGCAGGCGATCGAGGGGATCGCGCAGGCGGCCGAGGCGCTGGGGATCCCGGTCGTGAGCGGCAACGTCTCGCTCTACAACGACACGGACGGCCGCTCGATCCCGCCGACGCCGGTCGTCGGCTGCGTCGGCCTCGTCCAGGACGTCCGCCGCGCCCCGCGCGGCTGGCGCCGAGGAGACAAGGTCAGCGTGGTTCGGGGAGCAAGTAACAGTCTGTTACTTGAAGGGATCGACCTGGCGCGAGAGGCCGAGCTGATCGGGCGGGTTTGGCGCGCAGCTCAAGGGCTTTCGCTCGTACACGACGTCTCCGACGGCGGGCTCGCCGTGGCCCTTCGAGAGATGGCCGAATGGTCGGGCGTCGAGGCCGAACTGGACATCGCCGATCCGGACACGGTTCGCTTCGTACTCTCCGGCGAGCACGTCCCCGACTTCGCAGAGGAGGTGGGCCGGATCTAGATGTGCGGGCTTTTCGGAATTCGTGCCCCGGAGCGCGATGTCGCGCGCGTCTCCTACTTCGGGCTCTTCGCGCTCCAGCACCGCGGCCAGGAGTCGGCGGGGATCGCCGTGTCGGACAGCGGCCGCCTGACCGTCGTCCGCGACATGGGGCTCGTCGCGCAGGTCTTCTCCGAGCAGACCCTCCACGGCCTCGACGGCCAGCTCGCGATCGGCCACACGCGCTACTCGACCACCGGCTCGACGCGCTGGGCGAACGCACAGCCGCTCGTCCACCACGGCCGGGCCCGAACTGTCGCTCTCGGCCATAACGGGAATCTGACCAACGCCGAAGAGCTCCGCGAGGAGCTCGAGGCGGAGGGCGTGCGGCTCGGTTCCAGCTCCGACTCCGAGGTGATCGCGGCACTGATCGGAAACGACCCCGCCCCGCTCGCGGAGGCGATCGCGCACACGTTGGAACGGGTGGACGGAGCCACAACGGTCGTCGCGCTGACCGAAGGGAAGCTCGTCGGCTTTCGCGACCCGTACGGGTTCCGGCCACTCGTCGTTGGGAGCCTCGGCGACGACTGGGTGCTGGCGTCCGAGAGCTGCGCGCTCGATCTCGTCGGCGCCGAGCCCGTCCGGGAGCTGAGGCCCGGTGAGCTCGTCGTCGTGGACGAGGAGCTTCGGACCGAGCAGGTCGCCCACCCGTCCCAGAGCCTCTGCCTCTTCGAGTTCATCTACCTGGCGCGGCCGGACTCCCGGCTCGAGGGCGTCGAAGTCCACCGTGCCCGGGTCCGGATGGGCGAGCGGCTCGCCGCGGAGGCCCCCGCCGACGCCGACCTCGTCATGCCGGTGCCCGATTCCGGGACGCCTGCCGCGATCGGCTTCGCCCGCGCGTCCGGCATCCCGTTCAACGAGGGGCTGATCAAGAACCGGTACGTCGGCCGCACCTTCATCCAGCCGGACCAGGGCCTCCGAGAGCAAGGGATCAAGCTCAAGTTCAACCCGCTGGACGAGGTCTCCGGCAAGCGGGTCGTCGTCGTCGACGACTCGATCGTCCGCGGGACGACGATGCGCCAGCTCGTGGCCATGCTGTTCGAGGGCGGCGCGACCGAAGTGCACGTCCGGGTCTCGTCGCCGCCGATCGTCTCGCCCTGCTTCTACGGGATCGACTTCGGTGACGACGACCAGCTCGTCGCGTCCGGCCGGACGATCGAGCAGACCCGCGAGGAGATCGGGGCAACGTCGCTCGCCCATCTCTCGCTCGAGGGCGTCCAGGCGGCGACCCGCCGGCCGGACAACGAGTTCTGCCGCGCCTGCTTCACGCGCAAGTATCCGACCCGCGTTCCCACGGGCCGGACACTCGCGAAGCTCAGGTTCGAGCCGGCCGCCGTCTAGCGGCTACTGCTCGAGCACGCGGCTCGCCTTGGCGATCCCGCGCGACAGGATGTAGGCGACCGTCGTGAAGAGGAAGAACTGGTACCAGGAGTTGGCGGTGAGGCTGTCGGTCGTCCAGGCAACGATCCAGGCGACGATCAACGCGAGCAGGTAGAGCGCGAACTCCGCGTTTCCCGGGATCGGCAATCGCGCTACGTCGATCGTCATGCCGCCCGACCGCGGCGGCGGCGGCGCGTGCTGCTGCGTCGGCTGGTCTGGCGTGGACATAGGGTGCTCCTTTCAAGGCGGTGTGTCCGGGCATGTTCAGCGGGCGGATTCCAGCTCCTCCCCGCGCCCGTACCGTACGGCCCGCCGCACCGCGCGCGGGTCGAGCCCCTCCTCCAGCAGCCGCTGCCGCAGCTCACCTTCCTGCGCCAGCTTGAGGAAGAGCCACGCGAGGGCGCCGATCGTCACGACGGAGCCCTCGACCATCATGATCGTGCCCGCGAGACCCTGGTCCTGGAGCCCGCCGATCCCGAAGTGCTCCTCGCCGTGGTCGTAGACGTCGTAGATCACGTCGCCCGACCAGATGAAGACGTTGCCGAGGGCGGTCTCCAGCAGCCGGACGACGGCGACGTAGCCGAGCTTCGCGCCCGTGCCGAACCACTCGGGCCCCGGCAGGACCTCGACGACGGCGGCCCACATCAGGACGCCCGTCGTGAAGAAGGACAGATGCTCGAGCGCGTGGACGGCACTGTGCTCGACCGCAGCCTCGTACAGGGGCGGCAGGTGCCAGAGGTAGAGGCTGACCGCCCAGAGCGGCAGCGCCACGAGCGGGTGTGCGAGGACACGAAGCGGCGCCAGCCAGGGCACAGCAAGGATCGGCCGGAGCAGCGGCCCGGTGAGACCGAGCACGAACGCGAGCGCCGCGAGGTCTCCCAGGAGGACGTGCTGGAGCATGTGGACGAAGAAGAGCTCGTCCTCGAGCGGCATCAGTTGCGCGGCCGCAGCAAGGGTGAGTCCCAGCGCGAAGCTGGCCTGGCGCCACCCGGGAACGGGAGTGCCGCGGGCTGACAGCGTCCGCGCCCGCCGCCAGTACATGACCGCGACGACGGCGAGCGGTAGCAGTGCCGTCAGGATCGTCATGGGGCCTCTAACGTAGTGGGGCCTCGTTGCCGGGGTGCGCTGGGGGGTGGGAGGCAAGGACGCAGGGAGCGTCGATATCCAGAGATATCGGCGCGACTGAGGACGCCGCGTCGCGCCGCCCAGCGTGGCCCGGCGACTCAGGTTTCACTGCGTTAGAGGCCCGATGCCCCTATTAGACTCGCCCGCAGGTGGAGGAACGGACGTACGCGGCCGCCGGGGTGTCGCTCGCCACAGCCGATTCGGTCGTGGAGCGCCTTCGGGCGGCCGTTGAGTCGACCGGGGCCGGCGGCTTCGGCGCGTTCGCCGGGCTCTACCCGCTGGACGACCGGCGGCTGCTCGCCGCCTCGACCGACGGCGTCGGGACGAAGCTGATCCTCGCGCGCGAACGCGGGGCCCTACGCACGTGCGGCGTCGACCTCGCGGCGCACTGCATCAACGACGTGTTGACGACCGGCGCCGACCCGCTCTTCCTCCTCGACTACGTCGCGGCGAACCGCATCGAGCTGGACGAGGTCACGGAGCTGGTCGAGGGCGCCGCCGAGGTCTGCCGGGCCGCCGGCGTCGCGCTCCTCGGGGGCGAGACCGCTGAGCTCCCCGGGATCTACCGGGATTCAGAGCTCGACTTCGCCGGGACCTGTGTGGGGATCGTCGAGCGGGAGCGTCTGGTCGACGGGTCGGCGATCCGTGAGGGCGATGTCGTGGTGGGATTCCCGTCTGCCGGCGTCCATGCGAACGGCTTCACGTTGGTTCGGCGGGTGCTCGAGGAGGAGGACTACGCGGGCGACGACCTGCTCGCGCCGACCCGGCTCTACCTCGGGGACGTCCGCGCCCTGGAAGGCGCTCACGGCCTCGCCCACATCACGGGTGGCGGGATCGAGGGCAACCTGGCGCGCATCGTGCCCGATGGCCTCCGCGCGGAGATCGACTGGGAGAGCTGGGAGCGCCCTCCCGTCTTCCAGTGGCTCGCCCGGCACGTCGACGAGGACGAGCTCCGGCGCGTCTTCAACCTCGGAATCGGCTACTGCGCCGTGCTCGCGGCGCCGGCGGGCGGCCAGGTGATCGGGCGGATCGTCGCGGCGTGATCGGCGTCCTGGTCTCCGGCGAGGGCACGAACCTCCAGGCGCTGCTCGACGCCGGCCTCCCCGTCGCCTGCGTTGCCTCGAACAAGGCCGCGGCGCCGGCGCTGGAGCGGGCGAGCCGGGCCGGTGTCGCAGCACGGAGCTTCCCGCTCGAGGAGTTCGCGAGCCGCGAGGAGCGCGACGACGCGATGGGCCGCTGGCTCGAGGAACAGGGCGTGACGCTCGTCGTGTGCGCCGGCTACATGCACCTCCTCCGCAAACCGTTCCTCGACCGCTTCGCCGGCCGGATCGTGAACACACACTCGGCGCCGCTCCCCGACTTCCCCGGCGCGCACCCGATCGAGGACGTACTCGCAGCGGGTGTCCGCCAGACCGCGGCGACCGTTCACTACGTCGACGAGGGCGTCGACACGGGCGCGGTGATCGTTGCCGAGCCGGTGCCGGTGCGCGAGGACGACACGGTCGAGACGCTGCGCGCCCGCGTCCAGGCAGTCGAGCATCGGCTGCTGCCTCAGACCGTCCGCGGCCTGATCGAGTGATCCGCCGCGCCCTCCTGTCCGCCTGGGACAAGTCCGGGCTGGTCGAGTTCGCGCGGGGCCTCCACGATCTCGGCGTCGACCTCGTCGCAAGCGGCGGCACCGCCGAGCACCTCGCCGAGAGCGGGATCCACGCGACGCCCGTGGAGGAGCTGACGGAGATCCCGGAGATGCTCGGCGGACGCGTAAAGACGCTCCACCCTCGGATCCATGCGGCGATCCTCGCGCGGCGCGACCACCCCGACGACCTGGCGGCGCTCGACGACCACGGGATCGAGCCGTTCGACCTCGTCTGCGTCGGCTTCTACCCCTTTACGCAGATCGCGTCGCGCCACGGCGTCACCGAGACCGACGCGGTCGAGATGATCGACATCGGTGGGCCGTCGATGCTGCGCGCGGCCGCGAAGAACTTCGCTCACGTCGCGCCGGTCTGCTCGCCGAAGCGCTACCCCGAGATCATCGAGGAGCTGCGCACGACCGGCCGGCTGTCCGCGGACACGCGGCGGCGCCTCGCCGCGGAGGCGTTCTCCGTCACAGCCGCCTACGAGACGGCGATCGCCAGCTGGTTCATGGGGCGCGAGGCGTTTCCCGACCGGTTCATCCCGAGCTTCGCGAAGGCCGCCGACCTCTCGTACGGCGAGAATCCGCACCAGCGCGCTGCCTACTACGTGGAGGAGGGTGCGCGGCGGCATCTCCTCTCCCGAGTCGACCAGCTGCACGGCAAGCGGCTCTCGTTCAACAACCTGAACGACCTCTCCGCCGCCCGGCGGCTGCTCGGCGAGTTCCAGCTGCCGGCTGCGGTGGTCGTCAAGCACGCGAACCCGGCCGGAGTCGCCGTCTCGCGCTCGATCGAGGACGCCTTCCGGCGCGCCCACGACGCGGATCCGGTCTCCGCGTACGGGATGGTGCTCGCGCTCAACCGGTCGGTGACCGGGGAGCTGGCGGGCCAGCTGGCCGAGCGCTTCATCGAGCTGGTGATCGCCCCTGAGTACGAGGACGGCGCGCTGAAGACGCTGCGGGCGAAGCCGGCGATCCGCATCCTCCGCGACCGCGAGCGACGGCGCGGCGACCTCGGAGAGCGCGACTACAAGCGCGTGATCGGCGGGCTGCTCGTCCAGGACGGCGACCGGGAGATCGACGACCGCAGCGGCATGGAGCTCGTCTGCGGCGACGCGAGCGAGGCGGTCTGGGGCGACCTGCTCTTCGCCTGGCGCGTCGCGAAACACGTGGCCTCGAACGCGATCGTGCTCGCGAAGGATCTCCAGACGCTCGGGATCGGCGGCGGGCAGACGAGCCGGGTGGACTCGGTGCGGATCGCGGTCGAGAAGGCGCGGGAGCACGGCCACGATCTGAGCGGCGCCGTGCTCGCCTCGGACGCGTTCATCCCCTTCGCGGACGGGCCGCAGCTCGCACTCGAGGCGGGCGTCAAGGCGATCATCCAGCCGGGCGGCGCGAAGCGGGACGACGAGGTCGTCGCCGCCGTCGAAGCAGCCGGCGGCGCCATGGTCTTCACCGGCCGCCGCCACTTCCGGCACTGAGCCACGGCGCCGCGGATTTTCATTAGTTCCCTAAGCTTCGCTTCGATGTCCCGGGAGTTCCCGACCGCGCTCGAGCTCGTCGGCAGGACGCCGATCGTGCGGCTCCAGAAGCTCGCGCCGCCCGGCGGGGCCGAGCTGCTTGCCAAGCTCGAGTACCTCAACCCCGGCGGCTCCGTGAAGGACCGGATCGGCCTCCCCCTGATCGAGGCTGCCGAGCGGGACGGGAAGCTGAAGCCGGGCGGGACGATCGTCGAGCCGACCTCCGGCAACACCGGCGTCGGCCTGGCAATCGCAGCGGCGATCAAGGGCTACCGCTGCATCTTCGTGATGCCCGACAAGATGAGCCAGGAGAAGATCGCCCTCCTCCGGGCCTACGGCGCCGAGGTCGTGATCTGCCCCACCGCCGTCGACGCGGACTCGCCTGAGAGCTACTACTCGGTCTCGGACCGGCTCGCCGAGGAGATCCCAGGCGCCTTCAAGCCCGACCAGTACTCGAACATGGCCAATCCGGACGCCCACTACGAGGTGACCGGGCCCGAGATCTGGGAGCAGACAGGCGGGGAGATCGACGCGTTCGTCGTCTCCGTCGGGACCGGCGGGACGATCTCGGGTGCGGGCCGGTACCTTAAGGAGCAGAACCCCGAGATCCTGATCGTCGGCGCCGATCCCGAGGGCTCCGTCTACACCGCGCTCGAGGAGAACGACATCCACCCGTACCTCGTCGAGGGCATCGGCAAGGACACCTGGCCGAGGACGATGGCGAAGGACGTCGTCGACGAGTGGATCCGCGTCTCCGACCGGGACTCGTTCATCGTGGCTAGGCGACTCGCTCGCGAAGAAGGGCTGCTCGCCGGCGGCTCGGGCGGAACGTCCGTCTGGGCCATGCTCGAGATCGCCGAGCGTTTCGGGCCCGACGCGAGGATCCTCACGATGATCCCCGACAGCGGCCGCAACTACCTCTCGAAGTTCTACGACGACAACTGGATGCTCGACCACGGTTTCCTCGAGCGCCGGGCACCGGCGCCGACGGTCGAGCAGGTGCTCCGCTCGAAGCAGACGGAGGAGCCGGACATCCCGGACCTGGTCACGATCGCTGCGAACCAGAAGGTCGGCGCCGCGATCGACCTGATGCAGCGCTACTCGATCTCGCAGCTGCCGGTGATCCGTGACGGCGAGGTCGAGTCGCTCGCGGACGTGATCGGCTCGCTCCAGGACCGCGACCTCCTCGACCGCGTCTTCAAGAACCCCGACGCGCTCCACGAGGACGTCGTGGCCGCGATGCAGCCGCCGCTGGCCGCCATCGACGCCGGCGAGCCCCTCGACGAGGTGTTCTCGACGCTCACCGGCCGCACGAACGCCGTCGTGGTCGCCCAGCAGGGCCGGCCGGTCGGCGTCCTCACCCGCACAGACCTGCTCGAGTACCTCGCGCACAACCGCTAATTGCGCGTCGCGCTCTTCTCGGACGTCCACGGCAACGCCGTCGCCTTCGATGCGTTCCTGAAGGATCTCCCGCGCGACGAGGCCGACCACGTCGTCTGCCTGGGCGACCACGCGCAAGGCGGACCGCAGCCGGCCGAGTGCCTCGAGCGGCTCCGCGATCTCGGCTGCCAGACGGTGATGGGGAACTCGGATCACTTCCTGCTCACGCTCGATCCAGGCGAAGAGGCGGTGACGGAAGCCCAGCTCGAGACCGCGCGCTGGTCGGCGTCTCAGCTGTCCGAGGAGCTGCTCGACTTCCACCGCAGCTTCCAACCGACCGTCGAAGTCGACCTGGGAGACGGCCGCTCGCTGCTCGCGTTCCACGGCACGCCGCGGTCCTGGGACGAGATCATCGGACCCTGGATGGAGGAGGAGGCGTTTCGCGAGCCGCTCGACAACGCGAATGCGACGATTCTCGCCGGCGGACACATCCACCAGCAGTGGGCCAGGCGGCTCGGCGACCGGTACTTCGTCAACCCGGGCAGCGTCGGGCTCGCGTACGACCATCACCAGCCCGAGGAGAGCTTTCGCGCGGACCCGTTCGCCGAGTACGCCGTGGTCACCGCGGACGGCGATGCGACAGGCGTGGAGTTCAGGTGCGTGCCGTTCGACGGCGGGCAGGTGCTCCGGGCGATCGAGGAAAGCGGAATGCCGCAGCCGGACCGGGCGGCCCGCCTGTGGCGTCAGCGCGCGACGCCGACGTAGCGGAACCCGAGGCCCGGCACGTCCTCCCCGTCCACCGGGTACGGACGCCACTCGAAGAACCGCTCGTCGAACCGCGCGTCCAGCTCGGCGCGCATCGCGCCGTAGCCGTGGAGACCTTCGTGCTCCTCCTCCCAGGCCGGCGTCATCGGCTCGCGCCGGTCCCAGGCGAACTCGTTGAGGATCAGCGGGCCGCGGAGAATCCGGACGAGCTTGTCGAGCGCGGCGCCCAGGTCGTGGACGTGATGGAGCGAGCGGCTGGCGAAGACCGCGTCGAAGGGGCCCGGGTCGTCGAAGGCCTCGATCGTCGTCCTCCGGAAGATCTCTCCGTCCGGCGCCTCCGGGTCGATTGCGACAACCTCGTAACCCGCCTCGTCGAGCGCGAGCGCGAGCTCGCCTTCGCCGCACCCGATCTCGAGCACCCGGCGCGGCGGCGGAGGAAGTTGCGAAAGTACGAATTCGATGAGCGGCGCCACAGGGGTCGAGGTTACGCGGGAGGAGGCGCGGAGAATCGCGGTTCGGGCGCAGCTCCTCGACGGCTCGGCGTCCGACGTCCTCGACGCGGTGCGCCGCCTCGGCTTCCTCCAGATTGACCCGATCTCGACCGTTGCGCCGCCGCAGTACCTCGTCCTCTGGAGCCGCCTCGGGCCGTACGAGCGCGGCGAGCTCGACCGCCTGCTCGTTGAGCGGAAACTCTACGAGTGGAACGCGTTCATCTGGCCGAAGGAGGATCTCCCGCTCATCCAGGCCAAGATGCGCGAGCGCTGGGGCCCCACGAAGCGCGATCAGTGGGCCATGGAGTTCCTGAAGGAGCAGTCGGCTCTCCGGCGCTACGTCCTCCGTGAGCTGAAGCAGCGCGGGCCGCTGCCCTCGCGTGAGCTCGAGCACACGCACGCGCGATTTCAGGAGCGAACCGTCTGGTGGGGGACACGCGCGCAGCTGATGTGGATGCTCGAGCTCTTGCACCAGCGCGGGCGCATCGCGGTCGCCGGCCGGGACGGAACGCATCGGTTGTGGGATCTCGCCGAGCGCGTCTATCCCGAGGCGGAGGCCGTCCCGGCAGGAGCCGCACGTAAGGCCCGCGCCGACAAGCGGTTCCGCTCCCTTGGCGTGAAGCTCGAGCGAGGGCGCCTGCTGGCACACCCGGACGCCGACGCACGGCCAGTCGGGAACCGGGTCACGTTCGTCTCCCCCTTCGACCGCCTGGTTCACGACCGTGCACGGGCCGAGGCGATCTGGGGCTTCTACTACCGCCTGGAGATGTACGTGCCGAAGGCGAAGCGCGAGTACGGCTACTACGTCCTGCCGATCCTCCACGGAGATGACCTCGTCGGTCGCATCGAACCGGTCTTCGATCGCAAGGCGGGCGTCCTGCGCGTGAACGGCGTCTGGTGGGAGCCGGGCAAGAACGAGGTTCCGCTCGACAAGCCGCTCCGCAGGCTCGCGTCGTTTCTCGGCGCGGATAGCATCACCACGTAGTGGACTTCGAGACGCGCGCGATTCACGACGGCCAGGAGCCGGATCCCGCTACCGGCTCGGTCACGGTCCCGATCTACCAGACGTCGACCTACGTCCAGGAGGCCGTCGGCGTCAACAAGGGCTACGACTACGCCAGGGTCTCGAACCCCACGCGCACCGCGCTCCAGGTTTGCCTGGCCTCGCTCGAGAACGCCGAGTACGGCGCCGCGTACGCGTCCGGGATCGCAGCGACGACGACGCTCATGCACCTCGTCCACCCGAGCGAGAGGGTCGTCTGCGTCAACGACGTCTACGGCGGCGTCTACCGGCTCTTCACGCAGGTCTACGAGCCGAAGGGATACTCGTTCGAGTTCCTCGACGTGGAGACGATCAACTCGTCCCTCGCCGACCACATCGACGACAAGACGCGGATCGTCTGGCTCGAGACGCCGACGAACCCGCTGCTGAACATCGTCGACATCGCCGCGGCCGCGAAGGCCGCACACGAGGTCGGCGCAATGGTCGTCGTCGACAACACGTTTGCCACGCCGTACCTCCAGCGCCCGCTCGATCTCGGCGCCGACGTGGTCGTCCACTCGCTGACGAAGTACCTCGGCGGCCACTCCGACCTGGTCGGCGGCTTCGTGGCGACGAACGACCCGACGGTGGCGGAGCGGCTCTACTTCCTCCAGAAGTCGCTCGGCGCCGTCCCGGGGCCGATGGACTGCTGGCTCGTCCTGCGCGGCGTCAAGACGCTCGCGATCCGGATGCAGAAGCACTCCGAGAACGCGCGTCAGGTCGCCGAGTACCTGGCCACGCACGACGCGGTCGAGTCGGTGCTTTACCCGGGTCTGCCCGGCCATCCCGGCCACGAGATCGCGCAGCGGCAGATGGACGACTTCGGCGGGATGATCTCCTTCCTCGTCGAGTCCGAGGAGGAGGCTGTCGAGCTCGTCGCCCGGACGAAGATCATTCAGCTCGCGGAGAGCCTCGGCGGTGTCGAGAGCCTGATCGAGCACCCGGCGCGGATGACGCACGCCTCGACGGCGGACGCGCCGTTCGCGACGCCGAAGAACCTGATCCGGCTGTCCGTAGGAATCGAGTCGGCCGGCGACCTGATCGAAGATCTCGAGCAGGCGCTCGTCCGGTCGCCCAGTGCCTCGGTTTCAGGCTGAGCTCAAGCGGCGCGGGCCCGGCAACTTCGTCGACATTCCCTTCGACCCACGTCAGGTCTTCGGCGAGGCGCGGCCGCCGGTGCGAGGCACCGTCAACGGCTATCCGTTCCGCGGCCGGATCGCGAAGTACGGCGACGGCTACATGCTCGGCTTCAGACGCGAGCTCCGCGAGGGCGCCGGCATCGCGGAGGGCGATACGGTCGACCTCGAACTCGAGCTCGACACCGAGCCGCGCGAGGTCGAGGTGCCGCTCGATCTGGCGTCGGCGTTCGACGACGAGGTCCGGGCAGGGTTCGAGCGGATGTCCTACACGCACCGCAAGGAGTACGTCGACTGGATCGCCGAGGCCAAACGACCGGAGACCCGCGCACGCCGGGTCGCGAAGGCGGTCGACATGATCCGCGAGGGCAAGCCGCAGCGCTGAGCGCTAGCCGCGGCTCAGGCGCACGTTCGCCTTGAGCCAGCGCTTGCGCGCACGCTGCAGCGATGGGCGCAGGCGCCAGTCACGCCGAGAAGCTAGCGCCGAGCTTCGACCGGATCCAGGCGGCGACAGCGTCGGTCGTCCCGTCGGGTGTCTGGTGAGTCGAGTCGATCACGTCCATTGGCGGCTCCGTCGTCCCGGCGTGCTCGCGAAGCCAGCGGTTGTGGCTCAGGAAATGAGGGAAGCGATGGTCTTGCGATCCGACGCCGCGCCCGCGCAGACGCTCCTCGTGGACGTCCGGATCGCAGACGAGGGCGAGATAGTGGATGTCGCCGACCCGCTCGCGCTCCGGCAGCGGCTCCCAGCTCGAGGGCCAGACGGCGCCGCAAAAGACGAGCGAACGACCGTTCTCGCCGATCGCGGCTGCGACGTTGAGCCAGGTGGCCCAGAAGCGGGTCAGGCTCTCGGCATCGTCGAAGTACTCATGCCGCCAGAGGAGATCTCCGTCAAGGCGGATCAACGCCGGTAGGAGCTGCGGCAACGGCAGGGTCGCCGTGGTCTTGCCCACACCGGTGGCGCCGGAGACTGCGAAGAGCGGAGGGAGTGTCACGGCAGCGGAACGTACCCGGCTGTGCCGGTGTAGAGACGGCGACGCAGAAAGGAGCCCGCGATGAAACGTCTGATCTTGCTGCTCGCACTGACCGCGCTGGCCATGCCTTCGCTTGCCCTCGGAAAGGGCCCGACTGCGGCGACGATGGACGGCCCCGGCGGCGGAGGCGGCATCACCTTCTCCGGCGACGAGGGAAGCGGCCCGCTCGGAAACCTGACTCAGCAGTCCGGCTGGTTCGCTGCCGCGTTCGAGCAGGAGCCGAATCCGCTGCTCGCCGCCCGCCCGAAGGGCGACCTCGGGCCGAAATACACGGTGACCTACGCGGTGCCGGGCCCGAACAACGACACGTTCACGATCCGCCAGGACATCTATCCGTACGCGAGCCCTGGCCCGGTGACCTACATGGCCCCCGGCCAGCCGATCTTCGACATGGAGACCCGAGGCGGCTGGTTCCAGGCCGGCCCGGAGCTGAAGGAGACGCTCGTTTCCGCGGGCCTCCCGGCAACCGCGGCCGCGAGCTCGTCCGACGGGACGTCCTTCCCGACCACGATGGTCAGCCTGCTCGTCTTCGCGTTCGTGCTCGTGTGCGCCACCGCCTTGATCGTCAGGCGACGCGTACGCCCCGCAGCCGCCTGACCCCCCGCAAGTAAGCCGGGGGCGACCAGCGTCGCCCCCGGCTCGATTCCAACTACCGGCGGAGCTTGCCGACGGCCTCGCTGACCTGGGTTGGATCCTTGAAGCGCTCGTCGGGAAGCCGCTCCAACGTCGAGCGAACCTTCTGGCTCGCACCTTTCCGCTCAGCCTCGCGGAGCAGGTCGCCCTTGCGCGTCGGGTAGGAGACGCCGTCGAGGAATCGCTGCACTTCGACGGGATTCGCCTTCCGGCGCGCGGAGGTCGAGCTCCCACGACCGCGCGCCGACGTGGACTTCCGGCTCTGCGACGAGCCGCGCTTCCGCCCGACTGCGCGCGAGAGCTGCGCCTTGTTCATCTTCGAGCGGCCGTCGATCCCGAGCCGCTTGGCCTGCTCGTAGAGCTCGTCTCGCGTCGGCCCGTCGCTCGAGCGACTTCGAGACCGCGACTGAGCGCGGGTGCGGCTGCGCGAGGATCCAGCTTGCGCCGACGTTCTCCGGCGGGTCGTCTTCTTCAGTCTCCGACCGCTGGTCGTCCGGCGGGTAGCCGGGGGACTCGCCGGCGCGGCCTGACCGAGCCCGCCGTAGTAGGACCCGACTTGCTGCCGGTACTGCTCGGTCGCCCCGGGCTCGCCGTACTCCGGCGCATTCTTGATCTCCTCCCGAGACCGATTGACGAAGACCTTCTCCTCGCCAAGACGGATCCGCTCGATGACGCCTGCGGGAAGCAGCACCCTCCGGCCGAGGATCCACGAGCCTGTATCGACGACGACGTAGCTCTGCCCGGCCTGCGTCGTCGCTTCTTCCACCGTTCCGATCGAGCCGTCCCGAGCCTCGACCTCATAGCCCGTGAGATCGACGCCCGATTCGACTCCTCTGAAGGTCCAGATCGGCATCGTTGCCATCCGACACACCTCCTCGTTGGGGTCGTGTTTGGCCTTTCCACTCTCCAGGAGCCCAAACACCGCGCGTAGGATCGGGCCGAGTGAGCGCGCTCGGCCCGATCGACCTCCACCACCAGGGCGCGGAGCGCGTCATCGGCTGCTACCTCGCCGAGACCTCCGACGGCCTGGCCCTCAACGACTGCGGCCCCTCGGTCTGCGTCTCGGCCCTCGAAGGGGGGTTGGCACGCCTAAGCCTGTCTCTTTCAGACATCAGCCACCTGCTCCTGAGCCACATCCACCTGGATCACGCGGGCGCTGCCGGCGTCCTCGTCCGAAAACATCCCGGGCTGCAGGTGCATGTCTCCGAGGTGGGCGCGCCGCATCTCGCCGATCCCTCCAGGCTGGAGCGCAGCGCGCGCCGCCTCTACGGAGACACGTTCGACGAGCTCTGGGGAGAGCTCGCGCCGGTGCCGGAGGAGAACATCGTCGTCCTGCAACCCGAGGTCCTGGGGCTCCAGTCGTTCCCGACGCCCGGACACGCGAGCCACCACGCCTGCTACCTCGCCCCCGACGGGACGCTCTACGCGGGGGACGCAGCAGGCGTGCGTATCCAGCCCGACGAGTACGTCGCGCCGCCGACGCCGCCGCCCGACTTCGACCTCGACACCTGGCTTCGCACGATCGACGAGATCGAGCGACGCGAGCCTGCGCGCCTCGCGCTGATCCACTTCGGCCTCGTGGACGACCCGGGCCCGCACCTCGACCGGCTGCGCCGCCGCCTCCGCGAGTGGACGGCCCACGACCTCCCCGAGGACGAATGGCTCCGCCGCCGTGAAGCGGAATGGGCCGCGGAGAGCGCCCACCCGGACACGTACGAGCGGGCGATGCCGCTCTGGCAGTCGTACGCCGGCCTGCGCCGCTACTGGGACAAGCCGGCCGGATCGGCCTGAGCGACGGCGACGACGTTTCCGTCCGGGCCCGCGAACCACGCCGCCTCCTCGCCCCACGAACGTCGAGCGAGCGGGCTGAGCGGCCGACCACCGGCAGCCTCGACCGCCCCGGCCGTCGATTGGACGTCGTCAACTCGGACGTACAGGTAGCCGGGAGCGACCTGCCCGTCGGGAACCTCGGCGGGATCGGCGCCGACCATCCCGGCGAAGCCGTCCCGCCGGTAGAGGCCGAGCGACCCGCCGTCGGGCGGCAGCAGCTCCACGTACTCCTCGTAGTCGATGCGGTCGTTCCGCGGCCAGCCGAAGGCGCGCTCGTAGAACGAGACCGACCGCCCCACGTCGCTGACGGCGAAGATCACCTGCACGGGTTCGAGGATAGGACGACGCGCGGGCTACGACAAGCTCGCGGACACCGGCGCGGCGACCATCGCTTCTCGAAACGCGTCAACGTAATCGTCGACCATCCGCTCGGGCGAAAACCGCTCCTCCGCATACCGGCGGCACTCGAGCGGGTCGAGCGCGTCGGCCTCCTCGAGCGCCGCGGGCATCTCGCGGTAGCTGTCCACGATGATCCCCGACCGGCCGTGCTCGATCACCTCCGGGACCGCCCCGCGCCTGGTCGCGATCACCGGAGTGCCGCAGGCCATCGACTCGATCATCACGAGGCCGAACGGCTCCTCCCAGTCGATCGGGAAGAGCGTCGCCCGGGCGTCCTGGAGCAGCTCGACCTTGGTCCCGTGCGAGACCTCGCCGAGATACTCGATCCCGTGGATGCCGAGGTGCGGCTCCACGAACTCGGCGAAGTACCGCTCCTCCTTCGGCTCCTGCTTCTTCCCGGCGATCTTGAGCGGAAGCTCCAGCTCCATCGCCACCGCGATCGCACGGTGGCAGCCCTTGTCGGCGCTCATGCGGCCGAGGAAGAGCAGGTACTCGCCCGGGTGCGGCTTGCAGGGATAGACCGAGAACTCGAGCGCATTCGGGCAGTTCGCGAGCCAGGGCAGGTCGGGCTTCGGCTGCCGCTGGTTCATGGAGATCGAGATCAGGTGGAGGTCCGGCACCAACCCGTAGAGCGCCTCGTACATCGCTCCCGGCTCGCCGGTCAGCGGCCCGTGGACGGTGTGGACGACAGGCGTGTCGACGAGACCCGACATGACGATGCCGGTCATGCCCGTGTGCTCGCTGATGACGTCGAACTCGTCGGCGTGTGTGTAGCAGGGCAGATTATGGAGCAGCTCGAAGTGCGACCGGCCGATCCATTCGCTCGGCGCCGTCTCGAAGACGTACGACAGCTTCGCGTTCGTACGCGAGTCACCGGACGCGAAGAGGGTCACGTCGTGACCGGCCTTCGCGAGCCCGTCGGCGAGCAGCGCCACGACCCATTCGATACCGCCGTAGCCGCTCGGCGGCACCGGGAACCACGGGGGGCTGATGATCGCGATTCGAAGCTGCTCGTCGTTCATCCCGGGCGCACCGACGCCTCTCCGTCGTCTATCCGAGCTTCCCAGAGCCTGTCGAATGCTCTCACGCTGGACAGTCTGAGGGATCCGGCCCAGGCCGGCAGCTCGGGCGGCGCGACGGTCTCGAGCGTGTTTTGCCTGCGATCCGGGTTGAGCCCGAGCAGGAGCTGAAGGAGGAGCACCGGCGTCCCGGCCGCCCAGGCCTGCGGCCGCGC
>DASZEE010000070.1:0-12434 GCA_035941215.1 Gaiellaceae bacterium
GAGGGCTCGTCGCCGCGGGATGTGTTCGAGGCGTTCTTCCGCCGCTCGGTCTCAGACGAGGACTGGCGCGACCGCTACGCGGGTTTGCTGACCTAGGAGGGTTTGACGAAATAGCGGCTATGCCGCCGGGCCGCGCTGCTCGCCCCGAGGCGGCGTCCTCAGTCGCGCCCGTATCTCATTCGATACGAACGCTCCCTGCGTCCTTGCCTCGGAACGACCATCGCACCCCTGCGGGGAGCAACCTTCCGCCGAGCCCTCCTAGGTCTTCGCCTGCTCGACGACGTCGTGCCCGAGGGCGCGCACGACTTCCGGCCGGTCGAGCAGCCGCTGCCGCTCGGTCTCCGTCGTGCGGTTCTTGATGTACGGGTCGTCGAGGATGTCGGCGAGCGGGCGGCCGCGCTCGTGCTCACGGATCACGTACTGCGCGATCCGGTCTTCGCCCTGCGAACGGGCGAAGAAGTTGCGAAAGATGTCGCGAAGCGCCACGGGGGCGATTCTAGATAGCGTCCGTTCGCAGTGCTGATTCGGCTCGGACACAGCCCGGATCCCGACGACGCGTGAGCCGGGCGGTCGTCCTCTCAGCCGTCCGCACTCCGGTCGGGCGCTACGGTGGCGCGTTGGCCGAGGTCCGGCCTGACGACCTCGCGGCGGCTGCGATCGGCGCGGCCGTCGAGCGCTCGGGCGTCGACCCGGCGGAGATCGAGGACGTCTACTTCGGCGCTGCGAACCAGGCCGGTGAGGACAACCGCAACGTCGCGCGGATGGCGGCGCTGCTCGCCGGGCTGCCGGAATCGGTCGCGGGCGTCACGCTGAACCGGCTCTGCGCCTCGGGGCTTTCCGCAGTCGTCTCCGCTTCGCACGCGGTCGCAGCGGGCGACGGCGAGCTCTTCGTGGCCGGCGGCGTCGAGTCGATGACCCGCGCGCCGCTCGTGATGGCGAAGCCGGAACAGGGCTTTGCGCGCGGGAACCAGACCGTCTGGGATACGACGCTCGGCTGGCGCTTCCCGAACCCGCGGATGGAGGAGATGTTCCCGCTCGAGTCGATGGGCCAGACGGGCGAGAACGTGGCTGAGCGCTGGGAGGTTTCTCGGGAGGAGCAGGACGAGTTCGCCCTCCGCTCGCAGCAGCGCTGGGCGGCGGCGGACTTCTCGGACGAGCTGGTCGCCGTGAACGGCGTCGAGCGCGATGAGCATCCGCGGCCGGACACGAACCTGGAGAAGCTCGGCTCGCTGCGTCCGGCGTTCCGCGAGGGCGGCACGGTCACCGCAGGAAACTCGAGCGGGCTGAACGACGGCGCGGCGGCGCTCGTGATCGCCTCCGAGGAGAAGGCGCGCGAGCTCGGCGCCGAGCCGCTCGGCGCATTTGTCGGCTCCGCGGTCGCCGGCGTCGACCCGCGGGTGATGGGCATCGGGCCGATCCCGGCCGTTCGGAAGCTGCTCGAGCGGGCCGGGGTCGGCGTCGACGATCTCGACCTCGTGGAGCTGAACGAAGCCTTCGCGTCGCAGAGCCTGGTCGTGATCCGCGAGCTCGGCCTCGACCCGGAGAAGGTCAACGTCAACGGCGGCGCGATCGCGATCGGACATCCGCTGGGGATGAGCGGCGCGCGCCTCGTCGTCACCCTGCTCCACGAGCTGCGGCGGCGCGGCGGCCGGTACGGGCTCGCGACGCTCTGCGTGGGCGTCGGTCAGGGCCAGGCCGCATTGTTCGAGCGGTGAGCGTCGCCGAGCAGTACGTCGAGCTGTGCCTCCGCCTCGCCCGGCACGACGACGAGCTCGTCGACTTCTACTTCGGCCCACGCGAGATCGCCGAGCGCGTCGAGCAGGAGCCGTTGCGAGAGCCGAACCAGTTGGCCGCCGACGCCCGAAACCTCGCCGAGGACACCGACTCCGCCTACCTGAGGGCGCAGCTTCGCGGGCTGGAGATCGTCGCCCGCAAGCTTGCGGGCGAGGAGATCCCGTACGCCGACGAGGTCGAGGGCTGTTACGGGACTCGCGCCGAGCTCGTCCCTGAAGCCCGCTTCGAGGAGGCGCATCGGGCGCTCGACGAGCTCCTCCCGCCCGGCGACACGCTCGCCGAGCGGTACCAGCTGTGGGACGACGGCGATGCCGTGCCTCCGGACAAGCTCGAGCGCGTGCTCCGGACGCTGGCCGAGCGGCTGAGGGAGAAGACGCTCGAGCTGTTCGGCCTACCTGATGGAGAGAACTTCGAGCTCGAGCTGGTGAGCGACAAGCACTGGGAGGGGTTCAACGACTATCGCGGCGGGCTGCGAAGCCGGGTGGAGGTGAACACCGATCTCCCGGTCAGCTCGAAATCCGCCGTCGCGCTCGTCGCCCACGAGCTGTACCCGGGACACCACACTGAGCGCGTCTGGAAGGAGCAGCTCTTGTACGCCGGCCGGGACCAGCTCGAGGAGAGCGTGCTCGTGTACGGGACGCCGCAGTCCGTGATCACAGAAGGCATCGCCACACTCGCAGTCGGGCTCGTGGTCGACGAGCACGGCGACCTGGTCGCCGACGCGCTGCGCGAGTGCGGCGTCGCGTACGACCCCGAGCTGGCGCGGCGGATCCGGCAGGCGGCCAAGCCCCTCGACAGCGCGATGGCGAACGCGGCGATCCTTCTCCACGTCGACGGTGTCTCGGCCGACGACGCGCAGGAGTACCTCCAACGCTGGGAGCTCAGCTCGCCGGAGCGAGCCGCGAAGCACGTGGAGTTCGTCACGGATCCATGGGGGCGGGCGTACATCAGGACGTACACAGACGGATACGAGCTCTGTCGCGGCTGGGTGGACGGCGACCCCGGACGGTTCAAGCGGCTGCTGACCGAGCAGCTGACTCCCGCGGACCTGCAATGAGTGTTGCGGAGGAGTACCTCGAGCTTTGCCTCCGACTCGGTCGACACGTCGACGGGCTCGTCGACTCGTACTACGGGCCGCAGGAGATCGCGACGCGCGTGGAAGCCGAGCAGCTTCGCGATCCATCGGCGCTCGTGTCGGACGCCGCCGCGCTCAGAGAGGAGAACGACAGCTCATATCTCGAGGCGCAGCTCCTGGGCCTGGAGACCGTCGCCCGCAAGCTCGCCGGCGAGGAGATCCCGTACGCCGACGAGGTCGAGCGCTGTTACGGCATCCGCCCGAGCAGAGCCTCCGAGGCGGAGTTTGAAGACGCGCAGCGCAGGCTCGACGAGATCCTTCCCAGCGGAGGATCGATCGCGGAGCGGTACCAGCGCTGGCGCGAGGGCGATCCGGTTCCGGCCGAGCTCATGCCCAGGGTCCTGGAGACGATCACCGCCCGTCTGCGCGAGCGAGCCGGCGAGCTGATCGGCCTCCCGGCCGGCGAGAGCCACGAGCTCGACTTCGTCACGCAAGAACCGTGGTGGGCGTACAACTACTACCTCGGGGCGCTGACCAGCCGCGTCGCCGTGAACACCGACATCCCGCTCAACGCGTCCTTCGGCGTCGAGCTGATGGCGCACGAGCTCTACCCGGGCCACCACACCGAGCACGCGTGGAAGGAGGCCGAGCTTTTCCGGGGCGGCGGCCGGTTGGAGGAGAGCGCGCTCATGATCGGCACGCCCTCGTCGCTGATCGCCGAGGGGATCGCCGGGCTCGCGATCGAGATGGTCGTCGACGACCAGGACAGCTTTGCCGCGGAAGTGTTCGGCGAGTTCGGGATCGACTACGACACCGACACCGGACGCGCGATCCGCGCCGCGCGGCGGCCCTTCGAGCGAGTGATGGGAAACGCGGCGCTGCTCGTCCACGAGGACGGTGTGTCGCCGGAGAAGGCCAAGGAGTACATCAAGCGCTGGGGCCTCGTCTCCGAGGACCGCGCCCGGCACAACGTCGAGTTCATCACGCACCCGGTCTGGCGCTCGTATGTGACGACCTACGCCGACGGCTACCACGTGTGCCGCGAGTGGGTCAACGGCGACCGTGCGCGCTTCAGGCGGCTGCTCACGGAGCAGCTGACGCCTGCGGACCTCAGGAAGCCGGAGGCCTGATCACAATCCTGCCGTCGACCTCCTGCGCGACGAACGGGAGGCCCTTCTCGGCGAGCCACGCCTCGATGTCCACGATCAGCTCGTGGCAGTCCCGGTCGTCGTCCTTGCCGCACGGAACCTGGACGAGCACGTAGCCGTCCTCCTCGACTGTCTCCGACTCGACTCCGTGCTCGGTCAGGGTCTCGACGACGGCCTGCATGGCGGGATTGTGCCTAAGGAGCGCTGCCGGAAACCCGGTATCGTCCGGCCGCGATGGCGGTCGTGACCGAGCGCGAGTACCTGCTCTTCATCAACGGTGAGCCCGTGGAGCCCGTCGGCGGCGAGGTCGTCGAGCTGACGGAGCCGGCGACCGGTGAGCCGCTCGCCAAGGTCGCCAAGGCCTCAACTGACGACGCCGACCGCGCCGTGGACGCGGCCCGGGCGGCGCTCGACGGCGACTGGGGCCGGACGCCGCCCACCGAGCGCTCGCGACTGCTCCACGCGCTCGCAGACTCGATTCAGGCGAACCGGAAGGAACTGGCCGAGCTCGAGGTACGGAACGTCGGCAAGGCGATCTCGTCCGTGAAGGCCGAGCTCCACCAGGGCGTCGAGAACTTCCGCTTCTACGCCTCCGCGATCGGCTCGATCGCCGGCCGCTCCAACCCGATCGGCGGCTCGCTCCTCTTCTACTCGCTGAAGGAGCCGGTGGGCGTCGCCGGCCAGATCGTCCCCTGGAACTACCCGCTGATGATGACGACGTGGAAGCTCGCGCCGGCGCTGGCGGCGGGGTGCTCGGTCGTCCTCAAGCCGGACTCGCAGACGCCGCTCACCGCTTTGCGCATGGCCGAGCTGGCGTCCGAGGTCGGTTTCCCGCCCGGCGCGCTCAACGTCGTCCCGGGCGAGGGAAAGACGGTCGGCGCGCACCTCGTGCAGCACCCCGGCGTCGACAAGATCGCGTTCACCGGCTCGACGGCGACCGGGGCGGAGATCATGCGGCTCGGCTCCGACTCGATCAAGCGCCTGACGCTCGAGCTCGGCGGCAAGAGCCCGAACGTCGTCTTCGCCGACGCGAACCTCGACGACGCGATCCCGAGCTCGGTCTGGTCGATCTACTACTCGGCCGGACAGAGCTGCGAGGCGCGCTCGCGTGTGCTGGTCGAGCAGTCGCTCTACGACGAGTTCGTGCAGCGCTTCTCCGAGGGCGCGCAGGCGCTCAAGGTGGGCGACCCGCTCGAGGGCGAGACGCAGATGGGGTCGCTCGTCTCCCAGGAGCACCGCTCGAAGGTGCACGGCTACGTCGAGAAAGGCGTCGAGGAGGGAGCGGAGCTCGTCACCGGCGGCGAGCCCGCGGACGGCAACGGCGCGTTCTACCCGCCCACCGTCCTCGCGAAGGTGGACAACTCGATGGCGGTCGCGCAGGAGGAGATCTTCGGCCCCGTCGTCACCGTGATCCCGTTCGAGGACGAGAAGGACGCGGCCCGGATCGCGAACGACTCCCGCTACGGCCTGATGGCGACCGTCTGGACCGGCGATCCGGCGAAGGGCCACCGGCTGGCGCGGCGGATCAAGGCCGGAACCGTGGGGATCAACATGCCGTACACGGCCTTTCCGGGGATCCCGTTCGGCGGCTACAAGCAGTCCGGCTTCGGCAGGGAGCTCGGCCTCGACACGCTCGAGCTCTACCTCGAGACGAAGAGCGTGATCGTCTCGACCTCGCCGAAGCCGTTCAACCCGTTCGGGCTCTAGGCGGCGTTGCGCTACCGGTGGGCTGTCCTCGCCGCGGGCACGGCGGCGGCGGCCGCGGGCTCGGCGCTCTTCATCGGCCCCGCGGTCCTGGCGCCCGCGATCCGGGACGAGTTCGACGCCACCCTCTCGGAGGTCGGCGTGCTGCTCGCGAGCCTCTGGGTCGGGTCGATCCTGACGTTGCTCCTCTGGGGCCTGCTTGCAGACCGGCTGGGCGAGCGGCTCGTGCTCGGGACGGGGCTCGGCGTCTGCGGCGTGCTCGCCGCCGCCGCGGGTTGGGCCGGCGATTTCTGGGTGCTCCTCGGCCTGCTCTTCCTCGCCAGCGCCGCCGGAGCGAGCGTCAACGCCGCCAGCGGGCGGGCGGTGATGCAGTGGTTCGAGCCCGAGGAGCGCGGGCTGGCGCTGGGGATCCGCCAGACGGCGATTCCAGTCGGAATCGGGATCTGCGCCGTCGTCCTCCCGACCGTCGAGTCGGCTGCGGGGCTCGAGGCGGCGTTCGCGTTCCTCGGCGGGCTCTGCATCGCGGCCGCGCTCGTCGCCCTCGCGGTCATCCGCGAGGCGCCGGTTCGCGACTCCGAGCTCGAGGGAGACGCGATCCCCTGGACGCTTCGGGATTCGCGGCTCTGGACGCTGTCGATCGGGAGCGGGCTCTACCTCGGCGCGCAGATTCCGCTGATGTCGTTCGCGGTGCTCTTCCTCCACGACGTCCACGGGCTCTCGGCCGCGCGCGCCGGGGTCGTCCTCGCGATCTTCCAGGCCGGCGCCGTGCTGACGAGGATCGGAGCGGGCCGGCTCTCCGACCAGCTCGGCAACCGGCTGAGGCCGCTGCGCTGGATCGGACTCGCGAGCGCCGCGGGCCTGCTCGCCACGGCGCTCCTGGCTCAGAGCCGGATCTCGCTCGTCGTGACCGTCATCGTCGTGGCCGGGGCCGTCTCGATGGCGTGGAACGGCCTCTCGCTGACCGTGGCCGCCGAGCTTGCCGGGCGCGCCCGAAGCGGCGCGGCAATCGGGTTCCAGCAGACGACGCTGGGCGTGATCGGGGTGCTCGTACCGGTGCTCTTTGCGAATCTCGTCGAGGCCACGTCGTGGCGGACGGCGTTCGCGCTCTCCGCCGTCGGGCCGGTAGCCGGCTGGCTGATGCTCGGGAGGCTGCGCGAGCGGGTATGAGCCGGACATGCATCTCTACCCACAGCTCACAGGGCCGCGAAACCGCGCGCTCGTCGCAGACGTCGCATCAATCATCCTGCTCGTCCTCTTCGCTTGGGCCGGCCTGAAGGTCCACGACGCCGTCGACCAGCTCGCCGTGCTCGGCGAGGGAGTCCAGGCGACCGGCGGCGCCGTCCAAGGCGGCTTTGAGTCGGCCGCGGATGCCGTCGACGGAACACCGGTGGTCGGCGACGACATCGCCGACGGCCTCCGCGGGGCGGGTGAGGGCTCCGGCGGAGAGGTCGCCGAGCTTGGTCGGGAAGGTGAGGACAGCGTCCATCAGCTCGCGAACATCCTGGGCTTTGTCACCTTCGCGCTCCCGGCGCTTCTACTCCTCTCGCAGTGGCTGCCCGGCCGCACCGCACAGATCCGCAAGCTCAGGGAGGCGTCGGTCGTCCTCGGCGACCAGGCCACGCCCGAGCGGCGTCGGCTGCTCGCGATGCGCGCCGCGTTCTCGCTGCCCTACGGCCAGCTGCTCCGGTACACGAAGGATCCGCTCGGAGACCTCGAGGACGGCCGCTACGACGCGCTCGTAGCAGCCGCCCTCGAAGACGCGGGACTCAGATCCAGCTGAACTCCTGCTGCATGAGCGGGAGCGCAAAGTAGATCGCGAAGGCGAACGCGGCCCCCCACATCAGCGGGTGCACGGTGCGCCACGCGCCCTGGAAAGCGCGGATGAACACGTAGACGATGAACCCTGCCGCGATCCCGTCGGTGATCGAGAACGAGAACGGCATGAACATGATCACGATCGCGGCGGAGAGGCCGAGAGCGAGGTCGTGGAAGTCGATCCCGGCGAGCTTGCGGCGCGGCCGAGTCGTGCGAGTCGGCTGCGCGGTCGTCGACTCTTCGAAGCCGGCTCGCCCGGTCTCGACCGCCTCGGCCTCCTCCTCCACCTCGGTCAGGACGCTGATCATCAGCCAGGCGACGATCAGCAGTGCCGGTGCGGTCGCCTGCGGCGGAACCATCCCGATGAGCGGTGCGATGAACATGAACGGGAAGAAGAGCGCCCCGGTGACGACGCTGACCCAGCCGGTCCGGCCGCCGACGGCGACGCCGGAGGAGGACTCGATGTACGTCGTCGCCGACGACGCGGAGGCCGCGCCGCCTGCCGCCGCAGCGAGCGAATCGACGAGCAGCGGCTTGCGGATCTCGGGCATCTGCCCCTGTCGATCCACGTAGCCCGCCTGCCGGCCGACGCCGACCAGCGTCCCCATCGTGTCGAAGAAGTCGGCCAGGAAGAGTGAGAACGCGAACGCGAGGGCGGCGATGAAGGGCAGCGTCGTAAACGCGTCGAAGTTGAACTCGCCGACAAGACTGAAGTCGGGTGACTCGAAGATGTCGTCCGGCCACCGGGCGTATCCGGTGCTCTCCGGATACACGTCGGCCGCGTAGTTGACGATCGTCGCGAAGACCGTCGTGAGGATGATCCCGACGAACAGGTCGCCGGGTAAGCCGACAGCTCGCAGGCCGATCGTGATGAGGATGCCGACGATCGTGATGATCACCGGCCACGTCGTAAACGGGGCGAGGTCGACAGGCGTGCCAGCGCCGGGCACCACGAGCCCTGAGTTCGTCAGGCCGATGAACGCGATGAAGAGGCCGATCCCGATCGCGATCGCTTTCTTCAACTCGAGCGGGATCGCGTTCATGATCGCCTCGCGCAGGCCGACGAGCACGAGGATCGTGACCGCGAGCCCTTCGACGACGACGAGGCCCATCGCCTCGGGGAAGCTCAGGCCGGCCTGGGCCACCAGGGTGAACGCCACGACCGCATTCAGTCCGAGGCCCGGCGCGATGGCGTAGGCCATGTTCGTATAGAGGCCCATGATGATCGTCATCACCCCGGCGACAAGGCACGTCGAGGTAAGGACGGCGTTGAAGGGAAGCCCCTGCTCCTGGAGCCCCTCGACGCCCGCGAACCCCAGGATCGCCGGGTTCACGAAGATGATGTAGGACATGACGATGAAGGTCGTCATGCCTGCGACGGTGTCGCGACCCGCATTCGTGCCGTTCTCCCTGAAGCGGAACCGGCGACCGAATGCCGAGCGTTCGAACGTCGCGGCGAAATCGCTCATGCTGCTCCTCCTTCCCGCAGAATGAGTACGACTCTAAAACGGCGACTGGACGACGTTTTCCACATCGGAGACGGCGTGGGCGCGAACCGGGTCGGCGGGACGCCGGCGGAGGACGAGGCTTGTCGGCTCGCCGTTGGGTGGTTCGAGGAGGCCGGCCTCGAGGTCGAGGTGGACGGCCGGGGCAACGTTGTGGGACGGTTGCGCGGCCGATCGCCGGAGCTGCCGGAGGTCTGGACGGGTTCGCATCTCGACTCGGTGCCGGAGGGTGGGCGATTCGACGGGGCTCTGGGTGTGGTTGCGGGGCTCGCTACGGTCGAGGAGATCGGGCAGTCCGAGCGGACCCTGGGCGTCGTCGTCTTTCGGGACGAGGAGACGGGCTGCCACGGGAGCCGGTGGCGAGTGCGGAACGCTGCTTTGCCGGGGTTCTACGTCGAGCTGCATATCGAGCAGGGTCCCGTGCTGGCGGAGGCCGGCGCGCCGCTCGGAGTGGTGTCGTCGATTGCGGGGATCGTCCGTTGCTCGCGTGAGTTCGCCGGTCGGGCCGACCATGCCGGGACAACCCCGATGGACGTCCGGCAGGACGCGCTGGCGGCGGCGGCGGAGTACGTCCTCGAGGTGCGGGACCGGGCAGGTGAGATCGACGGCGCGGTAGCGACCGTCGGCCAGCTCGCGCTCGAACCGGGCGCGGCGAACGTGGTTCCGTCCGCGGTGCTACTGACGGTGGACGCCAGGGCCCCGGACCAAGAGCGCCTGGATCGTCTCGTGGCGGCGCTCGGCCTCGAGGAGGCGCACTACCGGATCCCGCCTGTGGCGATGTCAGAGCGGGTGCGGCAGACCCTGCGCGAGGAAGTCGAGCTTGCGGGCACACCGGCCCTCGAGCTGCCCTCGGGCGCGGGTCACGACGCCGCCCCACTAGGCGGCGCGGGCGTCGAGGCGGGAATGCTGTTCGTCCGGAGCCTGAACGGCGGGGCGAGCCACTCGCCGCAGGAGCTCTCGAGCGACGAAGACATCGCGCTGGCGGTCGAGGTGCTGACGGCAGCTGTACGGCGGCTCGCGCAGGCGGATTGCGGCTAGCTTCGGAGAGCAAGCAGCACAGCGTTACGTGGTTCTCGCCGAGTGCGAAGGCCGCTCGCTCAACGCGGGACGTGACGCTCCAAGAGGTACCTGACGATTCCCCAGAGGAGGAAGACCACCGACAACGCCACCATGAGCAGCGCCCAGGTCTTCGAGACATAGATCCAGATCAGTGCGACGAATGGCGGGAACGCGAGCCAGGTGAGCAGCCAGTGCTTCAGCATGAACCGGACATACGGCTCAACTATCCGGTCTATGGCTTGATTCGCATCCTGGTTGAGGAACGTTCTGATGCGGCCCATGGACCGAGAGCTACCTCTCAGCGCTCGCGGAACGAGATCGCCTGCGCGCCCTCCCAGAGCGTGAGGCGCCCGAGCTCCTTCAGGTTCTCCTGGCCCTCGACGAGGGTCGCGAAGTGGTTCGCCCACAGGTGGCCCGCCTTGCTCGCGAAGCTGCAGTAGCCGTAGGGGAACAGGAGCTCCGTTTCGCTCTCCCCGCCCGGGTAGAGCGCGATCTCGCCCGGGTGCGGGTAGCTCGTCGCGTTCTCCGGACCGATGCCGAGATCCCGGTCGCCCCACGGGATCCAGTTCGACTCGCCGCTCCAGCGGCAGTGGATGATCCGGTCCTCGAGCGGGAGGATTCCTCGGAAGGCCTCGACCGTCTTCGGCGCCAGCTCCTCTTCGAAGCGCGCCACGAACTCGAACGGGCCGGCCTTGATCTCGAGCACGGCGGGGAACCTACTCCAACGAGTCGATCCAGGCGCCGAGCTGTTCGCGCTCCTCGTCCGTCATGCCGGTGACGTTTCCGAGCGGCATCGCGTTCGAGTCGACCGCTTGCGCCTTGATCGCCTGAGCCTGCGACTCGGTCTCCTCGACCGTGTCGAACGTGACCCCGCCGGGCGCGGTCTCGAAGCCCTCCTGCGTCGGCTCGTCCGAGTGGCACGGGACGCAGCGCTGCTGGACGATCGCCTGCGCCTCCTCCGCGGTCACCGCCGCAACCGGCCCGCCCCCGCCGCCGCCCTCGTCCGGCCGGATCGCGATCGCGAGCGCCACCACGGCAGCCGCCGCTGTGACCGGGATCCACCACGCGTTCCGCCCGGCGTGGCGCAGGTTGAAGAAATGACGAACCCACGCTCCGAGCACCACGAGCGCGACGAGCACCAGCCAGCCGTGGTCGTGGCCGTACGTGAACGGGAAGTGGTTCGAGATCATCGTGAAGACGACCGGCAGCGTCAGGTAGTTGTTGTGGACGGAGCGCTGCTTGGCCTGGAGCCCCAGCGCGGGATCCGGCTCGCGTCCGGCCTTCTTCGCGCGCACCAGCTCCCAATGGGCCGGAATGATGTTGAAGAAGACGTTGCCGGCCATGATCGTCCCGAGCATCGCGCCGATCTGGATGTAGACGGCCCGCCCGCTGTAGAGGTGGCTGACGCCGTACGCGGCAGCGACGGTGAGCGCGACGATCGCGACGGCGAGGAGCCAGTCGCGGCCACCGAGCAAGCGGCAGAGCAGGTCGTAGATCATCCAGGCGGCCGCGAGAAGGCCGATGCTCGCCGAGACGGCAACCAGGGGCCGGATGTCCGCGACCTGGGGGTCGATCAGATAGGTCTCGGCGTTCACGTAGTAGAGGACGACGAAGAGCGAGAAGCCCGAGAGCCAGGTCGTGTAGGCCTCCCACTTGAACCAGTGGAGCGGCGAGGGAAGCGTCTCGGGCGCGACCCGGTACTTCTGCGTGTGGTAGAAGCCGCCGCCGTGCACGCTCCAGAACTCGCCGCCGACGCCCCGCTTCGCGTCTTCGTCCCGCTTGGGGGAAAGGAGCGAGAGATCGAGGCGGATGAAGTAGAACGACGCGCCGATCCACGCGATCCCGGCCACGACGTGCAGCCACCGCAGAACGAGATTCAGCCAGTCGTTCAGGTAGGGATCCATCGATCGCGCGGGAGCTTACGGGGCTAACCTCTCCGCCGTGCTCGAGATTTCCGCCGGCCCGTACCGGTTTCGCGCGAACCTCGAGGAGGAGAAAGCACCGCGCACGTGCGAGGCGCTCCGCCGCCTCCTCCCGCTCGAGGACAGGCTCGTCCAGGCCCGCTGGAGCGGGGAGTCTGCCTGGGTTCCGCTCGGAGACCTCGAGACCGGCGTCGGGCCGGAGAACGCGAGCTCCTACCCGGGGCCCGGCGAGCTCTTGCTCTATCCGGGAGGCCTATCCGAGACCGAGATCCTCTTCCCGTACGGCGCGACGTGCTTCGCGAGCAAGATGGGCCAGCTCGCCGGGAACCATTTCGCGACCATCGTCGAGGGCAGGGAGAACCTGGCGGAGCTTGGGCGCCTCGTCCTGTACGAGGGCGCGCAGGACATCCGC
>DASZEE010000071.1:0-7407 GCA_035941215.1 Gaiellaceae bacterium
CGCGAACCGGCGGCCGACGAGCGCCGAAATACGAGGCGGCATGCCGTTCCTCGAGGAAGTGCTCGCCGGCCGGGTCCCGATCGCCGTCGGGCGGGTGGCGCAGTCCGTGCTCGGCGTGCCTTATGTCCGCCACCCGTCGCACGGCGGTGCCGAGGAGTTCAGAGCCGGTCTCCTGCTATCCATCCGACCATGAGTCGGTTTCTAATCGTTGGGATTGCGATTGCTGTCGCCGCCGGGCTCTACCTCGTCCTGCGCCCTGACGAGACGGACGAGCCCACCGCGACCCCGCCGCCGGCGACCACCCAGCCGACCACCACGGTGACGACGACGACCGCGCCGCCTCCTCCAGCCGGGCCACCGCCTCCAGCGCGAGTCCGGATCAGGGTTCAGGGCGGCCTCCCGGTCGGCGGCCCGGCCCGCGTGACGGTGGCTCGAGGCCGGCGCGTGATCCTCAACGTCACCTCGGACGTCTCCGACCACGTCCACCTCCACGGCTACGACGTGATGCGGGACGTCGGTCCCGGACAGCCGGCGACGATCGAGTTCCGGGCGACGCGCCCGGGCACGGTGGAGGCCGAGCTCGAGGATCGGGGGGTCCTGATCGCCCGCATCACGACGCAGTGATGACGATCGCGCTCCCCCTCGCGCACGGAATCGGGGAGATCCAGGATTTGCCGATCCCGCGCTGGCTCTTCTACTACGCGGCCTCGCTCATCCTGATCCTCTCGTTCGTCGCCCTCGCCGTCCTGTGGACGGAGCCGCGCCTGACCGGCCACGAGGCGGGGAAGCCGCTCTCGGAGCGCTGGCAGCGCCTGCTCCTCTGGCCCGGCTGGCGGATCATCCTCGGAGGGATCTCGGTCGGGCTGCTCGTCGTCGTCTGGCTCGCGGCGCTCTTCGGGAGGCCGGACGCGGGCGACAACATCGCGCCGGTCTTCATCTGGGTCGTGTTCTGGCTCGGCCTCGTCCCGATCGTGGTGCTCTTCGGGAACCTCTGGAGCCTCCTCAACCCGTGGAGCGCAGCCGCCGACGCGGTCGCCTGGGCCTGGACGAAGCTCGGCCGCGGCTGGGAGCCCGCCGCGCAGTATCCGGAGCGGCTCGGCCGCTGGCCCGCCGCCGTGCTATTCCTCGCCTTCGCGACGCTCGAGCTCGCCTGGCCGCGGTCGGCTGAGCCGCGCACGCTTGCGCTTGCGATCGTCGTCTACAGCTGGATCACCTGGGCAGGGATGTTGATCTACGGCCGCCGCCCCTGGCTCGAGAACGGCGAGGCCTTCGCCGTCTACTTCGGGCTCCTGTCGCGGATCTCGGCCTTCGCCGTCCGGGAGGAGGACGGGCGGCGCCGGGTGGTCGTCCGCACGCCGCTCTCCGGCCTGGCCTCGGGCGACTCGCGGCCGGGCACCGTCGCCTTCGTCTCGGTGATGCTCGGCTCGGTCGCCTTCGACGGCCTCAGCCGCGCGACGTGGTGGCAGGATCAGCTCTACGAGCTCGAGGTGAGGTACATCGTCGAGTCGCCGACGAAGGCTGACCTCGTCTCGATGGGGTTCAACTTCCTCGGGCTGCTCGCCGCCGTGGTCGCCATCGGCCTGATGTACACGCTCGCCGTCTACGTCGCGCAGCGGATCGGACACACCGACGTGAATCTCGCCGGCGCCTTCATCGGCAGCCTGATCCCGATCGCGCTCGCCTACTCCGTTGCCCACTACTTCACGCTGCTCGTCGATGCGGGGCAGGACGCGATCTTCCTCGCCTCCGATCCATTCGGGAAGGGCTGGGACCTCTTCGGGACGGCGGACTTCCAGCCGGCGGAGAACGTCTTCTCGCCCAACACGATCTGGTACGTCCAGGTCGGCGTTCTCGTCGTCGGGCACGTCCTAGGCCTGGTGCTCGCCCACGACAAGGCGATCGCGCTCTTCTCGTCGGCCGGGACCGCGATCCGCACGCAGTACGCGATGCTGGGGCTGATGGTGGTCTATACGTGCACGGGACTGTGGCTGCTCTCCTCGGGCTAGTCCCGCTCTTCGCACACGGAGGCGTCGCCGGCGCCGTCGTGGAGCTCTCCGCGGGCCTCCTGATCGTCGCGATCGCACTTGCGGTCTGGGTCGGCAACCGGAAGGACGGCGAGGAGCCCTGATTGCTGCTATCTAAGGCGCCGACTCGGCGGCGCCGACCAGTAGAGGCCCGGCGGCTTTGCCGGCGGGCCGCTACTATGCTCAGCCGGCGGGCCGTGGGTCCGCCGCTTCTCCGTATGGGCAAAACATGGAATGCAAAGCCGGGCGAGGTCGATCGCCTCTGGTATGTCGTGGACGCCGA
Source organism: Gaiellaceae bacterium (assembly GCA_035941215.1). Taxonomy (GTDB): domain Bacteria; phylum Actinomycetota; class Thermoleophilia; order Gaiellales; family Gaiellaceae; genus JACDAN01. The sequence goes on from DASZEE010000071.1 coordinate 2,308, forward strand.
GGGCCAGACCCTCGGGCGTCTGGCCACGCGCATCGCGGACACGCTCCGCGGCAAGCACAAGGCGCAGTACACGCCGCACGTGGACACTGGTGACTTCGTCGTCGTCGTGAACGCAGAGAAGATCGCCGTCACGGGCAAGAAGCTCGACGAGAAGCTCTACCACCGGCACTCGGGCTTCCCGGGCGGCCTGCGGACGCGCACGCTGCGCGAGCAGCTCGACCGGCGTCCCACCGAGGTGCTGCGGAAGGCGGTCAAGGGGATGCTGCCGCGAAACCGGCTCAGCCGTGCCCAGCTGACGAAGCTCAAGATCTACGCCGGGCCCGAGCATCCGCACGAGGCCCAGGACCCGAAGCCGCTGCCCGAGCAGGTGAAGGCATGAGCGTCGCCGCCCAGTACCGGGGCACCGGCAAGCGGAAGACGTCGATCGCGCGGGTGATCCTGCGGCCCGGCGACGGCGCGACCTGGATCAACGGCCGGACCATCGAGGAGTACTTCCCGCGGGCCACGCACCGCACGGCGCTGATGGCGCCGCTCAAGGTTGCGGGCGCCGAGGGGACGTACGACCTTCGTGTCCGCGTCGAGGGCGGAGGCCCGACCGGCCAGGCGGAGGCGATCCGCCACGGGCTCGCGCGGGCGCTCGTCGAGGCCGATCCTGAGCTGCGGACGGTGCTCAAGCGCGAGGGCTTCCTCACGCGCGACGCCCGCATCGTCGAGCGCAAGAAGGCCGGCCTCCACAAGGCCCGCAAAGCGCCTCAGTTCAGCAAGCGGTAGCCTCGCGCGCCGTGCGGCGCTACTTCGGCACAGACGGCGTTCGGGGGATCGTCGGCGAAGAGCTGACGACAGACCTGGTGGAGCGGCTAGGCCGCGCTGCCGCGCTGTGGTCCGGCGGCGGCCGCGTCTTCATCGGGCGCGACACGCGGGCCTCGGGCCCGATGCTCGAGGAGGCGTTCGCCGAGGGGGTCGCGTCGGTGGGCGGCAACGCGGTCCTCGGCGGGGTGCTGCCGACGCCCGCCGTGGCGTTGCTCTCGCTCGACCTCGGCACGGTCGTGTCGGCATCGCACAACCCGCCTGAGTACAACGGGATCAAGTTCTTCGACGGCGAGGGGCGGAAGCTCACCGATGCCGCCGAGGAGGAGATCGAGGCGCTACTGGACGAGCCGGCGGGCGCCCGACGGGGGGCGGTCGATCGCATCGGCGTCGCAGCGGACAGCTACGTCGAGCACGTCCTCGACCGGTTCGGCTCGTCCCTCGCGGGTCTCGAGCTCGCCGTCGACTGCGCCAACGGTGCCTACTCGGGAATCGCGCCGCACGCGTTCGAGCGCCTCGGCGCGAACGTGATGGCGCTCGCGGACAAGCCGGACGGGAACAACATCAACGTCGGCTGCGGCGCCACCGACCTCCGGCTGTTGCAAGAGAAGGTCGTCGCGAGCGGCTCGGATCTCGGCGTGGCGTTCGACGGCGACGGTGACCGCATGCTCGCCGTGGACGGCGACGGCGCGACCGTTGACGGCGACCAGATCCTCGCGATCCTCGCGCTCCACCTGGGGGTCGACGTCGTCGTGGTCACCGTCATGACGAACCTCGGCTTCCACCGGCTGATGGCGGACAACGGGATCCGCGTCGTGACCACGGACGTCGGCGACCGCTACGTCCTCGAAGCGCTGCGACGGGAGAACGCCATCCTCGGCGGGGAGCAGTCCGGCCACCTGATCTGCCTCGACGGCCACGTAACGGGCGACGGGCTCGCGGCCGCTCTCCTCCTCTGCCGCGCCCTCGAGGGCCGCACCCTCGCCGAAGCGGCGTCCGCAATGCCGCGCTTCGCTCAGGTCAAGGAGAACCTCCCGGTGCAGGTCCGAGAACTGCCGGAAGACCTGCTCGCCGAGGTGCAATCGCTCAATCGGGAGCTCGATGGCGGCGCCCGGGTCCTGGTTCGTCCATCGGGGACCGAACCTTTGGTCAGGATTCTCGCGGAGGCCGAAAACGAGCAGGAAGCGGCCTCCCTCTGTGCTAGGATCTCGGCTCTCGTTCGTCGAGAGCTCGGCTAGCCGACCACGAAGAAGGGGTCGCACGAAAGCCGGGCTCTTGCGCGTTTTCGAGGGGGGATTGCGAACGCGGCCAACGAGAGAAGGAGGTCCCGGGTGTGCGGCATCATCGGATACGTCGGGCCGAGAGCAGCGAAGCCGCTCCTCATCCAAGGCCTCGAGCGCCTCGAGTACCGCGGCTACGACTCCGCGGGAATCGCGCTCCTCGAGAACGACGGCCTCGAGTACGTCCGCGCCGTCGGAAATCTCCAGTTCCTGAAGCAGGCTGCGTCCACGAACGGGTCGGGCTCGACCACCGGCCTCGGCCACACCCGCTGGGCCACGCACGGCGCGGTCACCGAAGGCAACGCCCATCCGCTGACGGCGTGCGAGGACGCGCAGCTGGCGATCGTCCTCAACGGCATCGTGGAGAACTACCGCGAGCTGAAGAACAAGCTGACGTCGGGGGGTCACAGCTTCAGCTCCGAGACCGATGCGGAGACGGTCGCGCACCTGATCGAGGACCACTATGACGGCGACCTGACCGACGCGGTCGTCAAGACCTACGGCGAGCTCGAGGGGCACTTCACGTTCGTCGTGATCCACCGGGACCACCCGAACCTGCTCGTCGGTGCGCGCCAGCAGACTCCGCTCGTAGTCGGCCTCGGGCGGGACGAGAACTTCCTCGCCTCCAACGCCGCGGCCTTCCTCGGCGAGACGCGTAGCGTCGTCTTTCCCGACGACGGAGACATCGTCTCGATCACGCCCGAGAGCGTCGACTTCGTCCGCGCCGACGGCAAGCCGGTCGACCACGAGCCGCTCGAGCTCGACTGGGACGACGAGAGCGCCGAGAAGGGCGGCTACGAGACCTTCATGCTCAAGGAGATCTACGAGCAGCCCGAGGCCGTCGCGGAGACGATCGGCGACCGCGCCCGCCACGGCAAGCTCGTCTTGGAAGGGCTGGGGATGGACGACGAGCAGCTCCGCCGGCTGCGCCGGATCGTCATCCTCGCGTGCGGCACGGCGTACCACGCCGGCGTGGTGGGGCGGTACGTGATGGAGGAGTGGGGCCGGGTCCCGGTCGAGCCCGACATCGCCTCCGAGTGGATCTACCGCAACCCGGTGATCGACGAGGACACACTCGTGATCGGCATCTCGCAATCGGGCGAGACACGGGACACGGTCGGAGCGATGCGTCTCGCGCGCGAGAAGGGCGCCCACACCGTCGCGATCACGAACATGATGGGCTCGCACATCACGCGTGAGGTCGACTCGGTCTTCTACACGCGCTGTGGACTGGAGGTCGCGGTCGCGTCCTCGAAGACTTTCACCGCTCAGGTCTCGCTTCTCTACCTCGTCGGGCTGAAGCTCGCCGAGATCCGCGGGACGCTGCCGCCGGAGGAGATCTCTTACATCGTCGATCAGGTCTACACGCTGCCGGACAAGATCGCGCGGTTCCTCGACGGCGACCACCCCGTCGAGGAGATCGCCCAGCGCCTCTACGACCGCGACTTCTTCCTCTACCTCGGACGCCACATCGGCCTTCCGGTCGCGCTCGAAGGAGCGCTGAAGCTCAAGGAGATCTCCTACGTGCCGACGGAGGGCTATTCGGCGGGAGAGATGAAGCACGGGCCGATCGCGCTGCTCGAGGAGGGTACGCCGGTCGTCGTCGTCGCGACCAACATCCACGTCTACGACAAGATCGTCTCGAACATCCAGGAGACCCGAGCGCGCGGCGCGCACGTGATCGCGATCGCGACGGACGGGAACGAGGACATCCAGCACCACGCCGACGACGTCATCTACGTCCCGCGCACGCCGTCCTTCCTCCAGGCAGTGCTCGCGGTCGTGCCCCTCCAGCTGCTCGCCTACCGCATCGCCCGGCTCCGCGGCCTGAACGTCGACCAGCCGCGGAACCTCGCCAAGACCGTCACGGTGGAATAACCCCTTCGAGGGACGCTCGCGGCTGCCCGGTGGCGGAAGCTGCGGGAGATGTCTGCGGCTTTCTCCGGGCGCCAGCTGCTCCTCGCAGCCTCAGGTGCGTCCTACGCGCTCGTCTTCGCGGCGTTTCTGCTCTACGAGCGGCCCGGCCTCGGCGTGGCGCACTTCTTCTATCTCTCCATCGCGACGACCGCGATCGCGACCGGCCCGCTGATCGGTGCGCTGGCGGGGTTCGGCGCGACAGCGCTGTACGTCGCGGCGGTGGTGCTCAATCCGACGATCCCGTCGACCGACGTCCTCACTGCGAGCACCGTGATCCGCGTCCTCACGTTCGTGTCGATCGGCTTCATGCTCGGATGGTTCGCCGGGCGGAACCGCCTGATGCTGGCAGAGCTCCGGATCCTCGCCGAGCGGGACATCCTGACCGGGCTTCCGAACACGCGGGCCTTTGAGGCCGCGATCACGAAGCGCCTGGAGGCCGGGCGGCCCTTCGCGCTGCTGCTCGCCGACATGGACGCGCTCAAGGAGCTGAACCAGGAAGCGGGCCCGGCGGCGGGCGACGAGGCGCTGCGGCGCGTCGCAGACCGGCTCTCGAACTCGCTCGCGCCAGAGGATCAGGTGGCGAGGGTCGGCAGCGACGAGTTCGCGGTGCTGGCGTCGTGCCAGACCCTCGACGAGGCATCGGAGCTCAGCGCCAGGCTCGAGTGGATCCTGTCCTCGCAGGGGACGAAGGCGACCTTCGGGTGGGCGGTGCACCCGCAGGAGGGCGAGAACGCGCTCGCCGTCTACCGCGCGGCCTCGGAGCGGCTGTACGCCCGCAAGGTCATGCGCGGCTACGTCCGCGGTCAGCAGCCGCAGCGGCCGCGCGCGGTCTCCTAGCGCAGCTCGTCAGGATCCCGCGCCAGCACAGAGCGGCCGCCGTCGACGGGCACAGTCGCGCCGTTGATGAAGCTTGCTTCGTCCGACAGCAGGTAGGCGACGGCGGCCGCTACTTCCTCGGGACTTCCTAGCCGGCCCAGGGGGTGAAGCAGCCGCATCTCCTCCTCGATCCGTTCGGCCTCCGCGGCATCGTGCTCCTGGAGGAGCAGGCCGTAGCGCTCGGTACGAATCGAGCCGAGGGCGATGGCGTTCACGCGGA
>DASZEE010000072.1:0-15273 GCA_035941215.1 Gaiellaceae bacterium
CTGCTCGCGCGTCTGAAGGGTGAGGACGTAGCCTCGGCGTCCCTCGACGTCGGTCGTCTCGCCGACGATCCGGCCGGGCATTCGTCGCGTGAACTCCTCCCGCGCGGCGACGAACCCGTAGTGCGGTCCGCCGAAGGAGAGCGGGTTGCCGGCCGACTGTCCCTCGCCGATGGCGATCGCGCACCCGTAGTTGCCGGGAGCCTCGAGCACGCCGAGCGACATCGGATCGACGTGGGCGACCGCGAGCGCCTCGGCGTCGTTCGCAGCGGCCGCCAGCTCCGGCGCCGGCTCCAGGCAGCCGAAGAAGTTCGGCTGCTGGAAGATCGCGCAGGCTGCGTCCTCTGCCGCTGCACGGAACTCCTCCGGATCGGTGACGCCGTCGCGGTGCGGGACGTCCACGACCTCCATCCCGAACCCGGGCGCGTAGGTGCGAACCACCTGGCGAACCTGCGGGTTGACGGTTTCGGCCAGGACGATCTTGGACCGGCCCGTCGCGTGCTTCGCGATGTAGCAGGCGTCGGCGGCGACCGTCGTTCCGTCGTACCCGGACGCGTTGGACACGTCCATGCCGGTCAGCTCGCAGATCACCGTCTGGTACTCGAAGATCGCCTGGAGAACGCCCTGGCTCATCTCCGGCTGGTACGGCGTGTACGCGGTCAGGAACTCGCCGCGCTGGAGCACGTAGTCGACGACGGCTGGGACGTAGTGGTCGTAGACGCCGGCGCCGACGAACGAGAGCTCCTCTCCGGCGTGCACGTTCCTCGCCGCGAGCTCCTCGAGGCGCTCGAGGATCTCCTGCTCGGTCAGCGCGTCGCCGAGCTCGAGCGGCCGGTCGAAGCGGACACCGGCGGGGATGTCTCGGAAGAGCTCGTCGATGCTCGAGACCCCGATCGTCTCCAGCATCGCCTCGCGATCGGCGCCGGTCAGCGTCTCGTAGGTCACTGCTCGGCCAGAAGAGCCTTGTACGCGTCGGCATCCATGAGGTTCTCCGCCTCGGACGCGTCCGAGAGCCGGATCCTGATCAGCCAGCCTGCGCCGTACGGGTCCTCGTTCACGGTCTCAGGCCCGTCGACGACCGCCTGGTTGACCTCGAGCACCTCGCCGGAGAGCGGCGACACAACGTCCGAAACGGCCTTGACCGATTCGACCTCGCCGTAGACCCCGTCCTTCGCGATCGAGGCACCGACGTCGGGCGGCTCGAAGTGCACGAGCTCACCGAGCGCGTCCTGCGCGTACCACGTGATCCCCAGCACGGCCTCGCCCTCTTCGATCCGCGCCCAGTCGTGCTCGGGGTGGTACGTCAGCCCGTCGGGGTAGCTCTCGGCAGCCGCCATCAATCCTCCTCGCGCTTGTAGATCGGTTTCTTCACGACGCGTGCGCGCCGTTGCCGGCCGCGCACGTCGATCGTGAGCCCCTCGCCGGGTGTCGCTTGATCCGCGGAGACATAGCCCATCCCGATGCCCTGGTCGAGCATCGGCGAATGGGTCCCGGAGGTGACCTCGCCGCCGCCCTCGATCGCCATGCCCTGCCGCGGGATTCCCGCATCCTCCATCACGAAGGCCGCCAGCTTCCTCTCAGGGCCGTCTGCCTTGATCCGACGGAGCTCGTCGGCTCCGGTGAAGTCCTTGTCCAGCGCCGAGACCCAGCCGAGCCCGGCGGAGATCGCGTCCGTCTCCGGCCCGATGTCGTTCCCGTGCAGCGGGTAGCAGACCTCGAGGCGGAGCGTGTCGCGCGCGCCGAGCCCGGCAGGAGCGACTCCGCGGGCCAGGACGGCGTCCCAGAGCCGCGGACCCTCGTCGGCGGGGACCATCAGCTCCACGCCGGTCTCGCCGGTGTAGCCCGTGCGATTGACCATCACCTCGATCCCGTCCAGGTCGTCCATCGAGAACGTGAACGCCGGCGCCTCCTCGAGGCCGAGCCGCTCCAGCGACCGAGGCCCCTGGACGGCGAGCAGCGCGTAGTCGTCCGAGATGTCGCGCACGTCGGATCCTGGGATTTCCCGCTCCTTCAGCCACTGGAAGTCCGTTTCTCGGTTCGACGCGTTGACAATCAACAGGTAGCGGCCGGGCTCGAGCCGGTACACGATCAGGTCGTCGACGATTCCGCCGCGCTCGTTCGTGAGCAGTGTGTACTGGGCCTGGCCCGGCTGAACCCGGTCGAGGTCGTTCGACAGGACGCCCTGGAGGAACTCGTGCGCCTTCGGCCCCTCGACCTCGAGCTCGCCCATGTGCGAGACGTCGAAGACGCCGGCGTCCGCGCGCACCGCCCGGTGCTCGGGAATGACGCCCTCGTACTGCACGGGCATCTCCCAGCCCGCGAAGGGAACGAGACGCGCGCCGAAGGCGACATGGCGCTCGTGGAGCGGTGTTCGGCGCAGCGTCTGCACGACGCGCCGGATGCTACCGCCGAGGGATCGGGGCACCCCCGCGCTATTCGCGAAGGAACGAGGGGACTTCGAGCTCCTCGTCCGTGACTTCGAAGCGCTCGCGCTCTTCCGGCTCCCTCGGCTCCCTCGGCTTCGGCTCTTCCTCGGGGACCGTCGTGCGCCGTCGGCGCCGATGCGCCTGCGGCCCGAAGCCGGTCGCGATCACCGTGACCCGAACCTCGTCCTTCAGGGCGTCGTCGATGACCGCGCCGAAGATCACGTTCGCGTTCTGATCCGCCGCGCTCGTGACGACTTCGGCCGCCTCGTTCACCTCGAAGAGGCCCATGTCGGGTGGGCCGCTGATGTTCAGCAGGATGCCGGTCGCACCTTCGATGGACGACTCGAGCAGCGGAGACGACACCGCCGTGTGCGCGGCCTCAGCCGCGCGGTTCTCCCCGGACGCCGTGCCGATTCCCATCAGTGCCGAGCCGGCGTCGGACATGATCGCCCGCACGTCGGCGAAGTCGAGGTTGACGATCCCCGGGACGGTGATCAGGTCCGTGATCCCCTGCACGCCCTGGCGGAGGATGTCGTCGGCCAACCTGAATGCGTCGATGATCGAGGTGCGCTTCTCGACCACCTGGAGCAGCCGGTCGTTCTCGATCACGATCAGTGTGTCGACGTTGTCGCGAAGCTCCTCGATGCCGAGCATCGCCTGGTCGGCCCGCTTGCGGCCCTCGAAGCCGAATGGCCTCGTGACGACGCCGACGGTGAGCGCTCCGAGCTCGCGTGCGATCTCGGCGACGATCGGTGCGCCGCCGGTCCCGGTGCCGCCGCCTTCGCCGGCGGTGACGAACACCATGTCGGAGCCCTTGAGCGCGTCCTTCAGCTCGTCGCGGCTCTCGGTCGCGGCGTTGCGGCCGACCTCCGGGTTCGCCCCGGCTCCCAGGCCGCGCGTCGACTCGGCGCCGATGTGGACCTTCATGTCCGCGTCGACGACGAGGAGCGCCTGGGCATCCGTGTTCGCCGCGATGAAGTCGACGCCGCTCAGGCCCGCGTCGACCATCCGGCTGACAGCATTCGATCCCCCGCCGCCTACTCCGACGACCTTGATCACTGCCAGGTAGTTGCCTGTCTGATCGCGTACGCTCAACGTCCCTCCACCTCAAGCTCGACTGTAGCTCGCGGCTTCGCAAGCCCGGTGCAACGCCCCAGCCTAGGGGTGATCTACTGCGCTGTCAACGCGCCTGTCGACTCTATAGTCTCAGGCTCGACCTGAGACTCGAGACTTTCCCCCACGACCGGCCGCTCGGGAACGCTGACGTCGAGGTAGGCGGCGAGGTCGCCCTCGCGCCGCATCGTCGCCAGGACCCGACGGGACACCGCGAGCTTCAACGCGAGGTCCGTCGTCACGCCCAACCGAATCTCGAAGCGGTCGTCGAGGACCGCGGTCGCCGTCCCGGCATCGCCCATCTTCACGTACCAAACGCGTGGCGCCAGACCGGGTGCAGCTGTCCGAATCGCTGCGACGGTTCGGATTGCTCGCGCAGGCTCCGCCGCGCCGATGATGGCGCCGACCTGGGGATCGACCGTCCGCTCGAGCCAGACGACGGGAAGCGGACGACGCAGCCGGCGTTCGAGCGGCCGGAGAACCCGTCCCTCCGCCGACACCAGCCAGTTCTCGTCGCCCCGCCGCAAAACGGCGACGGGCCGCTCGACGCTCACTCTGACGCGAAGGCCGTTCGGGAAGGCACGGTCGTAGCCGAGCAGGTGGACGTGCGGCAGCTTTTCGAGCCGGCGCTGGATCGCCTCCTGGTCGATGCGCAGCAGGCTGATCCCGTGAAGGTCCTTCAGTGCCCGGTCGACAAGGCCGGATTGCCCACGGGGGATCGACTCGACCTCCACGTCGTGGACGGCGAAGACGGCCGTCTCGCGTGCACCGAAGAAGAGCGCGAAGGCGGCCGCGAGGAGCCCGAAGCCGATCGCGAGCGAGCGGCCGGACGGGACCAGCCGGAGGGCAGGGGACGCCGAGACAGCCGTGCGGGCCACCGCGCCAACTTCGCCGCGGCGGGGAGCGCTCCTACACCCGCTCGCCCGCGGCGGGCAGCTCGAGCGGGCCGAGGAGCTGCACCTCGTGCTCCAGCTCGACGCCGAACTCCTCCAGTGCCCGCCGCCGCGCCTCCGTCATGAGCTCGATCGCGTCGAGCGACCGGGCGCCGTCGGCGTTCTCGATGAAGTTCGCGTGCCGCGGCGAGATCTGCGCGCCGCCGATCCGGTGCCCGCGAAGCCCACACGCTTCGAGCATCCGCCCGGCGGACAGCTCGTGATCCGGGTTCTTGAAGACGCTTCCGAACGTGCGCTTGTTCGTCGGTTGCGCCGCCTTTCGCGCGGCCTGCATCTCAGCGACCGTCGCCTTGATCTCCTCGACCGGCCGCGGCCATAGCCGAAACTCAGCGGCGACGACGACCTCGCCGGGACGCAGCGCCGAGCGCCGGTACTTGAGACCCAGCTCGTCCGGTGTGCGCCAGGAGGATCCCGACGCATCCGCTACGAGCGCCCGCTCGAGCACGCCGGCCATGTCCCCTCCATAGGCGCCTGCGTTCATCCAGAGGCCGCCGCCGGCCGTGCCGGGAATCGCGCACGCGAACTCGAACCCTCCCAGTGACGCGGCCCGTGCTCGGTGGAGGCACACGGCGAGCGGCGCGCCACCACCGGCTTGCAGGACCTCGCCTTCGACTTGGGCCGCGGCGAGCTCGCCGGACAGCTTCAGGACGAGCGCGTCGACGCCCTCGTCCGCCACGAGCAGGTTCGAGCCCAGCCCCACGACCGAGACCGCCGCCTCGCGCTCGGCAGCCCAGGCGAGAACCTCTCCGAGCTGGTCACCTGTCTCGGGCTTGGCGAACCACCGGGCGGGACCGCCGGTCCCGAGCGTCGTGAACCGGGACAGCGGCACCTGTTCGTCGATCGTCACGCGAGCTCCCGGAAGACGAGGTCGGCGCCGCGATCGACATCTCCCGCCCCGATCGTGAGGACGACGTCTCCCGGCCTCGCGCGGCGCGCGAGGAACCGCGCGCCGTCCTCGACCGACGGAGTCCAAGCGATTGGCATCCCCGGGCGAATCTCCGCGAGCGCGTCGACGACGAGCTTGCCGCTGACGCCCTCGACGGGCTCCTCCCGCGCGGCGTAGACGTCCGTGACTGCGACGACGTCGGCTTCGGCGAGCGCCGCGGCAGTCTCACGCGCCAGATGCCTGGTGCGGGAGTAGAGGTGCGGCTGAAAGAGCGCCAGGATCCGGCCGATGCCCTGCTCGCGCAGCGCTGCCAGCGTCACTCGGATCTCGGCCGGGTGGTGCGCGTAGTCGTCCACGATCCGCACGTCACCGGCCACGCCGACCTCCTCCAGCCGCCGCCCGGCGCCGCGAAACTCACGCAGCAACGGCCACGCCTCGCGTCCGTCGACGCCCGCAAGCTGGAGCGTGGCCAGCGCGGTGGCCGCGTTGAGCCGGTTGTGGCGGCCGGGGATGGCGAGCTCGCCGTCGTACGGCGCGAGCGAATCGCCGCGAACAGTGTGCGGGACTCCTTCGAGCCAGCGCTCGAAAAGCTCCCCGACCTCAGAGCGCGACGCGAACTCCGTGTGGTGGTCGAGGTCGACGTTGGTGACGACCGCGATCTTGGGACGGAGCAGCTCGATCGTCCGGTCCGACTCATCTCCCTCGACGACGAGCCAGCCGGTGCCCGCCCGGGCATTCGCGCCCAGCTGCGGCACCTCGGCGCCGATGAGGAAGCCCGGATCGCGCCCGAGGCGGTCGAGGACGAACGCAATCATCGCCGCAGTCGTCGTCTTTCCGTGCGCGCCGGCGACGACGATCGACTCTTGGAGCGAGACCAACTCGGCGAGAAACTCGCCGCGCGACCGCCCCTCCACGCTGCCCGCGAACGCAGTCGAGACGATCGTCTCGGCGCCGTCCCGCGGATCGGGCTCGGCGGAGATGGTTACGGAGATCTCGGGCGGCAGGTGCGCGAGATACGGCGTCTCGTAGCGGTCCCAGCCGGACACGTCGGCGCCCCAGGCGTGTGAGAGGAGCGCATAGCCGGAAAGCCCGGCGCCGCCGATCCCGACGAAGTGCAGACGCCTACCGGCGAGCGGCTGCAAGCTCGAGCACCTCCTCGGCGATCCTGTCCGCTGCGTCCTCCTTGGCCAGCCCGCGCATCGCATCACTCATCTGCCGGAGCCTCGCGTCGTCCGTCACGAGCGACTCCACGACCGCACGCGCCTCGTCCAGGCGCGCCTCCGGCACGACGACGGCCCCGCCGCCGCGCTCGAAGTACCGCGCGTTCTTCGCCTGATGGTCGGCCGTCGCATGCGGATACGGGACGAGCACGGCGGGCAGCCCCGCCGCCGCCAGCTCCCAGACCGTCCCGCCGGATCGCGCGAGGGCGAGATCCACGGCGGAGAGCGCCGCCCCGAAGTCCTCGACCATTGGGAGCAGGTGGTAGTCCGCCCGGCGCACCAGCGGCTGCAGCTCGCCATAATCGCGCTCGCCCGACAGATGGAAGACGACGGGCCCACTCTCTCCCCACGTCTTCACCGCGAAGTCGTTGAGACTCTTGGCGCCGGCGCGCGCGCCAAAGACGCCGAGGATCCTGCCGCCGTCCGCCGGGAGGCCGAGCCGCTCCCGCGCCTCAGCCTGCGGCAGCGCCCGCGACCCGCTCGGAATCGGCCGCCCGACGACGAGATACTTCGGCGGCCCGCGCCCGTCCAGCTCGTACGAGAGGAAGACGCGCTCGGCGAACGGCGCCGCGAGACGGTTGGCGAGGCCCAGATGCGCGTCGGCCTCGGTCAGCGCCGTCGGGATGCGCATCGATGCGGCAGCGAGAACCATCGGCCCGGCCACGAAGCTCCCCGCACCGAGGACGACGTCAGGCTGCCGGCGTTTCAGGATCCGGCGGCTCTCCCGAACCGCGCCGCCCGCGCGGAGCATCGAACGCACGAGCTCGACGCTCGGGCGCCGGGGCAGCCCCGAGATCCGGAACGAGTCGAGCTCGAAGCCGGCCTCGGGAACGAGCCGGGCCTCAACGCGATCCGGCGACCCGGCGAACGTCACGGCGGCTCCGCGCTCTCGAAGCGCCTCGCCGACTGCGATCGCCGGAAGCACGTGTCCGGCTGTTCCTCCTGCTGCGATCAGGCACGCGGGCCCTGGTTGCTCGGCCATGGTCGCCCGCGATGTTAAGGAGGATGCCGACGCCGGCGAGGCCGACGACGAGGCTCGAGCCGCCGTAGGAGACGAACGGCAGGGTGATCCCGGTCAGCGGCGCGACACCCATCACGGCGGCGACGTTGATCAACGCCTGCCCGCAGACCAGCGTCGTGATCCCGGCCGCGAGCCGCTTTCCGAACGGATCCCTGCAGCCCAGCGCGAGCCGGAAGCCCGCGTAGCCGAACGCCGCGTAGGCGCCGATCAACGCCGTCGTCCCGACGAGGCCGAGCTCCTCGCCGACAATCGCGAAGATCATGTCCGTGTGCGCTTCCGGGAGGTAGAAGTTCTTCGAGATCCCCTCCCCCAGCCCGACGCCGAAGATCCCGCCCGACCCGAGACCGATCATCGCCTGGACCGTCTGGTAGCCGGCCCCCTGAGGGTCGTCCCACGGGTTCAGGAAGCTGCCGGGGCGCGCGCGGCGGTACGGCTCGAACCAGGCGGCGGTGAGCACGAGACCCACGGCGAGCGCTCCGGAGGTGGCGAGGAGCCGTGCCGGCGCGCCGGAGACGACGAGGACGCCGCCGAGCATGACGACGACGGTGATCGCCGTCCCGAGGTCGGGTTCCGCGAGAAAGAGCGCGCAGAAGACGCCGACGACGAGCCCGATCGGCTTGAAGAGCTCGCCGAGCGTGCGGGGGGAGGGGTGCCGCGACAGGTACGCCGCGAGCCAGACGACCAGGGCGAGCTTCGCGAGCTCGGACGGCTGGAAGACTGCCGGGCCGAGCTGGAGCCAGCGCTTGGCGCCGTTGACGGTCGTCCCGATCGCAAGCACGGCGAGAAGCAGCCCGAGGCTGGCGACGATCAAGGTCGGCGCGAGCGGCCTGAGGGACCTGTAGCTCGTCCGGCGGAGGAGCACCAGCAGGACGAGGCCGACGAGCGCGTAGAGGCCCTGCTTCCGAAGGTAGTAGGAGGCGTCGCCGTCGCCGAGCGTCGCCTGACCGGAGGTGGCGCTGAAGACCATCACCAGCCCGAAAGCGACGAGCGCGAGGGTGATCAGCAGCAGGAGCTGACCTTCAAACTGGCCCTTCTTCACCGGAGCTCCTCGACCAAGCGACGGAACTCGTCGCCCCGCTCCTCGAAGTCCTTGAACTGGTCGTAGCTGGCGCAGGCGGGCGAAAGGAGGACGACCTCGCCGGGCTTCGCTGCGCCCGCCGCCGCTCGGACTGCCGTCGCGAGGTCGACGCAGAGCTCGTGCTCCTCGATCGCCTCCGCTAGCTCGCCGGCCGCGGCGCCGATCAGGTACGCCCTTGCGCCGCCAGCCCGGAGGTCGGCGGCAAGCTCCGCGTAGCTCTCGTTCTTGCCGAGACCGCCGAGGATGACGTGGAGCGGCTCGTCGAATGATGCGATCGCGCGGCGCGCCGCGGCTGCGTTCGTCGCCTTCGAGTCGTTGACGAAGCGAACACCGCCGACCTCCGCGACCTCCTCCAGCCGGTGCGGCACGCCGGGGAACTCGCGCAGGGCCCTCGCGATCTGCTCCTCTCCGGCGCCTGCCTCGCGCGCCGCGGCGGCCGCGGCAGCGGCGTTCTCCCGGTTGTGGGCGCCGCGGATCCGCGGCTCGGCGGGAAGGGGATCGTCGCCCGAGAACTCCACGCGTCGTCCGCTCCCAGGAATCTCGCCGAACCCGCGCGGGACGACTGCCACGTCGTCGGGCTCCTGGTTCTCGAAGATCCGGAGCTTCGCGTCTCGGTACGCCTCGAATGTCCCGTGCCGGTCGAGGTGGTCGGGCTCGAGGTTCAGGAGCACGGCGATGCGCGGCCGGAACTCGTGGGTGTCCTCCAGCTGGAAGCTCGACAGCTCGCAGACGATCCAGCGGCCCCCGTCCTCGAGCTCGGTCAGCGCGCGGCCGATGTTCCCCGCCACGGGCGCGCCGAGCATCTCGCCGAGGAGCGCGGTCGTGGTCGTCTTCCCGTTCGTCCCGGTCACGCCGAGGATCGGTGTCGAGAGCAGCCGGCCGCCGAGCTCGATTTCGCTCCAGACGAGGACGCCACGCTCTCGGGCAGCGGTGACGAGGGGTGCCTCAGACGGCACCCCGGGGCTCTTGATCAGGACGTCGACTCCCTCCAGCAACGTGGTCTCCTCGGTTCCGACGTGGACTTCGACACCAGCCTCGGCGAGCCTGCCGGGATCGGCCTCCGGCGAGCGGTCCACGGCCACGACGCGGTCGCCCCGCCCCGCGAGCGCCAGGGCCGCCGCCCGGCCGGACCGCGCCAGGCCGAGGACGAGGTAGGTCATCCGACCAGGTCGGGGCGAAAGGCCGGGAAGTAGCGGTAGTACAGCGCGAACGCAGCGCCGCACAGGATCGCCGCGACGATCCAGAACCGAACCATGATCTTGGTCTCGGACCAGGCCTTCATCTCGAAGTGGTGGTGGATCGGCGCGATCAGGAAGATCCGGCGGCCCCAGTACTTGTACGAGGCGACCTGGAGGATCACGGACAGCGCCTCGATCACGAAGATCCCGCCGATGAGGAGCAGGAGCAGCTCGCTGCGGCTCATGACCGCGAACGCCCCGATCGCGCCGCCGATCGCCATGGAGCCGGTGTCGCCCATGATCACCTCGGCGGGGAAGGCGTTGTACCAGAGGAACCCGATTGCTCCTCCGATCAGCGCGGCGCCGAGGATCGCCATGTCCAGCGAGGCCAGGTCCTGCTCGGCCTGGAACTGTCCGGAACGCGTGTAGGCGACGACGTTCATCGCCGTGAAGGTGAGCAGCGCGATGATCCCGATCCCGGCGGCGAGGCCGTCGATCCCGTCCGTGAGGTTCGCGCCGTTCGCCGCCCCGGCCACGATCAGGAAGAGCAAGAGGTAGAAGCCGAGCGAGAGTCCGAAGCGCCAGTCGGCGACCGGCACGTAGATCTCGCTCGGCGCATTCACGTCCTCGACCGCCAGGGCGAGCCCGACGGTGATCGCCGCAAGGAGGACGAGCTTCCAGCGGCCGGCGAGGCCGAGCGAGCGGCGGTGCCGGAGCTTGATGTAGTCGTCCGCGAAGCCGACGGCAGCGCAGCCGAGCATCACGCCGAAGACGGCCAGACCCTCGGTCGTGTAGTGGCTCAGCGTCAGGAAGGCGACGGTCGCCGAGAACACCAGCAGCAGGCCGCCCATGGTCGGCGTCCCCTGCTTGATCCGGTGGCTCTCAGGGCCCTCCTCGCGGATGTGCTGGCCCATCTCGTTGCGGCGGAGGAAGTCGATGAACTTCGGTCCGGCGACGATCGAGATCAGCATGGCGAGCAGGCCCGCGGCGAGAACTCGTTCCATTAGGTGGTCAGTTTCTGCGCGACCCGCTCGAGGCCTACCGAGCGCGAGCCCTTGACGAGCACAATGTCGCCCGGCTGGAGTAGCTCCTCGAGCCGCTTGGCGGCATCGTCGGCGTCCGGGACCCACTCGCCCGTGCCATAGCCGCGGGCGAGGTCGCCGACGGCGATCACGTGGTCGAAGGGATCGAGCAGCTCGCCGATCTCGCGGTGGTAGCGCGATCCGTCGGCGCCCAGCTCGGCCATGCCTCCGAGGACCGCGATCCGCCGGCCGCCGTTCCGCTTCGCGAGCTCCTCGACCGCCGCCCGCATCGACGCGGGGTTGGCGTTCCAGCAGTCGTTGATCAGGAGGCCGCCGCCCGGGAGCTCGAGCTCCTCTCCACGCAGCCGGGAGAGCTTGATGTTCGCGGCACCTTCGTGGGCGCGGCTCAGTGGCAGGTCGAGCATCGCGTAGACGGTGAGCGCAACAAGCGTGTTCTCCGCTTGGTACGGCGCGGTGAACGGAAGCTCGAGGTCGACGTGCTCGTCGAGGATCTCCGCTTCGAACCGCCCCCGGTCGAATCCGAGCAGGCGTGCGTCTTCCCCGACCCGGATCACCATGAGGTCCTCGCGCAGGTGAGATTCGAGCTCCGGGATGCCGGCGGGCACAACGGCCACCGCGCCGCCGGGCAGCGCCTGGAGCAGCTCTGCTTTCGCGCGTGCTACTCCCTCGACCGAGCCGACAAACTCGAGGTGCACCGGCCCGATGGCAGTGATCGCCCCGAGCGTCGGCCGCGCGATCTCGCAGAGCTCGGCGATCTGTCCGAAGCCGCGCATCGCGAGCTCGCAGATCAGGAGCTCGGTGTCTTGCTCGAGGCGGGCGAGCGTGAGAGGAACGCCCAGCTCGGCGTTGTAGCTCGCCTCCGCCGCGACGGTACGGAGGTGCGGTGCGCAGAGGGCGGCGAGGATGTCCTTGGTCGAGGTCTTCCCGGTGGAGCCGGTGATGCCAACGACCTCAGCACGCGATCGGGCCCGGATCCAGCGGCCGATCGCGGCCATGGCGGCGAAGTCGTCGTCAGGCACGAGCGTCGCCGCGGCGCCGGCCGTGCGGGCCTGGTCGAGGTACTCGATCCCGCCGCGGACGCCGACGAAGAGATCTCCAGGCGCGATTCGGCGAGAGTCGATCTCGACTCCGGTGACCTCGTCGGCTGTCGCCTCGAGCCGGCCCAGCCCGCGGAGCTCGAAGACCGGAAGCGGGATCACGCCGGAGCCCCCAGGCGGCGCAGCGCCTCCCGCGCGACCTCGCGGTCGTCGAACGGGATCTTTCGGTCGGCGAACTCCTGGCCCTGCTCGTGACCCTTCCCGGCGATGACGACGACATCGCGCTCGCCCGCCTGCTCGATCGCCTCCGCGATCGCGGCGCGCCGGTCCGGCTGAACCTCCACCTCGCCCACGACGCCCGTGAGGATCTCATCGATGATCGACTGAGGATCCTCGCTGCGCGGGTTGTCGGAGGTGACGATCGCCACATCGGCGAGCTCGCTCGCGATCCGCCCCATCTCGGGCCGCTTGCCGCGATCCCGGTCCCCGCCGCAGCCGAAGACGCAGATGAGCCGCTCGCTCGTGAGCTCCCGAGCCGTGCGAAGGACGTTCGCGAGCGAGTCAGGCGTGTGGGCGTAGTCGACGATTACCGAGAACGGCTGCCCTTCGTCGACCGACTCGAACCGCCCGGGAACGCTGGGCGCGCTCGCGATGCCCTGCTCGATGGATGCCTCCGGAACGCCGACGAGCCGTGCCACGGCGACGGCAGCGAGCATGTTCTCCTGGTTGAAGCGACCCTGGAGCCGGCTCGTGGACGGCGCCTCGCGGACCTCCGCGTCCTCGGTGAGCCCGAAGGTGAGGAGCGGGGCGCGGTCGAGCGTCCGGAGCTCCTGCGCCAGGCGCCTACCCCAGTCGTCGCCCACGTTGACCGCCGCCGCCGGCGCCGGCTCGTGCTCGGTGAAGAGGCGCCGTTTCGCCTCGTAGTACTCGTCCATCGAGCCGTGGAAGTCGAGGTGATCCTGCGTCAGGTTCGTGAAGGCGAGCGCCTTGAACCGGATGCGGTCGAGGCGGCCGAGGACGGAGCCGTGTGACGTCGCCTCCATGACGGCGCTCCGGTCGCCCGCGTCGAGCATCTCGCGGAAGGTCCGCTGCAGGTCGATCGATTCCGGCGTCGTCCGCACGGCCGGGCGCGGCTCGCCCCCAACCCGCGACTCGATCGTTCCGACCAGCCCCGGCAGCATGCCTGCGGCGTCGAAGATCGAGTGGAGCAGGTACGCGGTGGTCGTCTTCCCATTCGTGCCGGTCACGCCGGCAAGCAGCAGCTCTTCGGTCGGCCGCTCGAAGAACTCATCAGCCGCCAAAGGCATCGCCGCGCGGGCGGACGGCACGAGCAGCTGCGGCACGTCCGGCTCCAGGGGCCGCTCGACGACGAGCGCAACCGCCCCGCGCTCGACCGCCTCCCCGGCGAGGTCATGCCGGTCGACGGTCTCCCCGGGGGCGCAGAAGAAGAGCGCGCCCGGGCGAACCTCGCGCGTGTCGTAGGCGAGGTCGGTGATGTCCGTCGGAGCGCCCCCGCGGACCTCCATGGGGCCAAGTGCGGTGATCAGCCGCTCGAGATCCACGTCCGGCTGGAGGCTAGCTCAGGAAGCGGCGTCGGGCGGGATCTCGAGGTACTGGAGCGCGAAGCGGGCAATCTGCTGGAACGCCGGCGCGGCGACCGTGCCGCCCCAGATCGTGCTCGGCTCGTCCACGGTGACCAGGATCACGAGCCGCGGGTCGCTCGCCGGCACAACGCCGACGAACGAGGCGACATAGCGGGAGGTCGAGTAGCCGCCGCGCGGATCCGGCTTGGCGGCCGTCCCGGTCTTGCCGGCGACCTGATAGCCCTCGACAGCCGCCTCGGTACCGGTGCCCTCGAGGACGACATCACGCATCATCGACATCAGCTGCTCGGAGACCGTGCGGGAGATGACGCGGCGCTGCTTGACGCGATCCGAGAGGACGAGGTGGGGCTGCTTCCAGACGCCGCCGTTCGCCACCGCGGCATAGGCGGCCGCCATCTGCACCGGGGTGACGGCGATCCCGTGGCCGATCGGCAGCGTGCCGATGGTGGAGCCCGACCAGTAACTGGGAAGGATCCCCCGCGTCTCACCGGGGAAGTCGATGCCGGTCCTCTTGCCGAAGCCGAACTTGCCGAGCCAGCTGGTCAGCCGGTCGCGGCCGAGGAGTTGGGCGAGCGTGATCGTCCCGATGTTCGAGGACTGCGCCAGGATCGATGCGACCGTCATCCGCTCGGTCCCCGTGCGGTGCGCCTCGTGGATCTCGCGGTCCGCGACCTGGATCTTCGGCGCGAGCGTGAACGAGGTCGTCGGGCTGACGAGCCCCTCGGAGAGCGCGCCCGCGACCGTTACGACCTTCAGGGTCGACCCCGGCTCGTACGTGTCCGTGACGGCGCGGTTCCGCTGCACCTCACGGGAGGTCTGCGGGAAGCGGTTCGCGTCGAACCCCGGCTCGGCGGCCAGCGCGAGCACCTCCCCGCTGTGCGGGTCGAGCACAACGGCAGTCGCGGCGAGCGCGCCCCAGCGGCGAACCGTCGACTGGAGAACCGACTCCGCGTTCGCCTGGAGCGAGGCGTCGACCGTCAGGCGGACGTCACTGCCCTCGACGGCCGGTGTCGCCTGGATGACGTCGAGCGCGCGGCCGAAGGGATCGCGGACGACTGTCTCGCGACCGGGCCGACCGGCGAGCGTCTTGTCCAGCGCCAGCTCCAGCCCGGACAGGCCCTTGTTGTCGACTCCCGCGTACCCGAGCACATGGGCGCCGACCGAGCCCTGCGGGTAGACACGCCTCTCCTCTGAGTAGAAGCCGAGCCCCTCGATGCCCTTCCGCTCGAGCGCGTCGGCGCGCTTGGCATCGGCCTTGCGTGCCACATAGACGAAGCCGCGCGAGTGGTCGGCCAGAGGGCCGTAGAGCTCGTCCGGGTCGAGGTGCAGCGCCTTACCCGCCGCGATCGCGGCGGCCCGAGGGTTGGCGATGTGCTTCGGGTTCGCGTAGACAGTCGTCGCGCGCCGGCCGATCGCCAGCTGCACGCCGTTTCGGTCGACCATCGCGCCACGCGGCGCCGGAACCGTGACGGTCGCATGGTGCTGCCCTTGCGCGAGCCGGTCGAGCCCGCGTGCATGGACGGCCTGGAGCCAGACAGCCCGCCCGAAGAGGCCCGCGAAGGCGAGCGTGAAGAGGACCAGCAGGAGCCTGATCCGGCGGTTCGGGAGTCGCCGGTTCACGGCCCGCCGAGATCCAGGTACGTCGTCGTGGCCGGATCGGCCGGCAGGTAGCCCAGGCGGTAACGCGCAAGGCTGCTCGTGCGCGCCGAGGCGGAGC
>DASZEE010000073.1:0-1777 GCA_035941215.1 Gaiellaceae bacterium
GGTCCGCCGCCTCCTGCTCCTCGAGGTGGCGGAGCATCATCACGCCGGAGAGCATCTGCGCCATCGGGTTCGCCTTGTTCTGGCCCGCGTACTTCGGCGCCGAGCCGTGCGTGGGCTCGAAGATCGCCGCGTTCTCGCCAAAGTTGCCGCCCGGCGCCATCCCGAGGCCGCCGATCATGCCGGCGGCGAGATCGGAGACGATGTCGCCGTAGAGGTTCGGGCAGACGAGGACGTCGTACTCCTCCGGCCGCTGGACGAGCTGCATGCACATGTTGTCCACGATCCGGTCGTCGAACTCGATGTCGCTGTTCTCCGCGGCGACCTCCTGCGCGACGCGCAGGTACAGCCCGGCGGTGAACTTCATGATGTTGGCCTTGTGCACGGCCGTGACCTTGCCGCGGCCGTTTCGGCGCGCGTAGTCGAAGGCGAACTGGACGATCCGGCGAGTGCCGGTGACCGACAGCGGCTTGATGGAGATCCCGGCGTCGCGGTGCCGGAGCTTCCCGCCGTGCTTCTCGATCCAGCCGATCAGCTCGTCGGCCTCGGCGCCGCCCTGCTCGTACTCGATGCCTGCGTAGAGGTCCTCGGTGTTCTCTCGGATGAGGACGAGGTCGACGTCGTCGAACCGCGAGCGCACCCCCTCGTAGCTCTTGCAGGGCCGCACCTGGCCGTAGAGGTCGAGCGCCTTCCGGAGGCCGACGTTGACGGAGCGGAACCCGCCGCCGACCGGAGTCGTGATCGGCCCCTTCAGCGCGACCCCCGTCTCACGAATCGCATCGAGGACGTGATCGGGGAGCGGGTTCCCGTCGTTCTGCTCCATCACGTCCGTGCCGGCGTACTGGACGTCCCAGTCGAACTCGACCCCGCTCGCCTCCAGCACCCTGCGTGTCGCCTCCGTGAGCTCCGGGCCGATGCCGTCGCCGGGGATGAGGGTGACTCGGTGGGCCATGCGGCGGCGACTCTACCGATTCGGCACTGCTGCTTCGGGGTACATTCTGCGGCCGATGAGTGACTTCAAGCCAGGCCTGGAGGGCGTCGTCGCCGTCGAGACCGAGATCGCCGAGCCGGACCGCGAAGGCGGACAGCTCCGCTACCGCGGAATCGACATCGAGGAGCTCGTCGGCCAGTACCCGTACGAGAACGTCTGGGGCCTCTTGGTCGACAACGACCTCGACTCGAAGATGCCGGAGCCGGAGCCCTACGAGCCTGCCGCGCTCTCGGGCAATGCACCGTCCGACCTCCAGGCCGAGACAGCGCGGCTCTCCAGCCACTGGGGCCTCGGGAAGCTGAACGAGATCTCCGACGAGCAGGCGCGGACCGACCTCGCGCGGCTCTCCGCGCTGATGATGGAGCTCGTTGCGCGGTCAGCCGCCGTCGCCGACGGTCGCGAACCGGCGCCGGACGACGTCGTCGCGCAGGGCGAGACCGCCGCCGAGCGCTTCCTGCTGCGGTGGCGCGGCGAGGCGATCCCCGACCACGTCAAGGCGATCGACACCTACTGGATCTGCACGGCCGAGCACGGCCTGAATGCGTCCACGTTCGCCGCCAGGGTGACGGCCTCCACCGGAGCCGACTGCGGTGCCGCGCTGTCCTCCGCGGTCGGCGCACTATCCGGGCCGCTTCACGGCGGCGCGCCGGCGTACGTGAAGCCGATGCTGGAGGAAGTGCAGGAGCTGGGTGACCCGGAGCGCTGGGTGAGAGAGGCGCTCGAGAGCGGCAAGCGGATCATGGGCTTCGGCCACCGGATCTACCGCGCGGAGGATCCGCGGTCGCGCAT
>DASZEE010000074.1:0-10880 GCA_035941215.1 Gaiellaceae bacterium
CTGGCCACGATCCGCGGTTAGCACTAGGGAGTGCCCACCGCACCGACCCCCCCGAGCGGTGGGCTCTCCCTCGTTTTCTGTTCCCGGCGTCCCTGCTCCGTATCCTTTCCGGGACGGTGGCGGCTGTCGGCTATCTCTTGCTCGCCCTCGCGGGCGTCTTGCTCGTCGCGGCGGTCGTGCTGCTGCGGGTCTCGCGCGGCCGGAAAGGAGATACGCCGGCCTCTGCCGAGCACGCGAATTCCGAGCCGCAAGCCGCACCCGGCGCCGGACCGGTGACAGCGCTCTCGACGGGATTCGCCCGTGCCCAGAACGCGCAGTCGGTCGCTCGAAGGCTCCTCGACGAGGTCGTGGCGCTCCTCGAGGTCGAGTTCGCCGCCGTCGCACTGATCAGCGACGACCGCAAGGAGGCCACCGGGCTCGTCGCTCGCAAGGACGGAGTGGACGCCGGCTGGTGGCGCTCGGTCCGGATCGATCTCGAAAACGAGCCTTCGGCGATCGCGAGCGCCGTGTTCGAGGCGTCGCCGCTCACGATCTTCGACGTCGAGTCCTCGCCGCGCGTCAACCGGCGGCTCGCCGATCGCGTCGGAGCGAAGAGCGCCGCCTTCGTCCCGGTCCTGTCGGGCGCGCGCGTGCTCGCCGTGCTCGTCGCCGCCAGCACCGGCCGGCGCCGCAACTTTCCTCCAGACGAGATCTCCCGCCTCGAAGCGCTTGCCGGCGAGACCGCCCTCGCGCTGGAGAAGACGCACTCGGCTGCACAGCTGGAGGAGGCGCTCGGACGGGAACGGCTCGTCGCCGAGATCGCCAGGCGCGTCCGCTCGGAGCACGACGTGGAGGCGGTGCTCCGGGTCGCCGTCGAGGAAGTGGGCAAGGCCACCGACGTCATGCGCTGCTTCGTCCGTCTGGGAGAACCGGGCTCGCCCACCCCGATCCGCGCCGAGTGGGACGCGCAGGGCTCGCCGCCGATCGGGGCCGCCGCGCCGAACCTCGCGGTCTCCAACCTTGCGATGAGGAAGCGGCGGACGGTCGCGGTGGACGATGTCGAGCAGGAGCCGGAGCTTGAGGATCCGGCCCTCGGCGGCGTCGCCACGCTGCTCCGGCTCGGGACGCACGCCGTCCTCGCCACCCCGATTCAGGTCTTCGACCAGGTGACCGGCGTCTTCGCCCTGCACCGAAGCGAGCCGACCGAGTGGACACAGTCGGAGGTTTTGCTCGCCGAGGCCGTCGCGCGCGAAGTCGGCCTCGCGCTCCACACGGCGGAGCTTCTCGAGGAGAACAGACTGCGGCTGGGCCGGCAGGCCGCGCTCGTCCAGGCCGCTCAGGTCATGACGAGCGAGCTCCAGGTCGAGACCGTGCTCCAGCGGCTCGTCGTCGAGATGACGAAGCTGCTCGAGGCAGACGCTGCCGACTGCTACCTCTTCGACACACGGCGGGGCGTTCTCCGCTGTGCCGCGGTCTACGGGCTCCCGACGGAGCTCCTCGAGTTCGAGTTCCCCGCGGAGGGCGCGCTTGCGGGCGAGGCGATGCGTCGCCGCCAGGCGGTCGTCTCCGGCGAGTACGACGACGCTGTCGAGCCACCGCACCCGGCGTACGAGGGCTTCACCGCCGCGATGGTCGCGCCTATGACGTGGTGGGGCGAGGTTCGCGGTGTCATCGGTGTGGGGACGAACGACCCGGAGCGCCGGTTCAGCCGCGAGGACGTCGAGGTGCTCGAGGCCTTCGCGAGCCTGGGCTCCGTCGCACTGCGAAACGTCGCCAGCATCGAGCAGAGCTCGCGACAGGTGCGGATCCAGCGGGGCTTCTTCCGGATCGCCTCGGTCCTCGCGCAGCCGCTCTCGCTCGACGAGACGCTGGACGCGGTTGCGCAGGCGGCGAGCGAGGCGCTCGGTGGGAGCTTTGCCGCTGTGCTGATGCCGGGCGAGGGCGGTCTGCGGCTCGCCGGCGCCCACGAGCTTCCGCCGGCGGTGGCCGAGCTCTTCCGGGAGGGCCTCGGCGGCGCCGAGGCGCTCGAGGAGGCCGCAAGCAGAAAGCGCGTCCTCGCCTCGCCGCAGCTGGCCGAGGACGACCGGTTCGGTGACGAGTGGCGCGCGCTCGCCGACGCCCAGGGCTCGCGATCACTCGTCGCGGTCCCGGTCGAGGCTCCGAGACGCGAGCAGACCGGCATCGGGCTCGTCTTCTTCTCCGAGGAGCAGGCGTTTTCCGACGACGAGATCGAGCTCGCGCATCACCTTGCGGGCGCTGCCCGCGGGGCGCTCGAGCGGGCCGAGCTCTTCGAGGCCGAGCGCCGGAACCGCGCGATCGCCCAGCAGCTCGCCCGCACCGGAACGTTGCTTGCGAGCGAGCTCGACCCCGACGCGATCCTCGAGGAGATCGTGGCGCAGGCGCCCGGCCTCGTCGGCGCCGATGCGGCCGCGGTCAGCGTCCTCGAAGGCGACGAGCTCGTCGTCAGCGCCGCACACGGGCAGGATGCCGAGGCCGCGATCGGCAGCCGCGTGTCACCCGTGGGCGAGCTCGCCGGCGAGGTCGTTCAGACGCGGGGCCCGGTCGCCGTCACCGACGCTAGGACCGACGGGCTCGTCAGCGGCTCGGACGCCCTGCTCGAGGCCGGCTATGCCGCGTATCTCGGTGCGCCGCTGCTCGGCGCGGAGGGAAACGTCCACGGAGTGCTAGCCGTGTACGCGCGGGAGGCACGTTCATGGCGCGAGGAGGAGGTCGAGGCCCTGGCGGCGCTGGCCGGAAACGTCTCCGCGTTCCTCTCGAACGCCGAGCTCTACCAGCGCGTCCTCCTCGAGCGCGAGCGCAGCCTGGCAATCCTCGGAAACGTCGCAGACGGCATCGTCGCGGTCGACCGCGAGGGATGCGTCGTGCTCTGGAACGCCGCCGCGGAGGAGATCACCGATGTTCCCGCAGCGGAGGCGATGGGCCGGACCCCCGCCGATGTGCTCCAGCGAAGCCTCGAGCCGGACGAGACCTCCGCGGAAGGCCGCGGCCTGATCCAGATTCGCCGCGGGGAAGACGAGGTGTGGCTCTCGGTCAGCGAGGCCGTCATGCGCGATCCGGCCGGCGCGGTCTCCGGCCGCATCTACGCCTTCCGGGACGTGTCCTCGGACCGGCTCGTCGAACAGCTCAAGTCCGGCTTCGTCTCCACCGTCTCGCACGAGCTGCGCGCGCCGCTGACCTCGATCTACGGCTTCGCCGAGACGCTCCTGCGCGAAGACGTCGCATTCGGCGACGAGGAGCGGCGAACCTTCCTCGGCTACATCGCAACGGAGGCGCAGCGCCTGACCGGCATCGTCGACGCGCTTCTGAGCGTGGCGCGGCTGGAAGCCGGCGACCTCCAGGTGCAGTTCGCGCCGACCGATCTCCGGGAAGTGGTCTCGGACGTGGTCGAGAACGCGGAGCGAGAGCTGGCGAACGGGCGCCGGTTCGTGATCGAGATTCCGGAGGAGCCGCTCGATGCATCCGCCGACCGGGACAAGGTCCGGCAGATCCTCGCCAACCTCGTCGACAACGCCCTGAAGTTCTCTCCGACCGGCGGGACCGTGACTGTTGCCGCCCGCAAGACGAACGACGCCGTCCAGGTGCGGGTCGTGGACGAAGGCTCCGGCGTCCCCCAGGGCGAGCGGGAGCGGATCTTCAGGAAGTTCTACCGCGCCGAGGCGACGGGCCAGGCGACCGGCGGCACGGGCCTCGGGCTGTTCATCGCTCGGGGGCTCGCGAGCGCGATGGGCGGCCGGGTCTGGGTCGACTCCGACACCGGGGCAGGGGGCTGCTTCGTCCTCGAGCTGCCCGTGATCGTGACTGATGTCACGGAGGAACGGGTATAGCCGCCGGAGTGGAGAGAGCGCGGACCCGGGTTCTCGTCGTCGACGACGAGGCGCCGATTCGGCTGCTCTGCCGTGTGAACCTCGAGGCCGAGAACATCGAGGTGCTCGAGGCGCCAGACGGCATCGCCGGTGTCGAGACGGCACGGGCGGAGCTGCCGGACGTGATCCTTCTCGACGTGATGATGCCCGGCATGGACGGCTGGCGGGTCGCCGAGAGCCTCATGGAGGACGAGGGCACGAGCCACATCCCGCTGATCTTCCTGACCGCCCGCGCCGAGCTTCGCGATCGCGCGAAGGGCCTCGAGCTCGGCGGCATCGACTACATCACGAAGCCGTTCAATCCCGTCGAGCTCGCGTCGGGCGTCGAACGGCTCCTCGACCGTGTGCGGCGCGGCGAGCGAGACGAGCTGCGGCGAGAGAAGATCGCGGAGCTCCGGACGCTCCTGGTGGAGTAGGGCTACCGGCCGGCGAAGTCGGCTGTGGCGACGCTGGCGCCGCCGAAACCACTGAACGACCCCGTCGCGACACCCACTCCGACGTAGCGGAAGCCGCGGCGCAACAACGTCGAGCGGTGCGGCGGGCTACCGAGCCACATCCGGACGATCGCGCCGGCGGTTCCGTCGCTCCCGACGCCCCACGCGATCGTCTCACCGAGCGTTCGCCCCCGGGCTCCGTGCCGGCGCAGGCGCCAGTACCAGTTCCCGTGATCGAAGGTGCCCGTGCGCAGCATCGCGTTCGAGTGCGAGCGGGCCGCGCGCTGGAGCGGTGACGCGATGCGAAGCGGTGGCGCACCGTGCCTGGCGCGGGCCCGGTTGATCGCCTGCAGGAGGCTCGCCTCCTGACCCGACAGCTGTGCCTGATCCACCAGGTCGGACGATTGTGCCCCCGGCGACGAAGCCAGAAACGCTGTCCCCCCGACGACCAGGGCGAGAAGTGTGCGGCTCCTCACCACTCGGCGGAGCAGTCTGCCACAAGGACGAGACAGAGCGTTGCCATTTCTGAGAAAACACCAGTTACGAGCAGAATTACCGGGCGGTTTGGGCCAATCCGATCCCGCAGAGCACGATTGCAGCCCCTACGAGCTGGATCGGGTCGAGCTCCTCGCGCAGCCACGCGTAGGCGATGACGGTGCCCGCGACCGGCTCGAACATCGCCAGGATCCCCGCGCGCGTCGGGCTGACGTGCCGGAGCGCGGCGACCAGCAGCCCGAACGGCACGATCGTTCCGAGGACGACCATCCAGGACATCAGCAGCCAGACGGGCAGCTCGATCGACTCGAGTCGGCCGAGGAGCGACACGCTGTCGTCGAGCAGGTGCCACGGAAAGCTCGTCCACGGCTGCACGACGGCCCAGAAGAGCGCGGCGAAGAGGAACCCGTAGGCGAGCAGCGAGGACGATGTGCGACGACGGATCCCGCGGTCGGCCATGAGGATGTAGAGCGCGAAGGTGATCGCTGCCCCGACGGAGGCGAGCACACCGATCCCGTCCAGCTCGAGGCCCTGCCAGAGCTGCAGGAGCAACGCAAGGCCGACGATGGAGAGCGCAAGCGCCGCCCAGATCCGCCGCCGCACGGGCTCGTGCAGGACGTAGCGTGCGTAGAGCGCGACGAGCACCGGCGCGACGTACTGGATGAGCAGCGCGATGCCGATCTCCAGGCGCTCGATCGCCACGAAGTAGAACCAGGCGACGAACGCGAGGCCGGCGATGCCGAAGACGGCGAGAAACGGCAGCTCCCCGAGGCGCACGCGAAGCGTCGAGCGCCGCCAGACGACCAGCACCGCGAAGAGGAGCAGGAACGCTCCGGTCGCGCGCACCTCCGTCAACCGCTCCGAGGTGACGCCGCCCGACTGGAGGATGACCTTCGAAACCGCCCCGTTCAGCGCCCAGAGCGTCGCCGCCGTGAGCACCATCGCGTATCCCAGCGCGGGCCGGCGGGTCACGCCGCGAGCCTATCCGGGCCTCGGCTCTACACTCTGAGGGGCGGGACGTAGCGCAGCCTGGTAGCGCGCCTGCTTTGGGAGCAGGAGGTCCCCGGTTCGAATCCGGGCGTCCCGACTAGCGTGCTGTCTCGCCCTGCTCCCAGAAGACCACGACGAAGAACGGCAGCCCGCCGCTGCGGGTCGCGCCGAGCTGGTACTCGCAGGTGACCGGCGTACCGTCCTTGCGCTTCAGCCGAGTGACCCCGGGTCGGAGGTAACCGCCCGCCATGTGCGCGACGGTGTCGGGAAGGAGCTGCGGCTCGAATGCGATGGCCTTGGCGCCGCCGTCGAGGAGCTCTTCCCGGGTATAGCCCGCCAACTCGCACGCGCGCCTGTTCACCGCCAGATACCTGCCCTCCTCGTCGAGGACGATCGCCCCGACCGGCGCGTGCTCGAGCGCCTCTCCAAGGAGCGTTTCCTGGACGAGGTCTTGCTGGAAAGGGGCAAGTCGCGGCACGGGGACCTGTACTGACACCGTCGCAGCCAGACCGGTGGATTGCAATAGGCCGAGCGGCCTATTTCGTTCCGGCCGGAGACCTCACCTGTTCCTCGTCCGCGAGGAACCGGAAGAAGAAGATCGCGAAGACCGCGAAGAAGACGATCGCCTGCTCCACGGCCATCGTCACGCCCGCGAGCTGCTGGTCGGAGTGGGCGCCGAGGCCCCAGAGCCCACCGCCCTCGACGTAGTAGTCGTAGGCCGCCTCGGGCGCGAGCGCGAGCAGAAGCCCGATCGGACTCGCGAGGATGAACGCGACGAAGAGGTAGAGAGCCCGTGCGGCATTCGAGAGATGGTGGGGCGCGTCCTGGAGCACGGGCCACCAGAGGAGCGCGCCGGCTGCGAGGTACATGGCGTGCTCGAGGTGGAGCAGGGTCGCAGGGTGCTCGAGCGCCGTGTCGTACGCGGGCGGCAGGTGCCACACGAAGTAGACGAGGAGCCAGAGGCCGAGCGCGACCGGCGGGCGGGTCAGCTGCCGGACGGCCGGGATGCGCCCGAGCCGTCCGGCGACCGACGGCGGGATGCCCAGCACGAGCAGCGCCGGCGCCCACTCGGCGAGGATGACGTTTTGGAGCAGGTGCATCGACAGCAGGTGGTAGCTCAGGGCCTCGAGCGGCGTGACTGCGGTGGCGAGCAGGAGCAGGCAGCCGGCCCCGAAGGACGCGGCGCGCCAGCGCTCGACCCGCACGCTGCGTGTAAGCAGGACGTACCCGAGCACGAGCGCGGCGATGCCGAGCGTCGCCTCGGGGTGGACGGTCCAGGAGTAGGGATCGGGGCGGGAGATCGGGCGCTACGCTAGTTCGGCGCGGGCGTAGCTCAATGGTAGAGCCCTAGCCTTCCAAGCTAGTTATGCGGGTTCGATTCCCGCCGCCCGCTTAAGCATCCTCGGGAAGCTCGACGCGCTGGATCGCGACCGGGCTCGCCGGGCGATCGTTGTCGTCCCGCTCGGCCTCGCAGATCCGGTCGACCACGTCCATCCCGGACGTGACCTGACCGAAGACGGTGTGCTTCCCGTCCAGCCACGGCGTCGCCTCGGCGGTGACGATGAAGAACTGGCTCCCGTTCGTGTTCGGGCCGGCGTTCGCCATGGCCAGCGCGCCACGGACGACGCGGTGCTCGTTGAACTCGTCCTCGAACTCGTACCCCGGACCGCCCATGCCGGTCCCGGTCGGGTCGCCGCCCTGGATCATGAAGTCGGGAATCACGCGGTGGAAGATGACGCCGTCGTAGAAGCCGTCGCGGGCGAGCTTCACGAAGTTCTCGACCGTCTTCGGCGCCTCGACCGGGTACAGCTCGAGCTCGATGGCTCCTTCACTCGTGTGAAGGGTCGCCCGCCTCATTGGATCGTGTCCGCGAGCGGCTCGAGCGCTCCCGCCGTCGGCTCCAGGTCGCCCGACGCAAGCTGGGCGGCCACCTGCCGGACGAGCGCGCGGGCCTCGCTCTCGTGCTCGGGGCCGAGCACGGTGTTGACGGACGCAGCCACCTCGCCGTCCTCGAGGAGCTCGATCGCGACCGTGTCGATCTCCCGCCGCGGGATGTAGGAGTCGGTCGGCACCCCGACCCGCACGAGCAGGACCCGGCCGTCGGGCAGCTCGGCCTCCTGCTCGATCGGGCTCCCGCGAAGGCTCATGCCGCGCATTTCACCATGCCGCGGCCCACCGAAACGTCCGACCGTCCCGCGATCCTTGCCCGGTGCCCGCCGAAGAGCGGATCGTTCGCATTCGCCCGACGACGATCCTCGCCGTCCTCGGGATCACGTTCGGCTTCCTTCTCCTGCTCTACATCACATGGATCTCGCGCCAGGTGCTCACGTGGATCATCGTCGCGATCTTCCTGACGTTGGCGCTGAACCCGGCCGTGGAGGCGTTCGAGAGGCGCGGCCTGCGCCGTGGACTTGCGACCGCCATCACGTCGCTGCTCGCGCTCGGCGTGATCGTCGCCGCGGGCTCGCTCTTCATCCCGACCCTCGTCGACGAGGCCACGGGCTTCGCGGACGAGTTGCCGGACTACGTCCGCGACGTCACGGCGGGACGCGGCCAGCTGGGCGAGCTTGTCGAGCGTTACGAGATCGAGGAGCGCGTGCGCGAGTCCGTCCAAGACGGCGGCGCCACGAGCGTTCTCGGTCTGTCCGGCACTGCGCTCGCGATCACCGAGAGCGTGATCACGTTCATCGTCGCCGTCGTCACGATCGCGTTCATGACCTTCTTCATGCTCCTGGAAGGCCCGAAGTGGATGGAACGCTTCTACGGGTTGCTCCCGGAGGGCTCACAGGAGAAGTGGCGCGGGATCGGCTACGACATCTACCGGACGGTCGGCGGCTACGTGACCGGAAACCTGCTGATCAGCGTGATCGCCGGCGTCAGCTCGACGATCGTGCTGCTGATCCTGGACGTCCCGTACGCGGTCGCGCTCGGCCTGCTCGTGGCGATCCTCGACCTGATTCCGCTTGCCGGCGCGACGCTCGCCGCGATCATCCTCACCGCCGTCGCGTTCCTCACCTCGATCCCGGCGGGGATCATCGTGCTCGTCTTCATGATCGTCTACCAGCAGATCGAGAACCACGTCCTTCAGCCGCTCGTCTACAGCCGGACCGTGCAGCTGTCGCCGCTCGCGATCCTCGTTTCCGTGCTGATCGGGGCGAAGATCGCGGGCATCCTCGGCGCGCTCGCCGCGATCCCGGTCGCAGGGACGATCCAGGTGCTGTTCCTTGCCTGGCTCCGCGGCCGTCGCGAACGCGGTTCGCGTGAGGCCGCCCCCATTTAAAAGCCGTACGAGATCCCCCATTTGGGGGAGGCCGGTTGGGATGCTCAAGCCGATGTCGAGGGAATGTGGAGGGGTCCGGCACTGGTGCTGGCCGTGGTCGCGCTCGCATCGGCATTCGCCGTCGGACGCGGGGACGCGGCGGTTTCGCAGGGGGTCCGGACTCTCGTCCGCGCGCAGCTGAAGAGCACTGCCTCGGCGGCCAAGCCGGCGCGCACGACCGCTCCTCAACGAAGCGGGGCTCGTGCGGCAATGGCGGCGCTGGAAGTCTCGGTGGTCGCTCGGATGAACATCGTCCGGCGGTCGCGCGGTCTCCGGCCGCTCCGCCTGAACCGCAGCCTTCACTCGGCGGCCGTCTTCCACTCCCGGGACATGGGACGCCGCGGGTACTTCGAGCACGACTCGCTCACCGGCACGCCCTTCTGGCGCCGGATCGAGCGGTTCTATCCCTCGCGGGGCTTCAACTCCTGGACCGTCGGCGAGAACCTGCTCTGGGGCAGCGACAGATACGACGCCTCTTTTGCGGTCCGCGAATGGATGAACAGCCCGCCGCACCGGCAGAACATCCTCTCGCGCGGTTGGCGCGAGGTGGGGATCGGCGCGGTCTTCTTCGCCCGCGCGCCGGGCGAGTACCGGGGCAGGCCGGTCACGATCGTGACGGCCGACTTCGGCTCCCGCGGCTAGTCGCTCGCTGCGTAGTTTGCGCACCTCGCCGAGCGGGGAGGTGACGCAGCATGGATACCTGGATCATCGTGCTGATCGTGATCGCCGCGATCGTCGTGCTCGCCGTCGCACTGTTCGGCGGCCGCCGTGCACGCGAACGGAAGCGCGAGGAGCGTCGCGAAGAGGCCCACGAGCTTCGGCGCGGGGCTGACGAGCAGGCGCAGGAGGCGCAGCAGCGGGAGGCGGAGGCGCAGGAGCAGGCAGATCGCGCACGCCGCGAACGCGAAGCTGCGGAGGCGCGAGCACGCAAGGCGGACGAGCTCGACCCCGACGTCGACACGTAACTCGGAAACCGCACGCGCCCGGCAGGATTCGAACCTGCGACCGGCGGATTAGAAGCCCGGCGGTCGGTGTGCGCGAACCCTCATGGTAGAGCCGTTTCTACGAGGCTTGTGGCGATGCTGACCCCGGCGAGACCCTGAGTGGCCGCCGGGAGACACTTAGTCCTCGTGTGTTGGACCATGCGATCCACGCGCGACTCTCTGCAGCGGCAACGCAGTCGAACCCTTGCGATTGGGCGCGGGTTGCGAGGACCGCTCGATGTCGTCGTGCGGCTAGATCGGCGGATAGAGGCCACAAAGTCCTAACGATGCGGGGCTACGTTGGCGACGTGCGTGTCGCTCCGCTCGCAGCCGTCGCCGTTCTCGCGCTCGCCGGAGGCGCGGGAGCCGCGGCGCCGCTCCCGCCGCGTGGCGAGATCTTCGTCGTCGGCAGCAACGGCGCGGGGCACCGAAACCTGACCAGGACGGCGATGGCAGCGGAGTGGTCGCCGACGCCGTCCCCCGACGGGCGGCGGATCGCATACGTGCGAAACGAGGCGATGAGGTCGACGATCTGGGTGATGAACGCCGACGGGAGCGGGCAACGAAGGCTGACCAGTGGCGAGGGCAGGGACCTCTATCTCTATCCCCAGCGGGAGGTCTGGCCCCAGTGGTCGCCGGACGGCCGGCGGCTCGCCTACATGGTCTGGGACTACGCCGCCTGCACTCCGGTGTCGGGGTCCGGATGCGCCGTCACCGACGTCTGGACCGTCGACGCGGACGGGTCGGGGCAACGGAAGGTCCTTGACAGCGCATTCCAGCCGCGTTGGTCGCCCGA
>DASZEE010000075.1:0-3572 GCA_035941215.1 Gaiellaceae bacterium
CGCGTCGAGACCGTCTCCTCCGAGGCCGGACTCGCGCAGCTCGCCGGCGAATCGTGGGACGACCTCGTCCGCGCGATGCCACGGCCGAGCCCGTTCCTCCTCCACTCCTGGCTCGTCGAGTGGTGGCGTCACTACGGACGCGGCGCGGAGCTCACCGTCCACGTCGCCTACCGGGGAGATCGCCTGGTCGGAGCGCTGCCGCTCTGCACACGGCGGCGTCTCGGCCTCCGCGTCAGCGAGTTCGTCGGCGGAACGTGGGCGATCCTCGGGGACGCGCTCGTCGCTCCCGGTGAGGATGCCTCGGCGGTCGCCGCCGGGCTGGCCGAGCGCGCGATGGCGGGCGAGCACGACTTCGCCGACCTCTTCGGCCTGCCGGGATCGAGCAGGCTCGTCGCGGCTCTGCCGCAGGGCTCGCTCCGACTCGTCGAGCGGCTCGATGCGCCGGTGTTCGATCTCGGCGGGAGCTGGGACGCCGTCTACACCGCGCGACTGTCGTCGAAGGCCCGGAGCGAGCGGCGACGGCGCATGCGCCAGCTCGAGCGTCTCGGCACCGTCGAGTGCGCGATCGCACGTGGCCGCGAGGAGATCGCGACGGCGCTCGAGGAGGCGTTCCGGGTCCACGCGCTGCGCTGGCACGGCCGCCGCGATCCGTCGGGTTTCATCACGGAAACCGGGAAGCGCTTCCACCGCGCCGCGCTCCTTCGCCTGGCCGACGAGGACGTGACCCGGATCTCGACGATTCGGCTGGAAGGTCGCGCGGTCGCCTTCTCGCTCTATCTGCAGCTCGCCGGCCGCGCCTACGGGCTGACCATGGCGTTCGACCCCGCCTATGCTCGCTACGGCCTCGGCGCGGAAGCCAAGCTCCAGTCGCTCGAGGCCTCGGCGTCGGAGGGGATCAGGCGCGTCGAGCTTCTCGGAACCGCCGCGGAGCACAAGCGACGGTTCACCGACCGCTTCGAGCCGGTCTACGAGGGAGTCGGCCTCGAGCGAACGCTTCGAGGCCGGGCCGCAAAGGACGCGCTCATCGGCGGGATCCGCATGCGTCGGGCGGCGAAGCGGTCGAAGACGGCGAAGAGGCTCTACGAGCGCGTTCCTTTCCGGCGGTCGTGAGCATGCGAAGGGCGGGCCCCCAGCGGCCCGCCCTTCTCCGCGGCTCCCCGCCTCAGGCCGGCGAGAGCCTCGTCTTCCGGCTCTGCCGGATCGCGATGCCCATGCCGCCCGCCAGCAGCAGGAGCGCGAGACCGAAGCCGGTGACGACGTACGGGTTGACGTCGATGCTGATGCCGTCGTCGCTCGTCATCGGAGCCGTCTCGAGGGTCGGCGCCCGCGAGTACGGCCGATCATCCGAGCTCGTGGAGGCCGCGAAGCCCAACTCGGCCGAGGTCACGCCGTGGCCCTGGCTGAGATACGGAACGACCATCTGCTGCTCCGAAGCGCCTGCCGTGCGCTCGAACCTGCGATCGTCGGAGCCCACGATGCGGCCCGCGGCCACCGCGTCGCCCTGTCCGTGGCTCAGGTACGGGATCACGACGATCTCACCCGCCGTCCGCTCGAACTTGCGGTCGTCGGGGCTCTGCGAGCCCGTCACGTACACCGGGACGCCCTGCTCGTGGCTCTCCGGGGCCCCCGGGAGCGGCTTCGCCTGTGCGACCGTCGGCATGAACACGGCGACCACTCCTACTGCAAGCGCGATCCGGAAGATCGCGACACGCTTCTTGCGCCTCATGACTTCGCCTCCTTCTCCGGTGATGCCTGCCATGAGGCCACCGTAGGAGTGGTCGTGCGCCGTGTCGTTCACGCGCACGACGCAGCGAGTGTCAAACTCGTGACAGACCCATGAAGTGGGAGCTGTTCGACGGGATCCCCGAGGAGGATGTGCGGCGCCTGCTCGCGATCGCCCGCCGGAGAACCTTCGACCGCGGCGAGATCGTGTTCCATCGCGGCGATCCCGCCAACTGCCTCCACCTGATCGCCAGCGGCCGGTTCGCCGTGGGAATCACGACGCCGCTCGGCTCGACCGCGCTCCTCGGCGTCCGCGGCCCCGGCGACGCCTTCGGCGAGCTCGCGCTCGTCGCCCGTGAGGGTGCCCAGCGTTCCGCGACGGTCGCGGCGCTCGAGCGGGCGGAGACGCGCTCCGTGCTCGTCGGCGACTTCGAGCGCCTTCGGCGCGAGCACCCGAGCATCGACGGCCTGCTCGTCCGGATCCTTGGAGAGCGGGTGCGCCGGCTTTCCGAGCAGCTGACGGAGGCTTACTACCTCCCCGCGGACACCCGCGTCGTGCGGCGCGTCTCCGAGCTCGGCGAGCTCTACGGCGGCGAGATCCCGCTCGCGCAGGAGCAGCTCGCGGAGCTCGCGGGAACCTCGAGGGCGACGACCAACCGCGTCCTCCGCGACCTGGAGCGCCGAGGAGTCGTCGAGCTGCGCCGCGCGACGGTCATCGTCCGACAGCCAGAGCTGCTGAGTCGGCGCGACCGGATGGACGTGTGACCTGAGGGCACGTTTGTGTTGGGTGCCCTTGAGGGCAGAGGTGAGAGGAAGTCGCGGCGCGAAGGGAGTGAAGTGGTGGATCACGTGATGGAGGAGCGGATCGCTCGGAACAATGCGACCTTTCGCGAGGCGAACGAGCGCATCAGCGCAGCGGCCGGCTCCTACGGGGTCGACATGCCGGTCCCGTTCATCTGCGAATGCTCCGATCCCGGCTGCTCGGCGATCGTTCGACTCGGGCTGGAGCAGTACGAGGAGATTCGCGCGGACTCTCGTCACTTCCTGAACATCCCGGGCCACGTGGCCGCATCTCAAGGCGCAGCGGTGGTGGTTGAGGAACGAGATGGGTATTCGATTGTCGAGAAGGTCGGCCTTGCCGGCGATATCGCCGAGGCTCTCGACGAGCGGAGTGCCGACGAAAGCCGCCAGCCGGCCGCTGCGGAGGAGTAGTGTCGAAGCATGGACGAGCGGCAACGCCGTATCGGCTTGAACGAGGCGGTCTTTCGCGAAGCGAATGAACGAATCGAGGAGCTCAACAAAACCTTCGAGCAGCTGACCGGCGAGCTCGTTTTGGTCTGCGAGTGCGGCCAGGGCGACTGCGCCGAGAAGATCTCGATGAGCGCGTCGGAGTACGATGCTATCCGCGCGGACGCCACGCACTTCGCAATCGTTCCTGGGCACGAGATCCCCGACGTCGAGAGCGTCGTGGCGCATCACGAGGGCTACGACGTGGTCCGGAAAGAGGAGGGGGTTCCGCGGCGCATCGCCGAGGTGACCGACCCGCGTTAGCGAAGCCGACGCCCGGACTCGAACCGGGGACCCCTTCATTACGAGTGAAGTGCTCTACCAGCTGAGCTACGTCGGCAAGACGCCTAGCTTAGCCAGCTGAGGCACCAACCGCGTCCCGCGAATCGGCGCGATGACGCACCAGTGACGCACCGGCCTTGCGGACTTTCATCGGCGGGGTCAGAGACGGCCACGTCACGGAAATTCAGCGGCAACTCGATGCGCGTCGCGCAGTTGAAGCAATCGGGCGGGAAGCCCGTCTGGAGGCTTAGGATCCCCGCGTGAGCTTCGACGACTGGATG
>DASZEE010000076.1:0-3947 GCA_035941215.1 Gaiellaceae bacterium
ATCCGGCTGTAGAGCCTCTTGCTCTGCTTGGTCTTCGCCATGTCCAAAACGTACCCGACCCGACGACGGGACGGCAACCGTGTGTGCCCTGAGCCCGGACGGGAGCAAGTGGACGTAGCAATCGAGCGTGAAACTCGGGGAGTGGTGGCCGAGCCACCACTGCACCTGCACGACGTTGCGACCGCCGTCGAACAGCCGTGAGGCCACCGCGTAGCGGAACGTGTGGAAGCCCGCCCAGTTCACCCTGCCTCCTCGCACACCGGCCGCAGCACCCGCTCGGCCAGGTTGTCCGGGTCGAGCAGCCCTCCGTCTTGGACGTGAACACCGGCCGGTCAGGGAGCGTCTGACAGCGCGTCAGACGGTCGGCCAGGTCGACCGGGATCGGGAGGTCGCGCCTCGAGTGCCGCGACTTCGGCGGGCCCAGGACGAACCCCTTGCCGCGCTGGCGGCGCACCCGCTGGCGGACGCTGACGTAGGGATGCTCGCCGTCGAGGTGGAGGTGCTGCCCTCGAACGCCAGCAGCTCCGAGCGGCGGACCCCGGTGGCGGCCAGCAGCTCGAACGTGTCCCGGTGGTCGGTGTGGACGAGCTGCACCACCAGCTCCATCTTTTCGCCTGGCCCGGCTCGGAGCGCTATTTTCTGTTCCAGGAGCTGGCTTGAGCGGAGCTCGGCGAGGTAGCGGTTCGACGAGGCCGGCGATGCCGCGGTCGGCACCCGACGGCATGCTCCGCGACGGCTACGACACCGGCGGCTTCTACGACGAGGCGTTCGAGCACGGCCCGAATGGCGTCGCGGTGCCGCGGGCGCACTACGCCGAGCTTGTCGCGGAGATCGCGTCGATGGACGGCCCCGGCCTGCGGCGCGCGGCGGAACTCGCCAACCGGTCGTTCCTGCACCGCGGTGTGACGTTCACCGTCTACGCCGACGGGGATCAGGGCACCGAGCGCATCCTGCCGTTCGACCCCATCCCGCGCATCGTGCCGGCAGACGAGTGGGCGGTGGTCGAGGCGGGCCTCCAACAGCGCATACGGGCGCTGAACCGCTTTGTCCACGACGTCTACCACGGGCAGGAGATCCTGCGAGACGGGATCGTGCCGCGCCGCCTCGTCGTCCTGGGGGGTCATTTTCGGCGCGAGGTCGTCGGCATCGACGTTCCCGACGACCAGTACATCCATATCGCGGGCAGCGACCTGATCCGCGGCCAGGACGGTCGCTGGATGGTGCTCGAGGACAACCTGCGATCACCCAGCGGCGTCTCCTACGTTCTGGCGAACCGGCAGATCATGACCCAGGCCTTCCCCGACTGGTTCGCTGAGCTCGGGGTTCGCCCCGTCGACTCCTATGCGGGGAAGCTCCTCGACAACCTCGGCGGGCTCTCGCCGCGACGCGCCGTCCCGGGCGCCGCCAGCGGGCCGGCCGTGGTGGTGCTGACTCCCGGCATCTTCAACTCGGCGTACTTCGAGCATGCCTTCCTGGCGCAGCAGATGGGGGTCGAGCTCGTCGAGGGCAGCGACCTCTTCGTCCTCGACAACCGCGTCTACATGCGTACGACGTCGGGACGGCGACAGGTGGACGTGATCTACCGCCGAGTCGACGACGAGTTCCTCGACCCGCTCGCCTTCCGCTCCGATTCGATGCTTGGGGTCGCTGGGCTGCTCGGCGCCGTCCGCACCGGCAACGTCACACTTGCGAACGCGATCGGCACGGGCATCGCGGACGACAAGGTGCTCTACCGGTACGTCCCCGCGATCATCCGCTACTACCTCGACGAGGAGCCGATTCTCGACAACGTGCCGACGTTCCTACCGAGCGATCCGGAGCAACTCGACCATGTGCTGCACAACCTCGACTCGCTGGTGGTCAAGCCCGCGAACGAGAGCGGCGGCTACGGGATGTTGATGGGGCCGCTCGCCGACGAGCGCGACATCGAGGAGTTCCGTCGCCGGATCGTCGCGAACCCGCGCAACTACATCGCGCAGCCGATGATCCCGCTCTCGCGCCATCCGACGTTCGTGGCCGACGAGGGCGCCTCGGGCACGCTCGAGGGGCGTCACGTGGATCTGCGGCCGTACGTGCTGAGCGGGCCCGACGGGATCACTGTGCTGCCCGGCGGCCTGACCCGGGTCGCGCTCACGCGCGGCTCGCTGATCGTCAACTCGAGCCAAGGCGGCGGCAGCAAGGACACCTGGGTGCTGCGGTGAGGAGAACGGCCA
The DNA here is from genome assembly GCA_035941215.1 of Gaiellaceae bacterium. GTDB lineage: Bacteria > Actinomycetota > Thermoleophilia > Gaiellales > Gaiellaceae > JACDAN01. The sequence goes on from DASZEE010000076.1 coordinate 2,214, forward strand.
GATGCTGAGTCGCATGGCGCAGTCCCTCTACTGGATCGGCCGCTACGTCGAGCGCGCCGAGCAGACGGCTCGTCTCACGGAGGCGACCTTCCACCACACCCTCGCAATGGGCTCGACCACGGAGGCGGAGTCTCGCCGTGACCGCCACTGGTCGGCGCTGATCGACATCGTCGGCGAGGGCCCGGCCTTCCCGCCTGACGGCCCGGCTGCGGACGAGGAGACCGTGCCCCTGCATTTGATCTTCTCGTCCGAGGACGCGAACTCGATCGTGGAATGCATCACCCGGGCACGCGACAACGCGCGCACGATGCGCCACCAGGTGGCCACCGAGATGTGGGAGGCGCTCAACCGCTACCACCTCGAGGTCACAAGGCCGGCCCAACGGCGCCGTGCGGCGTCAGGCGCGGAGAGCGCCACACGCTTGTGCCGCTCGGTCGTCGAGTTCAGCCAGCTGCTGCAGGGGATCACCGACTCGACGATGCCGCGTGAGGAGGGTTGGTACTTCCTGCAGGCAGGCAAGTTCCTGGAGCGAGCGGAGTGGACGGCTCGCACCCTCGATGTGAACTACCGGCTGCTCGTCGGCGACGACGCCGAGAGCGGCGACCGCTTCGCCTTGGCCGCCGCAGCTCGCGACCTGCAGCCGTGGGCCACGCTTTTACGCTCGCTGTCGGCCTACGAGTCGTACCACCGCATCGAGAGCAGAGGCATCCAGCCGAGCGCGGTGATCGAGCTGCTCATCTTCTCGGCCGTCCTGCCGCGTTCGATCCGGTTCTCGATCGGGCAGGTCGACGCCGCCCTCGCCCACATCAGCGAGCAGGCCCCCGCCTACAACGGCTCCGAGCCGATGCCTGGCTCGGGCACCGAGAGCGAGGCACGCCGGCAGGTGGGCCGGCTGCACGCCGAGTTCGCCTATCAGCGGCTCGACGACCTGCTCGATCCCGGCCTGCACACTTCCCTGCTCGACATCCAACGCCGCTGTTATCGCATCGGCGACAGTGTCGAGGACGAGTTCTTCGCCCACCGGCCTCTGACCGCACAGGCGATGATGGCGTGAGATACCGGATCCGCCACCGGACGAGCTACCGCTACGCGAGCGAGGTCTTCGAGAGCTTCAACGAGGTGCGGCTGCAGCCGTTTGCCTGCGCGACCCAGACCCTGCTCGACTTCGACCTCCAAATCGAGCCGCCCGCGACCACGATCTCGTTCCGGGACTACTACGGCAACGCCGTCCACGACTTCGGCGTCGCCTACCTGCACGACCGCCTCGTGATCGAGGCGACGAGCGACGTCGTCACCCACGCGGGCGCCGACGACCCGCTCGCCGGCCCGGCCGAGGGCGAGTCGGACGCGTCGCCTTCGCTCCGGGCGCTCGTGGGAAACGAGGCGCTGGCGGATGAACACGCCGAGTTCCTCGGCCCGAGCGCGTACATCCCGCTCGGAGATGACTCGGCCGCGCTCGCCGAGGCCCTGCTCGCCGAGGATCGGGAGACGAGCGCACTCGCCTTCCTCACCCGCGCGGCCGACCATGTGCGCGGGCGCCTCGAGTACCGGATCGGCACCACGACCGTGAACAGCTCCGTCGCCGAGGTGCTGGCCGGAGGGAGCGGCGTCTGCCAGGACTTCGCGCACGTGCTGATCTCGCTGTGCCGCCACGTCGGCCTCCCCGCTCGCTACGTCAGCGGGTACCTCGGCAGCGTCGGCGCGGCGACGGCCTCGCACGCCTGGACCGAGGCG
>DASZEE010000077.1:0-3292 GCA_035941215.1 Gaiellaceae bacterium
GAGCAGTGGTTGAACCGCCGCTGCCAGACGACCTTGCCCGTGCGGTGGTGGAAGGCGTAGAACCGCCCGCGCTGCTGCGCGACGTAGAGGCGGCCGTAGGCGATCGAGGGCGGGAACTCGAGCACATGGCCCGCCTTGAACGTCCAGCGCAGCCGGAAGGGCGGGCGGAGCCTGAAGTCGGACGAGGTGTGCGTCCGCTGGACGCGCAGACCGTAGGTCGGCCAGGGGAGGCGGAGGACGACCCGGCGCGGCCGAGGTGCCTCGGGCGCCTTCGCCTTCTGCGTCGTCACGAACTCCTCGGTGGACGAGCCGCGCTTGTACTCGATCGTCGACTCCTCGTGGAGCCAGACGCCGGCGAGGAAGCCTGGAATCGCAGTGGCGAGCGCAATGCCGGCGATCGCGAAGATCCGGTTGCCGTTCATGGTGTGCGCACCACCACGAGGGCGGCATCGCGCCGGCCGTGAACCTCGACCACGAGCGGATAGCGGCCCGGTGTCGCAGGCGCGCGGAGCCGCAAGATGCGGACCCGCGCAGACCCGACGCGGCGGCCCAGCCGCCACGAGTAGCGCCGGGCATCCGTCGAGACGCGGACGGAGAAACCGGCCCGAGGCCGGGCGCGGATCACCTCGGCAGCGATGTCGACGTACCGGATCCGGACGTCGTACGACTGGGTCGGACGGCTGCGATTTCCGGCCGCGTCGACCGCGGCGACCGACAGGCGGTACGGGCCTCGCCGCCGGCCCTGCGGCGACCAGACAATCGATCCGGTCCGGCGCAGGGCGGTCTTGATCTCCTGGCGGCCGCCGACCAGCAGCAGCGCGTTCACGGGCTCGGAGGACCGGTACCGGATCGTGAGCTCGTCAGCCCGCCCGTCGCCGTCGGGCGAGACGACGCGCGGCCTGAGGCGCGTGACCTCCAGCTCGGCAGGCGTCGTGTCGACGCGGATGCGCCTCGGGAACTCGATGGCGCGGTCGAGCTTGTCCAGCTCGACCCGCGGCCGGTAGCTCCCCTGCGGCACCACCTCGCCCGAATCGTTCCGGCCGTCCCAGCCGAATGTGTGGTTGCCTCGGCCGAAGCTCGCCTCCCGGAGCAGCGTGCGGACGACCTGGCCGCCCTCGTCCAGGATCGTGAGGGACAGCCTGTCCGGCTGGCGGAGCCGGAAAGTGATCTGCGCCGTCTGCGTCTCGCATCGGCAGGTGGGCGAGAACGTCGGCGTGATCCGAGGCCTGGCGATCGGGTCGGGCTCCAGCTTCAGCTCTTCGGTGACGACGAATGCGGCCGCCGTCCCGGCAAGCAGGAGCAGAACGAGAATCGTTCGCAGGTGCCGGGCCACGCCCGCCGAGTGTAGTAATGGGGGCAGCGATGCCCGTGAGCGAACGAGTCGCCGACCCCTATCGCGACCTCGACGTGATCGACTCGCGCGCTCCGCGCTTCAACCAGGCGACGATCGGCCTGCTCGCGGCGCTGGCGGTCGTCATGGGCTGGTGGTGGCTGCTGGGGCTCCTCGGGCTCCAGCTCGTGGTCGGGCTGACCCTCGGTCGCCGCTACTGCCTGCCGTGCCTCGCATACTTCGAGCTCGTACAGCCGCGGTTCGGCGAGGGTCCGCTGGAGGACTCGCGACCGCCGCGCTTCGCGAACTTGGTCGGCGCGGCGTTCCTGACTGTCGCGGCGGTCGTCTGGGCGGTGGGGTTCGCGACTTTCGGGGCCGTCGTCGGGGCGCTCGTGGCCGTTCTGGCGCTCCTCGCGGCCATCACGGGATTCTGCACCGGCTGCGAGATCTACAAGCTCGGCTCGCTCGTCCTCGGGCGGCCGTTCGTGTCCTGCCCGATCCCGCCTCAGCCCGCGCGGCCGAACACGCCGTAGGCGGTGGAGCCGCGGGCATTCGCCAGGCGAGTGGCTGACGAGATCACAGCCGTCCTCGGGACCGATCTCGTCGGCGTCTACCTCCACGGCTCGGCCGCGCTCGGATCGTTCAATCCCGACCAAAGCGACGTCGACCTCATCGTTGTCATCAAGCAGCCGTTGGACGAGGCGAGGAAGGCGGCGCTCGCGAAGCTCCTCCTCACCGAGTCGAACCGGCCCTATCCGCTCGAGGTCAGCGTGATCGACGAGACGAGCCTCCGTCCGTGGAGGCACCCCGCTCCCTTCGACTTCCACTTCAGCGAAGGCTGGCGCGAGCGCATCGAGCACGCGCTCGAGCGCGGGCCCTTCGAGCTTGAGTACTCGCGGACGAATGAGGATCTCGCGGCAGAGCTCGCGGCCCTCAGGGAGCGCGGTGAGTGTCTCCGAGGTGTGCCGATCGTCGAGGTCTTTCCCGAGATCCCGGCTGCGGACGTCCTGGACTCGATCTCCGGTGACCTTCGCTGGGCCGAGGAGAACGGGCGGGACGTGTACGGCGTCCTGAACGCGTGCCGAGCTCTCGCGTATCTCGCCGAGGGCACCTTCCTCTCCAAGACCGAGGCCGCGCGCTGGGCGCTCGAGAGGCTATCGAGCGGCGACGGCGACCTCGTCGCGCGGGCGCTCGGCGTGTACGAGGCCCGCGAAGGGACGATGCCTGACGCCGACGGCGTCTGGACGTTCGTCAATCGGACGCGTGCCCGTATCGATCGGGCCGCTGCGACCTCGAAAACCTGAACCTCAGTCTGCTACAACGGCGAGTCGTGAGGAAGTTTGTCCTCGCTGGGGTCGTGGCGCTCGCGCTCTTTGCCGGAACCGCACAGGAGGCGCGGGCTGCCGACGCCTGCGGTCTCCCGAAGAGAGGCGCAGCCACGGCCTGGGTCGATTTCGCCGACGGCTCCGTGCCCTTCTGGTACCGCTTCGCGCGGCCCGGGATCATCGCCGCCGCCTCGAACTTCATCTACCCGCCGAAGCTCCGGACCGCCGGAGCCAAGACCGTCTACTTCGACCTGTACATGAACAGCCGCGTCGGGACGCCGGCAAAGCCGACGTCCGAACGGGAGACGATCGACTGGGCCCACCGGATCTTCTACCGAGCGGTCGCCTCCGCCGACTGCTCCCGACCGTGGATGGCGCTCAACGAGCTCTTCGGCGCGCACACGACGACCCCGTGGACTGCGAACAACGCCCAGTACCGGCACAACATCATCGTGTTCGCGAAGACCCTCCAGGGGCTCGGTGCGCGGCCGTTCATCCTCATCTCGAGCACGCCGTACACACAGGGCGACGCCGGGAACTGGTGGCGCGAGGCCTCGCACTACGCGGACCTCGTCCAGGAGGTCTACTTCGCGGGCCGCCTGATCCACCGCCAGGGATCGCTCGCCGGTAGCCGGAC
>DASZEE010000078.1:0-5517 GCA_035941215.1 Gaiellaceae bacterium
CGTGCTCTTCGCGCTCGACTGCGCGAACGAGAGCCGTCTCGGACCCGGGCGCGAGGCGATCGACCGAGCGCCGCTCGGCCTCAACGTCGACCACCACCACGACAACTCGCGCTTCGGCGGCGTCAACGTCGTCGTCGCCGACGCCTCGTCCACGGGGGAGATCGTCCGCGACCTCCTCGACGAGCTCGGCGTGGAGCTGACGCCGGAGCTGGCGCAGGCGATCTACATCGCGCTCGTCACGGACACGGGCCGGTTCCAGTACGCGAACACGACGCCCAAGGCGCTCCGGCTCGCTGCCGAGCTCGTGGAGGCGGGCGCCGACGTCCATCGCGTCTTCCAGTCGATCTACGAGTCGGTGCAGCTCGCGAAGCTCAAGCTGCTCGCGCGGGCCCTCGAGCGCGCTCAGGTCTACGAGGGCGGCGGGATCGTCGTCTCCTACCTCCTGAAGACCGATTTCGCCGAGGTGGGCGCAGCCGAGCCGTACTCTGAGGGGATCATCGACTTCCTGCGGGCGGTGGAGGGCGCCGACATGGCTGCGCTGATCCGCGAGCCACCTGCGCCCGGTCGGCCCGCTCGGCGGATCAGCCTGCGCTCGAGCTCCGACGAGCTCGACGTATCGGCGATCGCACGGGCCTCGGGCGATGGGGGAGGACACCGCCAGGCCGCCGGCTTCTCTTCCTCCCAGGAGATCCCTGAGATCGTCGAGTTCATCCGCGAGCAGTACGCGGAGGCGCGTGCCGCCCAGAGGGCTTGATCCCTCCGGGCTCGTCCTCGTGGACAAGCCGGCGGGCCCGTCGTCCTTCGCCCTCGTTCGGGACCTCCGGGATCGCACCGGTGCGCGCGCGGGCCACGCCGGGACGCTCGACCCGTTCGCGACCGGCCTTCTGCTCGTGCTGTTGGGGCGGTTCACGAAGGAGCAGAACCGCTTCGTCGGCCTGGACAAGCGGTACCTGACGGAGATCGACCTCTCGGCGCGCACCGGCACGGGAGATCCCGAAGGCGACGTGGTCGAAGAGCGCGAGCCGCCCGACGCCGGGGAGCTCGCACTTCGGCTGGAAGAGGTGCAGGGCGAGATCGAGCTGCGGGTACCGGCCGCGTCGGCGGTCAAGGTGCGAGGCGAGCGCGCGTACAAGCTGCACCGGCGCGGCGTCGCCGTCGAGATGCCGGTGCGCCGCTCGACGGTCCGGGAGCTCCGGCTCGTCGAGTTCGACGGCCAGACCGCAACGCTCGACCTCCTCGTCAGCTCGGGAACCTACGTGCGGTCGATCGCTGAGGCTCTGGGGGGACACTGCACGAGCCTGCGGCGGACCGAGGTCGGGCCGTTCAGCGTCGAGGACGCCGACCCGGCGCGGATCCTGCCGCCCGACGAGGCGCTTGCGGCCCTGTGAAGGTCGCGTTCTCGCCGCACGAGCTGGGTGGAGGCGAGCGAGCGGTCGCCCTCGGCACGTTCGACGGGGTCCATCTCGGGCACCGGTGGGTGATCGACGCGGCGCTCGCCGCCGGACCGCAGGCAGCCGTCGTCACCTTCGATCCTCACCCCAGGGTCGCGCTCGGGAACCGCGTCGAGCTGATCTCGACGCTGGAGCGGCGGCTCGAGCTGATCGAGTCGCTCGGCGTGACCGAGACGCTCGTCGTCCCGTTCACGCCCGATCTTGCGCTGAGGACGCCGGAGGAGTTCGCCCGTTCCTTCCTCGAGCCCGTGGGGGCGAGAGTCGTCGTCGCCGGCGCGAACTTCCGCTTCGGCCGCGGCCGGTCCGGCGATCTCGCGCTTCTCGGAGAGCTCGGCTTCGACGCGAGGCCGGTGCCGCTCGTCGAAGGAGTCTCGTCGAGCCGGATCCGTCAGCTCGCCGGCGCAGGAGAGGTCGGCCGGGCCGCAAAGCTCCTCGGCCGCCCGGTGGAGGTCGAGGGAACGGTGGTCGCCGGCGACGCGAGAGGGGGGACGCTTGGCTTCCCGACCGCCAACCTGGCCGTCCCGGCGGACCTCCTCGTGCCCGCATTCGGGATCTATGCCGGGGAGGCCCTCGGCAAGCGGACGGCCACGTCGATCGGCGTCAATCCGCACTACGGCGGCGAGGAGCGCCGGATCGAGGCCTTCTTGCTCGACTACGAGGGCGATCTCTACGGACAGCGGCTGGTGGTCGAGCTCTGGGAGCGCCTGCGCGAGGAGCGGTCGTTCGACTCGGAGGGCGACCTGATCGAGCAGATCGGCCGCGACGTCGAGGCCGCTAGGGCCGCCGTCAGGCCCGCGTAGGAGCCCTCCCAGGGCGCAAGTTTCCGCTCTTTGCGGGATCTTGGCTGACATGGGAGCCAACGACAGTGAGAAACCTCGTCCGCTTTCGAGAATCGAGCGCGTGCGGTGCCTCGGTTGCAGCGTCTCGTACGTGAAGCCGGCCGGAGGGGGAACGGTAAGCGCGAATCCGGGCTGCCCCGAGTGCGGTTACGTCGGCTGGGTCCTCGAGCAGATGCCGATCACGCGGGGTGGCGTGCCGAACCGCTTCTTCGCGGGTCGCCTGCGGCGCCGGACCGGCTGACGGCGCTGACCCCACCGAAGTAGTGATGGCGCGAAGGCCAGACACGAACCGTAAAGCCGGCGGCACCAAGCGCTTCTTGGGCGTCATCGGGGAACCCCGGCTCGAGGTGGACGACGTCGGCCGCGGGGTGGAGCCGTGGACGGTCAACGGCATCTCGGGCGCTCAGGCCGTCGTCGAGCACGGCGGTGACGACCTGGACGAGCGCACTTCGAAGCCTCGTTCCGCCCGCCGCGCCCAGCGCAAGCGCTAGCCCGGCGGAGTCGAAGACGAAGGTCGGCGCCATCATGCTGGCCATCCGCCGCCCTGGGACGAGGTCACCGACCAGGAGGTCAGCTTCGCCGAGCATCGAGTTCAGATGGAGATCCAGCCCGGGCAGCCAGTCTCCCGATCCCAGCCCGAGGCTCGTCGTAAGCACCACGGCGTCGCCGGCCGCGTCCACGACGGTCAGGTTGGTCGTGTCACCCGCCCGATCCGGCGCTGCGAGCGCCCTGGCGAGCCGGACGGGGTCAGACCCCGACACGGATCTGTACTGCGGGAGCGGGCTGGACAGGCCGATTCGGGACGTGAACTCGTAGCCCGAGCGCTCGACGCGGCCGGGCTCGCGCCACGTGGCCGCATAGGCCTTGAGATCGTCGCGGGTGACGAGGCCGCCGCGCTGCTCCATGAGAGCAAGCAGCGCGGACTCGACGGTGGGGCTGCGCGCGCCCTCGTCGGCGACCGCCTCGAGGGCCGTGACGAGGCCAGGCTGCTCCAACCGCTCACCTTCGGCGAGGAGCCGCCCGTCCCGACGGTAGATCCGTCCACCCTCGCGCATGGTCATCACCGGCGCGAGCATCTCGAGGCAGGCCGCGTGCGCCCGCGGAAAGTCGGAACCTTCGCGCGCCAGGCGCAGCGCCGGCTCGACGAGCCGCGGCCAAGGGACGCTTCCGTCGCGCCGCCAGAGCTCGCCGAGCCCGGCCAGTACGCCGGGCACTCCACAGGAGCCGACGCCGACCGCGTAGTGGACGAGCTCGGCGCCGAAGGGAACTTCCAGGTGCTCGAGCTCGAGGACGCGCGGCTCCGCGCCGAGCCCCGGAACGGCGACGAAGAAGTCGAGGGTGCTCACTTCGCCGTCGCGCAGCACGATCGCGTGTCCGCCGCCGAGCAGCCCGGTCATGACTGTTTCGGCCACGCACGAGGCCAGCGACGCCGCCACGGCCGCGTCCGCGGCGTTGCCGCCCTCCTCGAGGATCTCGATGCCCGCATCGACGGTTGCGGGATGTCCCGCAGCCACGGCGGCCCTCATCCGTTGCTACCCTAACGGCGCCCGCAGACCCGGCTCGCCATGCAGCTTCCGCATGGCTCGGCGGGGACTGCGGATTCGTCTAGAGGAGGTCGAACGGTGACCCTCACCAAGGAAGCCAAGCAGGAAATCATCGGAAAGCACGGCCGCGCGGAGGCCGACACCGGCTCTGCCGAGGTTCAGATCGCGCTGTTGACGGCGCGCATCAACTACCTCACCGAGCATCTCAGGACGCACGCGAAGGATCACTACTCGCGCCGCGGCCTGCTCAAGCTCGTGGGCAAGCGCCGCCGGCTCCTGAACTACCTGCAGAAGAAGGATCTGGAGGGCTACCGGAATCTGATCAAGGAGCTCGGTCTGCGGAGATAACCCCAGGCGGGCAACCGGAGGGTGGAAGTTTGGGCGAGGGCCTGCCAAAGGGCCTTCACCCAAACCTCCACTCTCCACGAAGAGTGGAGGACAGATGAGCATCGCAGTGCAGGGCCCGACCCGAGTCTCGGTCGAGATCGGCGGGCAGGAAATCTCTTTCGAGTCGGGGAAGCTGGCCAAGCAGGCCGACGGCGCCGTCGTCGTGCGCTCCGGCGACACGATGGTCCTGTCGACGGCGCAGGGCCGGATGGAGGCCCGCGAGGGCGCGGACTTCTTCCCGCTCACCGTCGACGTCGAGGAGCGGATGTACGCCGCGGGCAAGATCCCCGGCGGCTTCTTCAAGCGCGAAGGGCGCCCCACTGAGCGGGCGATCCTGACGGCGCGGATGATCGACCGCCCGATCCTGCCGCTCTGGCCGAAGGGCTACAAGAACGAGGTGCAGGTGATCTGCACCGTCCTCTCGGCGGACATGGTCACCCCGCACGACATCCTCTGCATCAACGGCGCGTCCGCCGCCTTGATGATCTCGCCGCTGCCGTTCATGGGCCCGGTGGGAGCCGTCCGGATCGGTCGGAGCGGCGACGAGCTGACCGTCAACCCGACACTCCAGGAGATGGAGGAGAGCACCCTCGACCTGATCGTCGTCGGCACGAAGGACGGCCTGACGATGGTCGAGGCCGGCGCACAGGAGATCCCCGAGGACGAGCTCCTCGAGGCGCTCGAGCTGGCGCACGCCGAGATCATCCGGATCTGCGAGGCGCAGGAGGACCTTCGCGAGCAGGTCGGCAAGGCGAAGTGGCTCGACCCGCAGCTCACGACCGAACTCGAGGAGCGTGTCGGCGACCGGATCCGCAGCCGGATCATGGACGAGGGCCTGCGCGAGGGCAGCGCGATCGTCGAGGAGATCCTGGGCGAGGAGGCCCCGCCGCTCGACATGAGCTCGACGGAGGACGACATCCTCCGCCAGCTCCAGCACAAGATGTCGCTGGACCTGCTGCTCGACAAGATCCGCCTGGCGGTCGTCGAGGAACCGGTGCGGCAGCAGTTCGAGGACGACCTGCGGACGCTGACCGAGGCCGAGCAAGACTCGAAGGAGCTCAAGTCCGCCAAGCGGTCGCTGCTCTTCGACCGCATCATCGAGACGGTCGACCTGAGCTTCCCGGTCGGCCCCGCCACGGTCGACGGCGATGCACCGGCCGTCAAGGACGGTCTCACGCGCCAGTTCGTCAAGCGTGCGGCCGAGTCGATCTACGAGCAGCTCGTCCGGCAGAAGATCGCCGTCGACAAGCGCCGGCCGGACGGCCGCGCTGCCGACGAGATCCGCTCGATCGAGTG
>DASZEE010000079.1:0-5520 GCA_035941215.1 Gaiellaceae bacterium
TCGCAGACGAGGTTCGGGCCGGCGGGCGAGAGCTCGTCCACCCCGCCGGCGCCGTGGACGACGAAGGCGCGCGTCGCGCCGAGGCTGAGCAGCACGTCCGCGATCGTCGGCACCAGCTCGGGCGCGTAGACGCCCACGACCTGCGCCCGCGCGCCCGCCGGGTTCGTCAGCGGGCCGAGGACGTTGAAGACGGTGCGCGTGGCCAGCTCCCGGCGCACGGGCGCCGCGTGGCGCATCGCCGGGTGGTGGGTCGGGGCAAACAGGAATCCGAATCCCAGTTCGTCGATCGAGCGCTCGATCCGCTCCGCCTCGAGCTCGAGCGAGAAGCCGAGCGCCTCCAGGACGTCCGCCGAGCCGCAGGACGACGAGACCGCCCGGTTGCCGTGCTTCGCCACCCCGGCACCGGCGGCCGCAGCGACGAGCGCCGCGGCGGTCGAGATGTTGAACGTTCGGGCTCCGTCGCCGCCGGTGCCGGCCGTGTCGACGAGGTCGCTGCGTTGCGGCTTTACGGCCAGGACGTGCTCACGCATCGCCTCGGCGCAACCGGCGATCTCCTCGGCCGTCTCGCCCTTGAGCCGGAGGGCGACGAGAAAGCCCCCGATCTGCGCCGGCGTCGCCTCGCCGTCCATGATCGAGCCCATCACGCGCCGTGCCTCGTCCCGGTCGAGGTCGCGGCCTTCGAGCAGGCGGGACAAGGCACCCTGAATCACGCGGGCTCCAAGAAGTTTCGGGCGAGGTCGGGCCCCACCGGTGTCAGCACGGACTCGGGGTGGAACTGGACTCCGTGGACGGGCAGCGTCCGATGACGCACGGCCATGACCTCGCCGTCCGGCGCCGTCGCGCAGATCTCCAGCTCGTCGGGGATCCGGGTCGCGGCGAGCGAGTGGTAGCGCCCCGCCTCGAACCCGGCCGGGAGGCCGCGGAAGAGCCCCTCTCCGTCGTGCTGCACCGTCGTCGCCTTGCCGTGGACGAGCTCGCGCGCCACGCCGATCTCGCCGCCGAACGCCTCGACGATCGCCTGGTGTCCGAGGCAGACGCCGAGTGTCGGCGTCGTCGGCGCGAGGCGGGCGACGATGGCCGGGGTCGCGCCGGAGGCTTCGGGTCTCCCCGGCCCGGGCGAGATCACGAGGTGCGAAGGCGCCATGCTCTCCGCCTCGTCCGCGTCGAGCTCGTCGTTCCGCCGCACCACCACCTCCGCGCCGAGCTCTCCGAAGAGGTGCGCGAGGTTGAACGTGAAGCTGTCGTAGTTGTCGATCAACAAGATCACTGCCGCGCCTCCGCCAGCCGGATCGCGGTCTCGAGTGCAGCGAGCTTCTGGCGGCACTCTTCCTGCTCGAGCTTGGGATCCGAGTCGGCGACGATCCCCGCGCCCGCCTGGAGGAACGCGACGCCGTCGTGCAGGACGATGGTGCGGATGGCGATGCACGTGTCGAGCGCCTCGCCCGGCAGCGCGTAGCCGACTGCGCCCGCGTACGGGCCCCGGCGGAAGCCCTCGAGCTCCGAGATCAGCTGCATCGCGCGAACCTTCGGTGCACCCGACACGGTCCCGGCCGGGAAGCAGGCACGAAGCAGGTCGAAGTGGCCCGTCCCGTCGCGAAGCCGCCCGCCGACCTCGGAGACGAGGTGCGTCACGTGTGAGAAGCGCTCGGGCTCGAGGAACCGCCGAACGCGAACCGATCCCGGCGTGCAGACGCGCGAGAGGTCGTTCCGGCCGAGGTCGACGAGCATCACGTGCTCTGCGCGGTCCTTCTCCGAGGTCAGCAGCCGCTCGGCGTCGCCGTCGCCCGGATGCGTCGTTCCGGCGATCGGGTTGAGGGATGCATCCCGGCCCTCGGCCTTCACCAGCGTCTCCGGCGAGGAGCCGATCAGCGCCATCCCGTCCAGCTCGAGCAGAAACAGATACGGCGAGGGATTGACGCGGCGAAGCGAGCGGTAGAGGTCGAGCGCGCTGGCCGAGGTGGGCCGCTCGGCTCGCTGGGAGAGCACGATCTGGAACGCGTCGCCGGCCCGGATGTGGCGCTTGGCGTGCGCCACGCTCCGCTCGTAGTCGAGCGCCGAGGGGAAGCGTCGGGTCTGCCCCGCCGGGCCGCTGCCGGAGGGAAGCGCGGGCATGGCTCCGGCCAGGAGCTCCGTCACCTCGTCCGGGCTCCCGCACAACACCTCGGCCATCCCGCGGGCGTGGTCGAAGCGGACGAGCGTGTCGGCGACGACGAAGCGGCTCTCCGGCAGGTCGCGCCCCGAGTCCGGCAGCTGCACCGTCGGCTCCAGCTCGGCCGCGTAGTCGTACGAGAGGTAGCCGACGACCGGCGCGCCGCAGGTCTCGGCCTCCTCGAAGTCCACGAGCCGAGATCCGGCGCCGACGAACGAGTGGCGCCCGAGGCGTCCCTTCTCGACCGACTCGAGCAGGAAGCTCGCCTTGCCCGTCTCGCGCAGCCGGAGGTACGCCCCGAGCGGGGTGATCAAGTCGGTTGCGATGACGGTTTGGACGATCATGGGACAACGAAAAAGACCCTCCGGCGGAAGGTCTGCGAGCGGTACGGGTTGTGCCTAGGTCAGGTCAGGCAATGCTCCCGCACCGCTCGTGGCGCCACGACCAGGCCCAGGTGCGGAAGGCGGGAGTCATCGCACTCAGCGTACGCCCACCGGTTTCCCCGGTCAAGAGACCTCCCGCTTGGACAGGTCCAGGATCGCCTGGTAGATCCCTTCGAGGCCTTCCTGCGAGAGCGGGCCGCGGTTTGCGCGGCTGACATCCCGGAACATCCACTCCTCGCGCTCGGGATCGACGAAGGCGTAACCGCGAGCGTCCTTGTAGCTCTTCAGTTGCGCGACCAGCCGCAAACGCGCGTTGATCGCCTCCACGAGCGCGCGGTCGATGTCCGAGACCTTCTCACGGAGTTGCCTGATGTTCGGGTCTTGGCTGGGGTCCATGGCCGGAACCTACACTTGCCGCGATGGCCAGCAACAACGCCTCACCGGAGCTCCTGATCGTGATGGGGAGCGGCGCGACGCCCGACCAGACCGAGCACGTGGTCGCCCGCCTGCGCGAGTCGGGCGCGGACGCCCGCGTCTCCCACGGTCGTGAGGCGACCGTGATCGGGGCGATCGGGGAGCGGGAGGTGCTCGCCGGGCTTCCCCTCGAGGGCTATCCGGGGGTCGAGCGTGTGCTGCCGATCCTCAAGCCCTACAAGCTCGTCGCCCGCGAGCTCGCCCCGGATCCCACGGTGATCGACGTGCGGGGGCGAAAGATCGGCGATTCGTTCTTCGGATTGATTGCCGGCCCGTGCACAGTCGAGTACCGGGAGCAGACTCTCGAGACGGCCCGAGCCGTCGCCGCCGCAGGTGCCACGATGCTCCGCGGCGGCGCGTTCAAGCCGCGCACCTCGCCGTACACGTTCCAGGGGCTGGGGCTCGATGCCCTGGAGGTGCTGCGGGAGGCCGGCGAGGAGACCGGTCTTCCGATCGTCACCGAGCTCCTCGATCCGCGGCACGTGGAGGAAGTGATCGAGGTCGCCGACGTCATCCAGATCGGCGCCCGCAACATGCAGAACTTCCTGCTCCTGGCCGAGGTCGGCCGCATGGACAAGCCGGTACTGCTGAAGCGCGGGCCGTCCGCGTCGGTGGAGGAGCTCCTGATGGCGGCCGAGTACGTCGCCAAGGAGGGGAACGACCGGATCATCCTCTGCGAGCGGGGCATCAAGACCTTCGAGAGCTCCATGCGCTACACGCTCGATCTCGGCTCGGTCGCCGTGCTCAAAGAAGAAACGCACCTGCCGGTGATCGTCGATCCATCGCACGCGGCCGGGCGGCGAGCGCTCGTGCTGCCGCTGGCGCGGGCGGCGGCGGCGGTCGGTGCGGACGGAATCATCGTCGAGGCGCATCCGAGACCCGAGGAGGCGCTCTGCGACGGGCCGCAGCAGATCCCGGCCGACGAGTTCGGCGAGTTCGCCAGAGAGGTGACGGAGATCGTCGCCCTCATGGGCAAGCAGGTCGGATAGGTCCAGTTGCGGCTCGCGGTCATCGGCACCGGGCTGATCGGCGCCTCGGTCGGGCTCGCCGCGAAGCGGGCCGGCGCGACGGTCTCAGGGTTCGACGAAGAGACAGCCACCGCTGAGGTCGCCCTCGAGCGGGGCGCGGTCGACGAGGTCGCGGCGACTCTCGGCGAAGCGCTGGACGGCGCAGACCTCGCCGTGGTAGCCGTGCCGGTCGGGCGGCTCGTCGCACAGGTGCGCGCCGTCCTTGAGGCAAGCGCGGACGACTGCACCGTGACCGACGTCGGCTCGACGAAGGCCGCGGTCTGTGAGGCCGCGGAGGGGTCGGCCCGCTTCATCGGCGGCCATCCTGTCTGCGGCTCCGAGGCGCGTGGCCCTGCTCACGCCACCCCGGGGCTCTTCGAGAAGGCGACGTGGTTTCTCTCGCCCCTGCCGCGCAGCGATCCAGCTCGGTACCGGCTCGTCCACGGCTTCGTCGGCGACCTCGGCGCCGTGCCGGTCGCCATCGACCCCGGCGCCCACGACCGGCTCATTGCGTTGACGAGCCACCTCCCTCACGTGCTGGCCAACGTGCTCGTCAACCAAGCCGGTGCGACGCGGATCGACGGACACGAACCGCTCTCGTCCGCCGGCGGGTCGCTTCGCGACATGACCCGCGTGGCGGGCGCCAATCCGCGGATCTGGGTCGACATCTTCCTGGAGAACGCGGAAGCGCTCCGTGCAGCGCTCGCGGAGCACCGCCGTGGGCTCGAGCAGGTGGATGCAGCCCTCGCATCTGGTGACGCGGGCTTCCTCGCCCGTTGGATCGGCGAGGCCGCACGCAACCGCCGCGCGATGATCAGCGAGGCGTATGGCGACCCGGGAGCGCTGCACCAGCTCCGCGTGCATGTCCCGGACCGGCCGGGCGTCCTCGCAGGGATCACGCAGGCCCTGGGGGCCGAGCGGATCAACATCGAGGACTTCGAGCTGCAGCACCAGTCGCCCGAGCGGGGTGGCGACCTGACAGTGCTGGTCGCCGGCGAGCACGAGGCGGAGCGCGCCGCTGCGCTGCTGGAGGCGCAAGGGTACGGCGTGGTCGTCGCCCCTGCGCTGGGCGAATGAAGATCGAGCCGGCGACGGCGGTCGTCGGCCACATCGGCGTGCCGGGCGACAAGTCGATCTCCCATCGCGCCGTGATTGTCGGCGGGATCTCCGAGGGCGAGACCCGGATCGAGGGCTTTGGGCGCTCGGCGGACACGGAGTCGACTGTGAACGCGATGCGGGCACTCGGCGTGGAGGTCGTCGAGGAAGAGGTCGACGTCCTGACCGTGCGAGGCGTTGGGCTGCGCGGCCTGCGCGCGCCGGCGGAGCCGATCGACTGCGGCAACGCCGGGACGCTGCTCAAGCTCCTGATGGGCCTCCTGGCCGGGCAGGAGGGTGAGTTCGTCCTCTCGGGGGACGAGTCCCTTCGGGGCCGGCCGGTCGAGGATCTCGCGGAAGCGCTCCGCGAGATGGGCGCGCGGATCGAGACGACGGACGGGAAGCCGCCGGT
>DASZEE010000080.1:0-21417 GCA_035941215.1 Gaiellaceae bacterium
TAGAGCCAGTCGGCGACCGGGCCGGCGAGGCCGCGCCGGGAGCTCGCGCGCCAGTAGCCGTGCGGCCAGTGGAAATGGAGGAGCTCGACCTTGCCGCGCCTGCGCCGGAGCCAGCGGAGCCGGAACTCCGCGTCCTGCTCGAGCTCGAGCCCGTGCGCCGCGAGCTGGTCGTAGAGCAGCCGCTGATACGGGTTCGCCTTCAGCATCGACGGGAAGCTGGCGATGCGCCGCGGCGCGCCCGCAAGGGGCGCAGCGGCCGGCGTTACCCCAGGGGCTTCGAGCGTCGACGACGTCACGGTCTCACGCTAGAAGCGGGGAGTTCGCTTGCCTACGGCCGTTGAGCTAGATCGGCCTAGCCGCACGGCTAGGTCTGCGGCAGAACGCTGTTCCAATGTCGCGTAGGCGCGCGGATTCCGACTCCGTACGATCGAAGACGTGTCCGAGGCAGCGCTTTCGCGTACCGAATCGACCGTCGACCTGACGGCGCTGAGCCCGCGCGAGCTCGAGGTGCTCGACATGGCCGCGCTCGGCCTGACGAACGTGCAGATCGGGCGTGGGCTCCACGTCAGCGTCCACGCGGTGAAGTTCCACCTCGCCGCGATCTACCGGAAGCTCGGCGTGGCGAACCGCACCGAGGCCGCGGTCGTGTACCTCCGCTCGAGCGGCCCGGGCAGCCCGGTCGGGGAACTTCAGCAGTAGCCCATGGATCTCGGTCTGTTCGCTCGCGTCCTCTGGCGGTTCAAGGGCATCGTCCTGCTCGGCCTCTCGCTCGCCTTCGCACTCGCCTTTCTCGCGTTCGTGAAGGTCGACTTCGGCAACGGCTTCGCGATGACCTACCGCGAGAACGAGCAGTGGGAGAGCCTCTCCACGCTCTTCGTCACCGATCCGGACTTCACGCTCGGCTCGACTGCCGACGCCGGCGGGCCGGCTGACGCCGAGGCCGAGGCCGCCGCCGCGCAGCGGATGCTGTCGCTGACCGCCCTCTACATGCAGCTCGCGACGTCGGACAACGTCCTCGGCACGATGGCACGCCGGGCGCCGATCGACGGGATCGTCCAGACCTTCCCGATCACGTCGACCGGAGACGGTCGCGGCGATCCGCTGCCGATGATGACCTTCTCCGCGATCTCGGCCAGTCCGCAGCGCGCGCACCGCCTCGCCCAGAGGCACATCAACGCCTTCCTCGGCTACCTCCGGCGAGACCAGGATCGGCGCGGCGTGGCGCCTGCCGACCGGGTCCAGGTCGAGGTTCTGCGGCAGCCTCAGGCTCCCGCGCTCCTCGTCCCGCGGAAGAAGACGCGACCGATCATCGTCTTCCTCGCCGTAGCGATCGCCACGTTCGGCCTCGCCTTCATCCTGGAGAACCTGCGGCCACGCGTCAGGGCGGTTCCCGGCGAGGGCCGGCGGCCGGTCGAGGTCGAGCCCTCCAGGCGCCGGTCGGCGTAGGCCCTCATGCGAGCGCTGCTCGGGGGAGCGGAGCGCGGGCCGGTCTACGCGGCCGGCTTCGTCTTCGGCGCGCTCGCAATGCTCACGGCAATGGTCCTGAGCGGCTCGGCGGCAACCGAGCTGGCGCCGCTCGTCGCGATCGCCGTCGTCCTCGTCATCGCGTACAAGCGGCTGCTGACCTGGCCGGCGCTGATCTCCGGGCTGGTGCTGGTCATCCTCTTCATCCCGATCAAGCGGTATTCGCTGCCGGGGGGTCTCCCATTCGAGCTCGAGCCGTACCGGATCTACGTCGCGGTCGTGGCGACCATGTGGCTCGCCGCGCTGCTGGTCGACCCGAGGGTACGGCTTCGGGCGAGCGGGTTCGAGTGGCCGCTGTTCCTCTTCGTCGCCGCAGCGCTCGGGTCCGTGATCTTCAACGGCGCCCGAATCACTGAGTTGGACGTCCACACGGAGGTCACGAAGCAGCTCACCTTCTTCGCGAGCTTCCTCCTCGTCTTCTACCTCATCGTCAGCGTCGTGCGAACGAGGGAGCACGTCGACCGGATCGTGCGGATGCTGGTCGGCGGCGGGGCGGTCGTCGCGGCGCTTTCGATCGTCGAGTCCTGGACCGGCTACAACGCGTTCGATCACCTCGACGGCGTCCTCCCGCTGCTTCAGCACGTCGACGCGCCCGAATCGAGTGAGCGCGGAGGAAAGCTCCGCGTCATGGGCTCCGCCCAGGGATCGATCGCGCTCGGCGCCGCGCTCGCGATGATGCTGCCGCTCGCGGCCTACCTCGGCCTGCGGACGCGGCGCTGGTTCTGGTGGGCGTCGGTCGGGGTGCTCGCGCTGGGCGCGCTCGCGACGCTTTCGCGGACCAGCATCCTGATGCTGATCGTCAGCATCGTCGTCCTGTTCTGGCTCCGCCCGAAGCAGGTGCGGAGGTTCTGGCCCGTGCTGCTCCCCGCGGTGGTCGTCGTGCAACTGCTCTTGCCGGGCACGATGGGGACGATCCGCTCCTCGTTCTTCCCGAAGGAGGGCCTGCTGGCCCAGCAGTCGGAGAACGCAGGCTCTCGTGGCAGCGGCCGGATCGCCGACCTCGGGCCTGCGCTCGACGAGTTCTCGCTGACTCCGGTCTTCGGCCAGGGCTACGGCACGCGCCTCACCGGCCGCGACAGGCAGAACGCACAGATCCTGGACGACCAGTGGTTGAAGACGCTGCTCGAGACGGGCCTTGTCGGAGCGCTCGCGTGGCTCTGGATCTTTTCGCGCTCGATTCGCCGGCTCGCGCGTGCCGCCAAGGAGGATCAGTCGCCGGACGGGCTGCTGTTCGTGGCCCTTGCGGCGTCGATCACGGCGTTCGCGATCGGCATGGTGCTCTTCGACGCGTTCGCGTTCATCCAGGTGACGTTCATCCTCTTCATCTTCCTCGCGCTGGGCAGCGTCGCCCTGACGGCGAGGGACCGGGCGTCGAAGCCCGCCTAGGTCCGGCGGCCGAGCGCTTCGCGCGCGCGGACCGGCAACCGGCGGAGGGACTGCTGGCGCCTGAGGTACGAGCGGGCGGCGTCGTCGTCCGAGCGCGGCTCCCGGCGGGCGGCCGCGGCCGCATAGCCGCCGATCAACGCCAGCGCCGCGAGCTCCTTCCGCGCCTTGAACAGGCTGCGGAGAACGAGGTACGACGGCCGGTAGCCCGTGAAGTGGGCGGCCCGGCCGACCTCGTACAACCGCCTCCACCGGCTCTGGTCGCGATCGCCGACTGCCCGGTGATGGCGAAAGGCGAGGTCGGCGAAGGTCTGCGTCTTCCAGCCGCGCGCCGTGGCCTTCAGCTCGTCGATGCCGTCCCAGCCCGGCCGGTTCTCGAGTGGCAGGACGTCCTGGAAGCACGCCCACCGGTAGGCGCGCGAGGCGCCGCGGACGCGGTCGCCGGTCGTGTGGCGCGGGACCCACTCGCCTTCCTCGAGCTCGTAGCACGCGCCGCCCGCGATCCCCAGCCGGGGATCGGCGGCGAAGCGTCCGAGTAGCCGCTCGAAGTAATCGGGCTCGACGGAGATGTCGGCGTCGACCTTGATGACCACGTCCGGCTGCTCCGGGAGCAGCTCGACGCCGGCCGCGAACGCGCGGGCCACCGGCCCGCCGCGGGTCGCGACAGTCTCTCCTGGCACGTCCGCGGCTCGAATCCAGTCCTGGGCCGCGGCCAGATCGCGCGCGACCTCCGGGGTGTCGTCGCTCGAGCCGTTGTCGACGATCAGCCACGTGGACGGGCGCTGTGTCTGGGACGTCAGCGATCCGGCGAGGCGGCGCAGGTTGTCGGCCTCGTTCCTCGCCGGCGTCACGACGGCGTAGCTGAGCGGTTCCACGGCCATTCGACCCTTCCGAGGCTAGTCGCGCAGGGCGACGGCGGCGACGCCCGATCGAACAGTCCGGAGCCGCAGACCTAGCCGTTCGGCGAGCCGTTCCGCGCCCCCGAGACGACGCGTTCGGCGATCTCGTCGACGAGGCCGGGGTTCGACTCCAGGGGGCGAAGGGGGCCACTCTTCTCGATTGCGATCCGGTCGAGATCCGCAGGGCCTGCGAGCAGGTGGAGCCGCCCGAGGCGTTCCAGATGGCGGTCGACCGCCCCGGCCTTGCCCTGGAAGGTGCTGTAGGCCGGGACGCCGAGATAGGCGGCCTCGCGCAGCATCGTGCCGCCCGACGAGATCACGAGGTCGACGGCCTTGAGCAGCGAGACGAACGGCACGGCGCGGTCGAGCACGATCGGCTCGTTCCGCCACTCGAGCGCAGCGAGATACTCCGTCTGACGCGGATAGCGTGGTGCGAAGACGACGAGCGCCCGCTCGTCGGCCGCGAGTCGCTCGAGCACGCGGAAGGTCATCTGCCCGGACTCCTCGCGGTAGTAGTGGCTTTCCTCGGCCGCCGGGCGGACGAGCGCGCGAACGAGGGCCTTCGAGACGGGGAGCTCGTGCGCCGGCTCTCGCTCGAGATCGATCCCGGAGAACGAGAGGTCCTCCTTGAGCCCGCGAACGGCGACCAGCCGAGCGTCTGCGATGCCGCGGGCGCGGAACGCCGAGGCGTCGATCACGTCGGGATGGACGATCGACGAGCCCGCCAGCCTGAAGACGGCGAGCGAGACGTGCTCGTAGTCGATGATCGCGAAGGACGGGTGGCGCAGGAGGCGTCCCGCCACGACCGCCGCGCGGCTCGCACTGATCGACGCGTCCGGGCGACCGGTCCTCCGAAGATGGCGGACGAGAGACCTCACACGGCCGGCGAGGCCCGTGACCTTCTGCCACTTCCCGGCGCCGTAGCTCGCTCCGACTGGCGTGTACGGCGTGCCGGACTGCTCCAGGAGCTCGAACGTGTTGCCGTAGTCGCGCGCGGTGACCACTACGTCCGCCCCGAGCCGCTCGAAGGCCGGCCGCAGCGGCAGGAGGTACTGGACCTGGGGCGGATTCTCGATGTCGATCCAGATGCGCACCTGTGACCTGCGTCAGGCGGCGCTGCGCGGGCGGCCGAGCGTTGCCCGGAGCGCGTTCCAGTGGCCCGCACGGAGCTCGGCGCCGCCGCGGGCGACGATCGCGTGCGTGAGGGCGTTGAGCGCGACGCCGAGCGTCTCGAGCGTTGCGGCGACGCGGCCGGAGTGCTTCTGCGCGTACGCGACCCGGCTCCGCGCGAGGACGGGCAGGAGGCCTGCGCGCGGCGCGGACGCGCCGCCGTGGTGCCGGGCGGCCGCCGCCGGCTCGTAGCGGACGTCGTAGCCTGCCGCCCGGATGCGCCGGCAGAGATCCTTGTCCTCGCAGTAGAGGAAAAACCGCTCGTCGAAGCCCCCGATCTCCTCGAGCACGGAGCGGCGGACGAGCATGCACGCACCGGACACCCAGTCGGGTGACGCCGGCCGCTCGTACGCCGAGGCATCGCGGACGAGCTCGTCCGTCCAGGCCGCCCGCGCGAAGATCCGGTGGAGGAAGATCGCGCGCGCGTAGGTGGAGCGCAGGCGCGGGAACCGCCGCTGCGAGTACGCCAGCGACCCGTCTGGTTCCAGGATCCGCGGCGCAGCGAGGGCGACGCGCTCTTCGCCGTCGAGGACGCCGGCGAGCGCGCGGAGCGAGCTTTCGTCGATCGTCGCGTCGGGGTTGAGGAAGAGGACATACGGCGCGTCGCCTCGCCGCCAGCCAGCGTTGCAGCCGGCGCCGAAGCCAACGTTCTCGTTCAGGGGGAGGAAATCGACCGGGAGATCGGCGAGCGCCGCCCCCGGGTCGTCGCCGGAGGCGTTGTCGGTCACGAAGACGCGAACTCCGTCAATCGCCGTCAGCGGGCTGACGCTCTCCCGGAGGTGTTCGCTGCTGTTGTACGAGACGAGAACGGCGTCTACACGCACGAAAACGAGGGTAACACCGGTTCTCCCGCTCCCTCTTCCCGGTTAAAGAAATTCTCGACTTGCGGCCGATAAGAGGCGCATGCCGGGAGCCGCCCCCGCGCACAGCCGTCTTGCGCTAGCCGCCCTCGTCCTCATCCTGGCCGCCGTTTTCCCGCCGGGATCCGCCGGCGCGCCCGCGCCAGGAGGAGATTTCTGGGCGCTCGAGGTCGTCGCCTCGGATCCGGTGTTCAGCCCCGGCCGCCTCGCCAAGCTCCGCTCGGACGGGGTCAACGCGCTCGTGGTGGATTCTCGGCGCGTCGGGGCCAAGCGACGCGCGAAGCTCGCGAAGCAGGCGCGCGCCTCGCGGCTCACGCTGATCGTCGGGTCTAGCACCTGCCGGGCGGCTTCGCCCGCCTGCTGGCGGATCGTCGGCTCCGCCGCGGCGGCTCGGGCCGCACGGGCCCGAGGGCACAAACGCGTCGTCGTGCGGCTGCGTGAGCCGGGGGCCATCGGCTCGCTCGCCGGTGTCGCTCCGCGCGTCCTGGGTCTCGTCCGGCTCGACTCCCGCGCTTTCTCGGCGGACGCGTGGGAGGCCGCGGTCGCCGACGCGCGCGCGTTGCCCGGCGTCGAGCTCGGCGTGTCCCCGGCGGGACCCGCCCCGACACAGTCGGTCGAGGCCTTCCGCAGCGTCGTCAAGACCGGCGCGGACACGCAGCCGCCGACGCCCCCCGGTTTCCCGTCGCAATCCGGTCAGACCGGCGAGTCCGTCTCCGTCACCTGGCAGCCGTCGACGGACAACGTGGGCGTTCTCCGTTACGAGGTGACGCGCGACGGCGCAGCCGCCGGGTCGACGAAGGGCACGGCCCACACGATCTCGGGACTGGCGTGCGGTCGGGCCTACACCGTCGGCGTGATCGCGCGCGACAGGGCCGGCAACGCCTCCGCGATGTCGACCGTGAGCGCGGCGACGAGCGCCTGCCCGCTTCCGCTTCCGGACCTCGTCCCGCCGACGCCGCCCTCGAACTTTCGGAAAACCGGCGGGTCGACGTCGACGATCGCGGTCGCCTGGAACCCCTCCGCCGACCTCGTCGGCGTCCTGGGCTACAGCCTCTACCGCGGCGGGATGCACGTCGGCGCCGTGACCGGCACCTCGTACACGTATGCCGCGCTTCCGTGCGGCCAGAGCCAGACGCTCCAGGTGGAGGCCTACGACGCCGCCGGCAACCGCTCGACGCGCGCGCAGCTCGTCACGTCGACCTCGTCGTGCTCGCCTCCGCCTCCGCCTCCGCCTCCGCCTCCGCCGCCACCGCCGCCGCCGCCTCCAGCTGCGACGTTGCAGGTGAGCGCGAACACGGATCGGTCGAACGGCGCCGCTCTCGACGGTGCGACGCTGGGGCAGGCGTCTCAATGCGTGTTCCTCGCCCCGGCCGCGACCGGCGGGCCGGTGACCTTCACGCTCGACGCGGGCGCGTTCACTCACGTCGAGTCGACGAGCCCCTGGGACTTCAACGGCGGCAGCTCGACCGCGTGTTTCCCGTACACCTTCTCGGCCGGATCGCACACGATCCGCGCGCAGTACGCCGGCAGCGAGACGACTGCCGCCTTCACCGTCAACGGCACGCCGCCGCCGCCTCCTCCGCCTCCTCCGCCTCCTCCACCGCCCCCGCCGGGAGGGGTGCCGATCTACACGCAGGCGAACCCGCCGGCGACGCCCGCGCTCGCGGACCTGCCGCTGCAGAGCTCGGTGTCGAAGGACGGCATCACCTGGACGTTCTCCGAGCCCGAGCGGGTCGGCCGGTTCATCACCGGCGACTACTACGTCGTGGGTCCCGCCACAGTCACGGCGATCAGCCCAGCACCTGCGAACGGCCGGAACGGCTCGGTGAAGAACATCCCGCCGACCGACGACGAGACGGGCTTCGACAGCCGGACGTCCAACAACCGGTACGACGCGACGCTTCGCTCGGACACGCCGGTCGGCCTTGCCGTCGGCGATTCGCTCGTCTCCTCGATCAGCGTCGAGACCGTCGGCGCGCGCACCAGGTGGCTCTTCAACAGCTCTGCCGACAGCCCGGTGCTCTCGGTCTCGATCCTCACCAGCGTCGCGGCGCCGCTGCCGCCGGACGCGTTTCGTCCGTCGTACGTCGGCAAGAGCGCGCCGGTCTTCTACTCGCGCAACCTGCGCCGCGACCTGCTGCCGCGGCTCGCGTCGGTCGCGTCGGCGCCGTCCCTCTCGGAGTACGAATCGCACTTCCGGCGCCCCTGGATCGACGCTCTCTTCTTCAACTTCGACTCGCCGATCGACTACATGCCGGACTACTCGCGCGAGATCGCGCGCGCAGCGAGCATGGCCTGGCTCCTCGTCCTGCTCGACCGGCCGCCCGAGCAGCGTGAGGCACTCCTCGTCTACCTCGTCCAGTACGGGATCGACCTGTCCGGCCTCGTCGAGCGCGGGCATCCGGGCTGGCCGGCACACGGCGGGCACGGGAACGGCCGCAAGCTGCCGATCGTCGCCGCCGGCGTGCTCCTGAACGAGGCCGACCTCCAGCACCCGCCTGGCCGGTTCGGCCAGGACATGCAGACGATGATGGGCACAGGCTGGACCGGTGCCACGGCGCTCTACGCCGGCCACTACGGCTCGGGCGGCGCCGCCCGCTACGGCCCGTACGAGCACCTCCAGCCGCGCGACTGGGTGGACACCCTCGGTGAGGACTACCGGCGGTGCTGCACGAGCATGGCGTGGATCGGCGAGGCGCTCGTCGCCCGCCTGATCCCGGGCGTGAAGACCGCCTGGAGCCACGAGCCGTTCTTCGCCTACGCCGACCGGTGGATGACCGAGGACGACACGCAGGCGCGCGCGTCGATCGAGGCTCAGATCGGCAAAGACTACGGCGGCTTCCCGCAGCGCAAGGCCTGGGACGCCTTCGTCACGAACATGTGGAAGACGTACCGCGCGTCGGCCGCGGCGGAGCTCCCGGCGGTGGCGCCGTGAGGAGGGCAGTCCTCCTCGGGCTCCTCTGTCTCGCTGCCTTCGTGGCCGCCGGCACAGCCGACGCAGCACCGGCTCTCCCGGGCTCCCTCTGGGCGGTCGAGGTCGACGGCACGTCGGCCAAGTCGATGACGCCGACGCGGCTCCGCGCTTTGCGTCGCCAGCGCATCAACGCCCTCGTCGTCGACCCGGCGAAGCTACGAGGACGCCGCCTCGCGCTGCTGAGGCGTCGCGCGGCCCGTGCCGGTCTGCGCGTGATCCTGCCGAGGGCGGTTCGCAAGCGCCCGGCCGGCATCGTGCTCGCCCGCAGCAGGCGCCAGGCCGTGGCGCTCTCCCGCGCCAACGGCGTCGGGCTCGTCGTCGTCCGGGTCGGAAGCCCCGATGCAGCCGCAGCGCTGCACTCGGCGGGCGCTCGCCGAGTGCTCGCACTCGCACGTCTCGCCCCGCGCCCGCAGTCCGCGCCGGACGCCTGGCGTAATGCGATTCGCGCCGCGCACGACAGCTCGTCGCTCGACCTCGGCGTGACGCCGGTCGGCGGCGAGAGGGCGCCGCTGAACGCCTTCCTCCAGCTGCTCGGCGCCCCCACGACCATCGACGACGCCCCGCCGTCGCCGCCCGTGATGCTCGCGCAGAGGGGGGCGACACCGACGACGGTCGAGCTCATCTGGGGCCCGTCCTCCGACGACACGGGCGTCGCTGTCTACGAGGTGTCGGTCGACGGCGCGGACGTCGGCAAGACGAAGGAGACGAGCTACACCGTCCAGGGCCTCTCCTGTGACCGCAGCTATCGAACCACGGTGAGTGCGAAGGACGCTTCCGGGAAGAAGTCGGCCCCGACGCTCGCGCTCGCCACGACGACCTCCTGTACGACAGCTGCGCCGCTGCCTGCGCCCGACCTCGTTCCGCCGACCCCGCCCGCCAATCTTCGCGTGCTCTCGACGTCGAGGACCGCGATCGGGCTCGGCTGGAAGGCCTCCTCGGACAGCGTCGGCGTCGCCGGGTACGAGCTCTTTCGCAACGGCGTCTCGGTCGGAAAGACGGCTGCCACCTCGTTCACGTTCGGCGGCCTCGCCTGCGGGACCGGGTACCTCCTCGGGGTCGAGGCCTACGACTTCGCCGGGAACCACTCGCCACGGAGCTCGACGTCGTCGGTCACGAGCGACTGCGAGGCAGCGCCTCCTCCTCCTCCTCCTCCTCCTCCGCCCCCGCCACCGCCTCCGGCTGCGACGTTCCAGGTCAGCGCGAACCTGGATCGCTCCGCGGCCGTGCCGCTGGCGAACGCGACCCTGCCGCAGGCCGCCCGGTGCGTGATCCTCAGCCCGGCGTCGACGGGCGGCCCGGTGGTCTTCACCCTCGACGGGGGCGCGTTCACGCACACCGAGCAGTCGACCCCGTGGGACTTCAACGGCGGCAGCACCGCGGAGTGCTTCCCGTACACCTTCACGGCTGGATCGCACACGATCACGGCCCAGTACGCGGGCGGCGAGACGACGGCCAGCTTCACCGTCGAAGCCGGTGCGCCGCCGCCGCCTCCGCCGCCTCCTCCTCCGCCTCCGCCGCCTCCGCCGCCTCCGCCACCACCCCCGCCCCCGCCACCTCCACCCCTGCCGCCCCCGCCGGCCGGGAGCGCGAGCGCCTTCATCTCACCGACGGGGTTGGACTCGAATCCGTGCACCCAGGCTGCGCCCTGCAAGTCGCTCGACCGCGCCTACCGAGTCGCCGACTCGGGTGAGGTCGTCCAGATCGCCGAAGGCTCCTACCCCGACCAGGACGTGCTCACCGACCCATCCAAGACCTCGGAGGCCGACGTGATCTTCGAGCCGGCGCCCGGGGCGACCCCAGTGTTCGGCGGGATCGACGTCTTCGGCGACCACGTCGAGTTCCGCGGGATCGAGAGCACGCAGGACCTCTACGTCAAGTGCGGCGCGGACGACGTGACCTTCCGCGACTCCAAGGCATCGCTCTTCTTCATCCGTGCGGCGACGGACGTCGCGTTCATCAACGTCGAGTTCGGCCCGTCGAGCGACATCTCGCAGATCGGCCACACCGCCGAATGCCAGTTCGCGCCCCAGAACATCCTGCTCGAGAACGTCTTCATGCACGACTTCCAGAATCCGGCGACGCACATGGAGTGTGTGACGATCCAGGCGGCGAACAACATCGTCGTGCGGAACAGCCGCTTCCTCCGGTGCCAGGACTTCGACGTCTTCATCAAGCCTCGCGCACCCGTCCTGAGCTACACGAACATGCTGTTCGAGAACAACTGGTTCGCCGATCCGGAGCCGACCGGCTCGAACGTCATCTCGCTCTCGCTCCCGGAGGGCGGCTCCGCGATCCGGAACGCGACCTTCCGTTACAACTCGTTCCAGTCGTCCTTGATCGTCAAGCCGGAGATCGACTACACGAACGTCCGCTTCGTGGCCAACGTCGGGAGCCGGATCGGCACCGGCTGCGACGAGCCCGGCGTGACGGTCGAGTACAACGTCTGGTCGGGCGAGTCGAGCTGCGGCCCGACCGACATCCAGGCTCCGAGCGGGTTCGTGAACGCAGCAGGATTCGACTACCACCTCACTCCCGGCGCCGCCGCGATCAACCGCGGGCACCCGTCCGAGTACCCGCCCATGGACATCGACGGGGAGGCGCGGCCGAGGGGTGGACGGGCCGACGCAGGCTCCGACGAAGCGTCGTAAGTCGTACTCGGCGAGGTTTGGACAGGTTTCAGGGGGATTGCCGGGCTCACCCCCACCGAGGCTCCTGCGTTCGTCCAGTCGTGCCGATATAACCCCCCGTCATCCGGGACGCCGCCCCCGCTCATAGCCGCACGGTCGTCGCACTCCTAGTCGCCCTCGCCGCCCTCTTGACGGCGTCCGCGACCCATGCCGCGGTGTGGTCCGGCGAGCGCGCATCGGCCAGGGTTCCGGCCGCGGTCTGGGCGGTCGAGGTCGATGCCCCTGCAGCGCGGACGCTGACTGCGCGGCGGCTGGCCACGCTTCGCGGTGCCGGGATCAACGTGCTCGTCGCAGATGCCCGGCGGGTCCGCGGAAAGACACTCGCGGGTCTTCGACGGCGGGCATCCCGTGCGCGTCTCCTCGTCGTCTCGCCTCGGCGGGTGCGCCGGACCGGCCTCCGCGCCACGAGCGCCGCGCGTGCTCTCTGTCAGCGCGTGCAGCGGTGCGTCGTCATGGCTTCCTCCGGCGCGGCCGCCCCGCGTCTCTCCCGCGCCGCAGGCGTCGACCTCGTGGTCGTCCGGGTCTCCGGCCCGAGGGCGGCCGCCGGCCTGGCCCGCACTCGAGCGCGCAGGCTCTTGGCGCTCGCACCGCTCGGACCCAGCCCCGCGAGGAACGCCGCGGCTTGGCGCGCCGCGATCGCATCCGCCCGTGGAAGCGCGGCGCTCGATCTCGGCGTTACGTCCGCGGGCAGACGCTCGGCGGCGCTCGACGCGTACCTGGCGCTGCTCAGGGAGGGCGCCAAGCCGAAGCCGCCGCCGCCGCCGCCGGCCGGGCCGCCGCCGCCGCCCCCGCCGGGCGGCTCGGGAGGCGTCCCGGTCTACACGAAGAGCAATCCGCCGCCGACGCCGACGCTCGCCCAGTTGCCGAAGGTCGGCTCGCTCACGAAGGACGGCGTCACCTGGACATTCTCGGAGCCGGAGTCGGTCGGGCAGTTCATCAACGGCGACTACTGGATCGTCGGCAACACCACGGTGACGGCGATCAGCCCGGCGCCGGCGAACGGGCGCCACGGCTCCGTCAAGAACCTGCCGCCGGTCGACTCCGACACCGGCTTCGACAGCCGGACGTCGAGCAACCGGTACGAGGCGAGCCTGCGGGTGAGCCTGCCCGTGACGCTGGTCCCGGGCGATTCGCTCGTTTCGTCGATCAGCGTCGACACCGTCGGCGCTGCGCGCCGCTGGCTCTTCGACACCTCGGCGGACAGTCCGGTGAAGAGCATCTCGATCCTCACGAGCGTCTCCGCGCCGCTCCCGCCCGATGCCTTCAGGCCCTCCTACGTCGGGAAGGGCGCGCCGGTCTTCTACTCCCGGAACCTGCGCCGCGACCTCCTGCCGAAGCTCGCCGCCGTCGCGGCGCTGCCGTCGCTCGGCGAATGGGAGCAGCACTTCCGCCGGCCGTGGGTCGACAACCTCTTCTTCAACTTCGACAGCCCGATCGAGTACATGCCCGACTACTCGCGTGAGATCGCGCGGGCGGTCGGCACGGCGGGGCTGTTGCTCACCCTTAGCTACACGGCAGAGCAGAAGGAGCCGCTGCTGGTCTACCTGACGCAGTACGGGATCGATCTGCACGGGCTCGTCCAGGCCGGCCATCCCGGCTGGACGGCACACGGAGGCCACGGCAGCGGCCGAAAGTTTCCGATCGTCTTCGCCGGAACGATGCTCGAGGTGGGGGGAATGCAGCGCCCGCCGGGCAAGTACGGCGAGGACATGCAGACGATGTTCGGCACCGGATGGACGGGCGCGACTGCGCTGTACGCGGGCCACTACGGCTCGACCGGCAGCGGCCGCTACGGCCCGTACGAGCACCTCCAGCCCCGCGACTGGGTGGACACGCTCAACGAGGACTACCGGCGCTGCTGCACGTCGAGCGCGTGGATCGGTGAAGCTCTGGCCGCGCGGCTGATCCCCGGGATGCAGGGCTCCTGGAACCACGCGCCGTTCTTCGCCTATGCGGACCGCTGGATGACCGAGGACGACACGCAGGCGCGGGCGACGATCCAGGCGCAGATCGGCAAGAGCTACAACGGCTTCCCGCAGCGCAAGGCCTGGGACGCGTTCGTGACGAACATGTGGAAGGCGTACCGCGGATGAGGCGCCCGCTCGCCGCCTTTGCACTGGTCGGATCCGCGCTTGCGATCGCCGGCGGGGCCGGCGGCGGCGTGTCCGATACCGACCGCTTGGAGGCGGGCGTTCCCCGCGCGCTCTGGGGCGTCGAAGTGGACGCCCGCTCGGCGCGAACGCTCGGCGCGAAGCGCCTCGCCGCGCTCAGGAAGGGCGGAATCAACGCACTCGTCGCCGATCCGCGTCGCGTTCGCGGCGCTACGCTCGCGAGC
The DNA here is from genome assembly GCA_035941215.1 of Gaiellaceae bacterium. GTDB lineage: Bacteria > Actinomycetota > Thermoleophilia > Gaiellales > Gaiellaceae > JACDAN01. The sequence goes on from DASZEE010000080.1 coordinate 13,833, forward strand.
CTCCGCAAGCGGGCGGCACGCGCACGCCTCGTCGTGCTGGTTCCGCGGTCGGTCCGCAGGAAGGGAATCCGCACCGCGAGCGCCGCCAGGGCCCTGTGCCGGCGCGCGAGCCGCTGCGTTGTCCTGGCCTCATCCACCGCCGCGGCGCCGCGGCTCTCGCGCACCGCCGGCGTCGATCTCGTGGCGGTCCGCGTCTCCAATCCGGCAGCAGCGGAGCGGCTCCGGCGCACCTCCGCCCGACGCCTCCTGGCGCTCCTGCGGCTGACGCCGAGCCCCGCCAAGAGCCCGGCCGCGTGGCGCGCCGCCATTCGCGCGGCCCGCGGGAGCGCGAAGCTCGATCTCGCCGTCTCCGGCTCCGCAGCCGCGCTCGACGCCTATCTCGCATTGCTCGGCGAGCAGGGCGGAGGCTCCGGCAACCCGCCGCCGCCCCCGCCGCCGGGGCCTCCGCCGCCGCCTCCGGGCGGGCCGGGATGGTCGCCGCCGCCGCGCGTGCCTCCGGTCCCCGACGGCCCCGCCTCGGTGTGGGTCTCGACGACCGGGAGCGACTCGACCTGCACGCGGCTCGATGCAGGCAAGCCGTGCAAGACCCTCAACCGCGCCTACCGGGTCGCCCAGGCCGGCGACCAGGTGGAGATCGCCGCAGGGAGCTATCCGCAGGAGGACGTGCTCGACGACCCCACGAAGACGTCCGAGGCGGACGTGATCTTCCGGCCCGCGATCGGGGCGGCGGACGTCGTCGTCGACGACATCGACGTTTGGGGCGACCACATCGAGTTCCGCAGACTGAAGCTCAACGTCGACTTCTACGCCAAGTGCGGCGCCGACGACGTCACGCTTCGCGGCTCGAAGGCGCGATTGTTCTTCATCCGCTCGGCAAAACGGATCTCGCTGATCGACACCGAGTTCGGCCCCTCCGACGACATCTCACAGATCGGCCACACCGAGGAGTGCCAGTTCGCGCCGGAGAACATCGTGCTCGACCAGGTGTTCATGCACGACTACGAGAACCCGAGCACGCACATGGAGTGCGTGACGATTCAGGCGGCGAACAACATCGTCGTCCGCAACAGCCGCTTCCTCCGCTGCCAGGACTTCGACATCTTCATCAAGCCCCGATCTCCGGTGCTCACGTACACGAACATGGTCTTCGAGAACAACTGGTTCGCGAAGCCGGAGCCCACCGGCTCCGCTGCGATCTCGCTCTCGCTGCCGGACGGCGGGTCGACGATGAAGAACGTCACGTTCCGGAACAACTCCTTCAACGCCTCGCTGATCGTCAAGCCTGAGATCAGCTACTCCAACGTGCTCTTCGTCGGCAATATCGGCACGACGATCGGTACGGGCTGTAACGAGGCCGGCGTCACCGTCGCCCACAACGTCTGGTCGAACGACTCGAGCTGCGGTCCGACCGACATCCACGCGCCGACCGGCTATGTGAACGCCGCGGGGTTCGACTACCACCTCGTTGCGGGTGCTGCTGCGATCAACCGCGGCTCCCCGACGGACTTTCCGACGCACGACATCGACGGCCACGCGCGTCCGATGGGCGGCCGGGCCGACGCCGGCGCCGACGAGCGCAGCTAGGAGGGTTTGGCGGAAAAAACTAGGTTCTAGGTCATGAGGCGTCTCGGCCTGGCTCTCGCCATCCTGGTGGTTTCCTTTGGGACGCTGGTTGGCGTGCTTTTTCTTGATCTGGCCTGGAACAATCGGGCCGCAGACATCTGCCACCAGGAATTGGAGAAGCCTCCTGGAGCTGCGGCGGCGAGCAGCCACACGATCCAGTGGGAGTGGAGTAGCTTCGCGTACGTCTGCCGCTACGACGCTCCTGGCGAACCGACCAAGCGCGTCGGCTTTACGAACGCGTTTCTGTAGAGCCGACCCAGTGTCGTGACGCCGTACACGCTCGCGGCTTCCGGCCCGAGACGGTCGCCTGCGACAAGGGCTACTACAACACCCGGGTCTACGGCGAGACTGAGGAGCGCGGCTGCGAACCCGTCGCCCGGTTGGGTCAGGCGCTCATCCGGGCGCGAGCCGTTCCGCTTGCGGCCTAATCGCGTCATAGCCGCCTCGCCGCCACCGCAAGTCCCTGCACCAACCCTGGAAGCATCATGTGCAGCGGGTTCGCGTACTTATGGCGCTCTGACGGAGACAGCTCGCCGTACAAGACGAGTTCGTCAACAACGAACGCTACTTCGCGTGCGTAATCACGGCGATACAGCCGAACGGTCTCCTCGGACCCGTCCTTGTCAGTGCGTTCGGCAACCTCCCTTTAGGCAAGAAACTCCGTGAGGGTGCCTGCCAGTTTCTCGGTGAGGGCCTTCAGTTCGCCGCGCGACAGGCTTGGGCTGCGGCCGGGCGGCTCACCCACGTCAATAACCACGTTGTCGTGGAAGCGCGAGTGTTCAATAACGGCACCTTCTCTGAAGTAGAACATCGCACCGGGGCTAGCTTCGGCTCTTTTTTCGGCGGCCTTCCAGTTTTGGTAAAGCCCCTCACCCAGTGCGAGCAGTAGGAGCAGCAGACCGATCGAGATCGCCCACGGAAGGGGTAAGCCGGCAACGAAAACGAGCAGCGCCAAGATTGAGCCGCCAAGCGCCAGCGTTCCAATCGCGGCGAGCTTCACGAGCCTGCTTCCGCCGAGGAACAGGGCAATCCCCCAGACCCGGAATCGGTCCCGGATGGGCGCGGAGAGCCTGACCAAGACGCTAGGCAAGACTGTGGTGGACGGGATTCATCGGACGAGGCTAACGGGGGATCACCCTCGTTAGGACTCGCTTTTGCGCCAAGCCCTCCTAGGCCGCGTACAGAGACTCACGGCCGGCCCAGGCCTCGAAGAGCCAGCCGAGCTCGTACGGGCGGCCGACCGCATGGAGCTCGAGGCGGTGCGGGCCCCCCAGCAGGGGCCGTCCCGCCACCGTCGAGCCGGCGAGGTTCGCCGCGATCGCGACTCGATCCCATGGTCGGCACCGTCTGATCGAGCGGTAGATCAGGCGCTCGCGCTCGTCGGCGAACTCGATCCCGAGATCGTTGCGGCCGTGGAGCCAGTCGACCCCGCGGGACGCAGCCTGGACGTACCGCTCCTGGCCGCTGACGCCTGCCAGCTCGAGGAGCGCCATCGGCGCCATCCCGTGCTGGTGCACCGAGTACACCTCGTAGCGCTCGACGACGGTGCCGCGGTCCGCGTCGAAGAGCCAGGGCCAGCCGCCGTCGGGGAGCTGGAGCTCGATCAGTTTGTCGGCGAGCCGCCGGGCAGCGGGTAACGCCCGGTCGTCCAGGCCGAGTCGAGCGGCCGTCGTGAGCGCCAGCACGCCGTAGATCTGCGTCGCGAAGTTCGGGAAGCGCCGGCGGCGGTTTCCGGGGCCGAAGTGGTGGAGGAGGCCGCTCGCTGCGGCGTTCGCGCCGAGCAGCGTCTCCAGCGCCTCCTCGAGGAGCGCGCCCCGCCGACCGCTCAGCGCAAGGCCCTGGACGATCCACGCCACCTCCATCCCCTCACGCTGGCCGAGCCCGCTTTGATCGAGCGCGTCCGCCAGCCTGGGCTCGAGCTCGGCAGCCCGCTCGCCTCCCACGAGCGAGTCGGCCCACAGGTGGAGACCGAAGTCGCCCGGCCGCAGCTCCGGCGAGGAGAGCTCCTGGAGCGAGGCAGCCCGGATGCGGTCGAGGTCGAAGGGGTGCTCGAGGCCGGCGGCGCTCGCCCGGCGGAGGCCGATCTCCGTCATCAGGGTGTAGCGCAACGAGCGACCCTCGGGCTCGGCCGAGCCCCGCGCGAGCTCGTAGGCGAAGAGGCCGGACGGGAGCTGCATCCGCTCGAGCGACGCGATCCCCAGGCGAAGCAGCCCGCCGATGTCGCCGACGCCGGCCAGCTCAGCGCTCCGCCGTGGACTCGATCGGAATCCTGTAGATGGTGATGCCGCGCGCCAGGAGTGTCTCGAGCTCGGCCATCAGCTCAGGCATCCTCGCGGCCATGACCTCGCCGCGACCGAGCGTCGCCCGCTCGAGGACGCCCGTCTCGAGGAGATGAGTGCGGATCGCCTCGCGCGTGTCGTCCTTGCGGCCTCCGACGACGGGATCGTGCACGAGCGTGGAGACGGTCTTCTCCCTTCCCTCGGCGTCGATGACCCGGGCGTCGACCCGCTCCTCCTGGAAGACGTCGATCGGAAAGCCCGCGGGCCGCAGGCATTCAAATGCGTGGTAGAGGGTGAAGATCCGCAGTCCGACGCCGAACCAGAGCTGGACCATCCCGCGCTCGATCATCCGAGCGAACGGCGTGCCTTCGCCGAAGGGTGTCTCGGACTCCTCGTGACCGGCGACGAGCTCCTCTGCCCCCGGCCCTCTCGCGGCGACGGAGTGGGTGGGGTGGAGGCTCCGGGCGACGCCCGGTGAGGTGCGGAAGCGCTCGGTGAGCGAGCCCATCGTCGACGCGGTGTTGCGGACGTCGAAGACCGGATGCGTCGAGAGGTACTCCTGCGCCCCTCCGACCAGTGGGAACGCCGGCATCGCGATCAGGCCCTCGGGGCCGAGCACGTCGTCGAGCGCCTGCAGCACTGTGGCGGAGCCGCCGCGGATCTCGCCGAAGCTGCTCAGCGACGAGTGGAGGAAGACGCCGTCGCCGTCTCGGAGGCCGACCTCGCGCAGGCTCGCGACGATGTCCTCGCGCGTGACGACGACCGGCGCGGCGCGCTGCCGCAGGCGGTACCGGAAGCGCCGGAGCCGGCTGCGGGCGGCGCGAAGCTGGGCGAGCCGGCCGGGGGGAATGCGGGCGAGGAGTGTGCGCTTGAGCGTCATCGAGACAGATCTTCGCGGACGCGTAGTTGTATCCCGCCAACGAAGCGGAGGGATCGGCCCGGTGGCTCGGCCGTCGCGCCCTGTCACTAGACTCGCGCCCGGTGCGCGTGCGGCTGCCCGGTCTCTTGCTCGTCCTCGGCCTTGGCCTGCTGGCCATCGGGCCGGCCCCCGCGGGGCCGATGGCCGCTGCGCCGCCGCCGCTCTTGATCTCGCCGTCGGGGGACGACGGCAACCGCTGCACCGGCTCGGCCCCCTGCGCGAGCTTCGCGCGGGCGTATCGCGTCGCGCGCCCCGGGCAGGTCGTGCTCGTCGCGGCCGGGCGCTACGGCGGGCAGCAGGAGATCGAGAAGGACTCGGGGAAGACCTCGCCGCGGGACGTGCTCTTTCGCCCGGTGAAGGGAGCGCGCCCCGTCGTCGAAGCGCTCGACGTCTACGGCTCGCACGTCGAGTTCCGGGGTCTCCGGATCGAGGAGGACTTCTACGTCAAGTGCGGCGCGGACGACGTGACGCTTCGCAGCTCGAAGGCGAGCCTGTTCTTCATCCGCTCGGCGACGAACATCCGGATCCTCGGCACCGAGTTCGGCCCCTCGGACACGATCTCGCAGATCGGCCACACCGCCGAGTGCCAGCGGGCGCCGCGGGGCGTGCTGCTCGACCGCGTCTACATGCACGACTTCACGAACCCCGATCCGGACAAGCACATGGAGTGCCTCACCGTGCAAGCGGCGAGCGACTTCGTGATCCGGCGCAGCCGCTTCCACCACTGCGAGGACTTCGACATCCTCTTCAAGCACCGGTCCCCGGTCCTCGAGACCACGAACACGACGATCGAGAACACCTGGTTCGACAAGCCTTGGCCCGACGGGTCGAGTGCGATCCAGTTCTCCGAGCCCGACAGCGGCGGCACCTTCAGGAACGTGCTGATCCGGAACAACTCCTTCGCCGGGAACCTGACGCTGAAGCCGGAGATCGACTACCCGAACCTTCGCGTGATCGCGAACGCCGGCACGAAATACGGAGGCCCCTGCGGAAACGGCATCGCAAGCCACAACGTCTGGCGCTCAGGGGCATGCGGAGGCACCGACCGGCGAGCCGATCCGCGGTTCAGGGACGAGCGCGGCTTCGATTTCCACCTCGCCGCAGGCTCGCCGGCGATCAACCGCGGACACCCGACGAGCTTCCCGCGCGTGGACATCGACGGCCAGCGGCGCCCCAGCGGGCGACGCTCGGATGCGGGCGCGGACGAGTTCCGGCGCTGAAACTGAACGTTCGTCGCGTGTCGTAGCCGGCGCGGTCGACTTCAATTCCCATCGTGGGAGCTGTTCCGGACATCTCCGTTCTGCTGCTCAGCTGGAACACGCGCGAGCTGACGCTTCGCTGCCTCGATTCGCTCCCGGGGAGCATCGACGACGACGCGACATACGAGGTGATCGTCGTCGACAACGGCTCACAGGACGGCTCCGCCGAGGCGCTCGCGGCGCGTAACGACGTCCTGCTGATCGCGAACCCCGACAACCGCGGCTATGCGGCAGCCGTGAACCAGACGTACGAGCGCGCACGGGGGGAGTTCGTGCTGCTCCTGAACTCAGACATCGAGTTCAGGCCCGGGTCGCTGAGCACGCTCGTCCGCTTCCTGCGCGAGCATCCGGACGTCGCCGGCGTCGGCCCGCTCTACCTGAACCCGGACGGATCCGCGCAGCAGCACCATTACCGCTTCCCGACCTTCGGCGCGACCATCGGGAACATGAGCCGGCTGCTCTCGCGGGTTCCGCCGTTTGCCCGCCGCGTCAGGGAGTATCGGATGCTCGACGACGACTTCAGCGCGCCGCGCCCGGTCGAGCAGCCGTCAGCGAGCTGCCTGCTCATCCGCCGCTCCGCGCTCCCCGACGACCAGCTGATGGACGAGCAGTTTCCGATCTACTTCAACGACGTGGCACTCGCCTACTCGCTCGCCGCTCGGGGCCACCGGCTCTGGATGACGCCCGAAGCGGTCGTCGTCCACGAGCACGGCGCCTCGACTCGCCAGATGGGCGGCGCGCTCGCCCGTCAGCACATCGGCGCCCACGTCCGCTATCTCCGGGCGACGGAACCCCGCTACAAGCTCGAGATCTTCCGGGGCCTCGTCGGCGTGCAGAAGCTGGCGCTGATCGCACTCCACCGGCCGGGCGCGCTGTCCCTCCAAGACCTCCGCAAGGCGCTGGAGGGCGATCCGGGGCCTGTTCCACAGGCGCCGAGGCGAGACTGACGCCGCCGTTGGCGAGAGTCCTCGTACTCGCCTACTACTTCCCGCCGCAGGGAGGAGCAGGGGTTCAGCGGACGCTCAAGTTCGTGCAGTACCTGCCCGAGCTCGGGTACGAGCCCGTCGTCGTCACCGGTCCGGAGTCCGCCGGTGCGGAGTGGGCCCCGCCCGATGCGTCTCTGGCGGCCGAGGTTCCCCCCGGAACTCGGGTGTTCCGCGCTGTGGGGCCAGAGCCGAGGCGACGCCGCGGCTGGCCGGCCCGGCTGACGCGCTGGCTCCGGATGCGCCCGCCGTTTGCCCGCTGGTGGGTCGAGGCGGCGCTGGAGGCCGGGCGTCGCGCCGCATCCGAGGTCGACGTCGACCTCGTGTACGCGTCGATGTCGCCGTTCGAGACCGCCGAGGCGGCGTCGAGGCTCGCGGGCGAGCTCGGGAAGCCGTGGGTCGCCGACCTCCGCGACCCCTGGGCGCTCGACGACTGGCTCGTCTATCCGACGCGGATCCACCGCCGCCTCGAGCTCCGCCGGATGCGCGCGGCGCTCTCCGCCGCAGACGCGGTGATCATGA
>DASZEE010000081.1:0-17175 GCA_035941215.1 Gaiellaceae bacterium
CCGCCGCGATCCTCGTGGTCTCGAGCAGCTTGAGCGCGATCTCCCGCGCCGTCGCGAACTCGGCCCCGCGACCGATCACGAACATCCGCCCCGTGAACGCGAATGACGCCGCCAGCGGAACGACGCGCCGTTCCAGATCGGGGATGAGCCCTTCGAGCTCTTCCGAGACGAGCCGGATGCCCCCGGCGTAGCGGCGTTCGGTGCCCGCGAGGTGGGCGGCGAGGAGCAAGAGCGCGGCGATCTGGTTCAGGTACGTCTTGGTCGCGGCAACCGCGTGCTCGCTGCCGGCCTCGAGCGGCAGCACGGCCTCGGCCGCCTCGGCGAGCTCGGAGTCGGGCTCGTTCGTGAGTGCGACCGTGAAGGCCCCTGCCGCGCGCGAGCGCTCGACGTACTCGAGGACGTCGGGCGTGCGACCGGACTGGGAGAGCGCAAGCACGGTGGCGCCGGTGAAGTCCAGGCGGCTTCCGTAGTGAACGGTGAGCGAGATGGAGTCGCGGAACGCCGTCCAGCGCGGACCCAGGCCGAAGGCGTAGACGCCGAACGACGCGGCGTTGTCAGACGAGCCGTGCCCGACGATCCGGATCGTCCGCGCGCCGCGCTGGTGCATCAACGCCGCGACATGATGGAAGTCTTCCTGCCGCTCGAGGAGACGGCTCAGCGCGGCCGGCTGCTCGCGGATCTCCGCCAGGAAGGTCGCGCCACTTCCCCGCTCGGCCGACTCCGGTTCGGGCCTGGGGTCGGGCTCAGGCTCAGGCAACGACACGTTCTCGTCCCCCGACGAGCACGCGCTCCACCGCGAGGTTGTCGTCGACGACCGTCACGTCGGCCGGCGAGCCGGCGACGAGTCCGCCCGCGTGCTCCCCGATCACCCGTGCCGGCACCGAGGAAGCTGCGTCGAGCGCGCTGCCGAGTGGGACGCCGAGTGCGTGCAGGTTCTGGACGGCCTCGATCATGGTCAGGGAGCTCCCGGCGAGCACGCCGTCGGGGCCCCGCGCGACGCCGTCGCGGATCTTGACCTCGAACCCACCGAGCCTGTAGGAACCGTCGTCCAGGCCGGCTCCTGCGACAGCATCGGTGACCAGGGCAACGCGTCCCGCCGCGGCGCTCCAGACGACCTTCGCCGTCTCGGCCGCCAAGTGAATCCGGTCGAGGATGATCTGCACGACGACATCCGGACGGGCGAGGGCAGCCCCGGCGATCCCGGGGTCCCGGTGGCCGAAGGGGCGCATCGCGTTGAAGAGGTGCGTCACAGTCCGGACGCCCGCGTCGAAGGCGGCGTTCGCCTCTTCCGCAGTGGCATCGGTGTGTCCGAGCGAGACGGTGACGCCGCGCCGGAGCAGGAGGCCGATGAGGGAGTCGGCCCCCGGGAGCTCCGGTGCGACGGTCACCATTCGGATCCGACCGGAGTCGAGCAGCCGCTCGAGCAGGGCCGGATCAGGGTCTCGGCGCGCCAGGGGAGGGTGCGTGCCGAGGCGCTTCGGGGCCAGGAACGGCCCTTCGACGTGGACACCGAGGATGCGCGGGCCGCCGTTGGTGCTGGCGGGGACCTCGCGTAGCGCCGCATGGAGCTGCTCCTCAGGAGCCGTGATGAAGGTGGGGAGGTAGGCGGTCACGCCCGTCTCGAGCAGCGCTTCTCCCGCCCGCTGGTAGCCGTCGGTATCGGCGTCCAGGAAGTCCACCCCGCCGAACCCGTTGACCTGGATATCGACGAAACCCGGCGACGCGACGCCGCGCCCGTTGCGGCTCGCCAGCCCGTGGCGGCCGATGCGGCCGTCCACAATCTCGAGGTCGCCCGGGACGAGGCGTCCGTCGACCAGGGCGGCTTCGACTCCTAGTCTCATCCCGCCGCCTGCCGAACGTTTCCGTTCGCGTCGCGGAGCCGCGCGGCCGCGGTCTCCGTGTCGACGCCGGCGAGGAGCGAGACGACGGCGACCTTGCCGTCGCCGCCCGACGCCTCGAGCGCCTCATCGACGCGGTCCTCGGGTGCGCCGGTCGCGGCGGCGACGACCCGGCGGAGGCGGGCGCGAAGCTTCTCGTTCGCGGGCGCCACCCCGACCATGAGGTTCCCGAACGTTCGCCCGAGGCGGATCATCGCAACCGTCGAGATCGTGTTCAGGACGAGCTTCTGCGCCGTCCCGGCCTTGAGCCTCGTCGAGCCGGAGATGAGCTCCGGGCCGACGGAGACCTCGATCGCCTGATCGGCGAGCGCTGCATGCTCGGAGCCGGTGGAGCAGACGAGCGCGACCGTCAAGGCTCCAGCCCGCGAGGCGGCCGAAAGAGCGCCTGAGACGTACCGGGTCTGGCCGCTTGCGCTGACACCGACGACGACGTCTGCCTCCGAGAGGGTCAGCGAGAGAACGTCGGCCGCGCCGGCTTCGTGGTCGTCCTCGGCCGCCGCCGCCTCGAGCGGGTCGGCTTCGAGGCCTGCGGCGACGACCGCCACGATCTCTCCCTGGACGCCGAACGTCGCCGCGCACTCGAACGCATCGAGCTCGGCGAGCCGGCCGGAGGACCCGGCGCCGACGTAGATGAGCCGGCCGCCCTGAGTCAGGCGCTCGACGATCGAGTCGACGGCTCGCTCGATCGCCGGCGCGGAGAGGCGCACGGCGGACGGGACGGAGAGGTCGTGCCGGTTGATGAGATCCACCAGCTCGGCGGTCGTCCGCAGGTCGTACTCGGTCCCGGCGCCGTCGTTCAACTTGGCTGAGTGTACGCGCGCGAGGGTCGGGTGGTCAATACCATTTTCGGTTCCACCGTTGCGAGTGGTATTGTCGGCCGACGCGATGGCGGACATTCGGCTCGAAGGCGTCACGAAAACGTTCCCCAGCGGCTTCTGCGCGATCCGCGGTCTCGACCTGGAGGTTGCGGACGGCGAGTTCCTGGTGCTGGTCGGCCCGTCCGGCTGCTCGAAGACGACCTTGTTGCGCACCATCGCGGGACTGGAGGACGTCACCAACGGCCGGATCTCGATCGGCGGCAAGGACGTCACCGACGCGCCTCCCCGGAGGCGGGACATCGCGATGGTCTTCCAGAACTACGCGCTCTACCCGCACATGAACGTGCGCAAGAACCTCGGCTACGGGCTCAAGGTCCGCCGGATCCCCCGGGCGGAAGCACGCCGTCGCGTGGAGGAGGTCGCGGCGATGCTAGGGCTGGACGAGCTGCTCGACCGTCGGCCGGCGCAGCTGTCGGGCGGCCAGCGTCAGCGCGTCGCCATGGGCCGCGCGATCGTCCGTGAGCCGAGGGCGTTCCTGATGGACGAGCCGCTCTCGAACCTCGATGCGAAGCTCCGAGTCGGCGTTCGCGCCTCGCTGTCGGAGCTCCATCGCCGTCTCGGCGTCACGACCGTCTACGTCACGCACGACCAGACCGAGGCGATGACGCTCGGCCAGCGTGTGGCCGTGATGCGCGAGGGCCGGATTCTCCAGACGGACAGACCGCAGAAGCTCTACGAGGAGCCCAAGGATCTCTTCGTCGCGGCGTTCATCGGCTCGCCGGCGATGAACCTCGTGGAGGCGCGGATTGAGGGTGACGAGGTCGTCTTCGGTCAGTACCGCCTGCAGCTCGACGCGGCTCGGAGGCCTGCCGGTACGAACCGCAACATCGTTCTCGGCATCCGGCCGGAGAGCCTGGAAGACGCCTCCTTCGCGCCTCCTGAGCTGCCGACGGTCGACGTCGAGGTCGCCGTCCTCGAGGAGCTCGGCGCGGACGCGCACGTGTTCTTCCGCGTGGACGCACCGCGGGTGACGGCCGAGGCGCTCGAAGGCAAGGAGGACGCCACCCTCATCGCGGACTCGACCGCGCTGTTCAGCGCCCGCGTCGATCCGCGGACCCGCGCGCGGGTCGGCGAGCGCATCCGGCTTGCGGTCGATGCTTCACGCTTCCACTTCTTCGACTCGGAGACGGGTGCGAGCTTGCTGCTGGAGCCGCGGCAGGCGGCCGTTGCGATGGCGGGCGCATGACGAAGCAGGGCGAAGCTCGCGAGCGCGTCCTCGACCTGATCGAGCGCCTGGGGATCGGCGAAGCGATCCCGTCCGAGCGCCAGTTGAGCGTCGACCTCGGCTTCTCGCGCCTGACGGTTCGCGCCGCGCTCGACGACCTCGTCCGCGAGGGGTACCTCGTGCGCCGTCGTGGCGCCGGAACCTTCGTCAGCGAGCCAAAAATCGCCCAGGAGCTGACGATGACCTCGTTCACGGAGGACATGCGGCGCCGCGGGATGGAGCCTTCGAGCAGGACGGTGGATCTCAAGGTGGTTCAGGCCGGCGCGCGGCTCGGGCGGCTCCTGCATGTTTCGCCCTCGGAGCCGATCGTCGTCGTCACCCGTCTGCGCTACGCCGACCGCGAGACGATGGCGATGGAGACGCTTCACGTCCGCGAGTCGCTCGTTCCCGGCCTGACGGCCGCCGACCTCGAGGAGCATTCGTTCTACGAGCTGCTGGAGGACCGGTTCGGGATCGTCGTCGTCGGCGGAACCCAGGCGATCGAGCCGACCGTGACGAACGAGGACGAATCGTCGGCGCTCGGCGTCCCGCTGCACTCGCCGGCGTTCCTGTTCGAACGTACGACGCGCTCCGACGAGGGTGAGATCGTCGAGTACGTCCGGTCGATCTACCGAGGCGACCGTTACCGTCTCGTGAGCGACTTGACGCGACCCCAGCAGGCTCGGCAGACTTCCCCGGGCCTCGCCGCTGCAGGGTCTTGACAAGCCGATGTGGTTTATGCCAGTCTCCCGACTGTGGCCAAGTGGTATAAACCAATTGGCGGCCCGCAGATCATGACCCGTGAGGCCACGGATCGAGCGAATCGGGTTCTCGGCCGCCGCATCGCTCTGGGGGTATCTCTATGAGACGACGTTATATCGGGGCCCTCGCGCTCGTTGCGGCGCTGACCATCTCGGCCATGACCGCCGCCGCCGGCACGACGAGTCCCGACCGCCAGAACGCGACCAAGATCGTGATCTGGCTTCAGAACGACGCCGAGTCCAACTGGGCCTCGGTGGTCGCGGCCACGAACCAGGCCTTCAAGGCCCGGCACAACGACGTCGACGTGGACGTCCAGTACCAGACGTGGGGCGACCACCTGACGAAGTTCGACGCTGCGCTCGCCGGTGGGACGGCTCCCGACGTGATCGAGCTCGGGAATACCGAGACGACTCGCTACATGGCCGCCCGACTTCTGCAGGACCTGACCACGCAGAAAGGCAGCTTCCCGAACTCACGCACCTGGCTCGGCGCGCTGAAGGACTCCTGCACGTACAGGGGCCGGCTCTACTGCGTGCCGTACTACGCCGGTGCCCGTGCCGTCATCTACCGGAAGGACCAGTACAAGGCGGCAGGTATCAGGTCGACGCCGAAGAGCCTCGCCGAGTTCCAGGCCGCCGGCAACAAGCTGATCAAGAAGTACGGGAAGCAGCGCAACTACTCGGCGCTCTACTTCCCGGGCCGCTACGTCTGGGCCAGCATGTCCTTCGTCTACGACTACGGCGGGAAGATCGCCGTGCTTCGGAACGGTCGCTGGCAGGGCACGCTGAACTCGCCGCAGGCAATTCAAGGCCTGACGAGGCTCAAGTCGGTCGTCCGCTCGCTCTCCCGGGCGAACAAGACCGGGGACGAGGCGAATCCGCAGCAGGCACTCGTCTTCGCGAAGGGCCGCGTCGGGTCGTTCATCGGCAACGGCTGGGAATGGCCGTACGCGCTCGACAAGAAGGTCGGGAACCCGTCGCTCGCGAGCAAGATGGGCGCCTACCCGATGCCGAGCCACATCAAGGGCAAGTTCATGCCGGCCTTCCTCGGCGGCTCTGACGTGGCTGTGCCGGTCACGAGCCGGAACAAGTCGCTCGCGTACGACTGGATCAGGACCTTCACCAACAACACGCAAATGCGGCAGCTTGCGACCGTCGGAAAGGTCATTCCGAACACGACCACCCTGACCTCCATCCACGCAAGGAACCCACAGCTGGCGCCCTTCGCCGCCGCGTCGAAGTCCAGCTACTTCGTCCCGACCGCACCCAACTGGGTCCAGGTCGAGAACGCCCGTGTGCTGCAGACGATGCTCCAGTCCATCTTCACCGGACGCTCGAGCGTCGAGGCGGCTGCCAAGCGCGCGAGCGACCAGATCACCACGATCCTCAACCGGAGGACGTGAGCTCCGGGCCGGGAGGCGAATCGGGCTTCCCGGCCCTCACGGCTCCCGCCGCCGAGGCTGCGATGCCTCGGCGGCGGCGCCGTGTTACGCGCCAGGGGCTCGTTCGCGCCCTCGCGCCTTACTGGCTGATCGCCCCGACGGCGCTCGTCATCGGCGCCGTTCTCGGGTATCCGCTCTACCTGCTCGGCCGGCTCTCGCTCCAGCAGTTCGGCCTGGCCGAGCTGATCCTCCAAGAGGGGCCGTGGATCGGATTCGACAACTACACGCGGCTCTTCCACGACCGCCAGTTCTGGACTGTCGTGCTGCGGACGTTCGTCTTCACCGCGGTGAACGTCGGCCTGACGATGATCCTCGGGACGCTGATCGCGCTCCTCCTTACCCGGCTCGGCTCGTTCATGCGGCTGCTGCTGACCACGGGCCTCGTCCTCGTCTGGGCCACGCCGGTCGTGGTCGCCGTGAACATCTTCCGCTGGATGGTTGACTTCGAGTTCGGCGTCCTGAACTGGACGCTGACCGAGCTGCACCTCGGCGACTTCCTGAACAAGGACTGGTTCGCCGACCCGCTGACGGGCTTCGGCGTCATCACGGCGCTCGTCGTCTGGGGCGCGATCCCGTTCGTCACGATCACGCTCTACGCCGGCTTCGCGCAGGTTCCGGACGAGCTCGTCGAGGCGGCGTCCATCGACGGTGCCAACGCCTGGCGGGTCTTCCGCGACGTGACCTTCCCGCTCCTGAAGCCGCTCTTCGTGATCCTGATCAGCCTGTCGATCATCTGGGACTTCCAGGTCTTCAACCAGATCTGGCTGATCCGGGACGGCGAGCCCGAGGAGGACTACTGGTTGATGAGCGTCTACTCGTTCGTCGAGGCGTTCCGGCTCGGTGAGTACGGCTTCGGGGCCGCGATCGCCGTCGTGATGGTCGGGATCATGTTCGCCGCCACCTTCGTCTACATCCGGCAGATGATCCGGATCGGGGAGACGCGATGAGCGCTGTGCTTCCACGCCGCCGCCGCAGCCGCCGGCACGTCGCCGGCCGCGTGGGCTGGAACCTGCTCGCGCTCCTCGTCTTCGCGGTGATGGTCTTCCCCGTCTACTGGATGGTCTCGACCTCGTTCAAGACCGGTCAGAACATCCTCCGGGACACGCCGCAGTGGTTCCCGTCGCCTGCCACGCTCGGCAACTACCGCGACGCCATGGACCGGCCGTACTTCTGGGACAACGTGAAGAACAGCCTGATCATCGTCTGCTCCGTCGTCGCCATCTCGCTCGTGCTGGCGTTCCTGGCGGCGCTCGCGCTCGCGAAGTTCAACTTCTACGGCCGAGGGGCGTTCATCGTCCTGATCATCGGCGTCCAGATGGTGCCGCTGAACGCACTGATCATCCCGCTCTACATCTCGCTCAGCCGCGCCGACCAGCTGAACAAGCTCAGCGGCGTGATCGTCACGTACCTGACGTTCGTCCTGCCCTTCACGGTCTGGACGCTTCGAGGCTTCGTGATGGGAGTTCCGCGCGAGCTGGAGGAGGCGGCGATGGTCGACGGGAGCACGCGCTTCGGCGCGTTCGTTCGAATCCTGCTGCCGCTCGTGGGGCCGGGCCTGGTGGCCACCTCGATCTTCGCCTTCATCCAGGCGTGGAACGAGTTCCTGATCGCGTACGTCTTCCTGAACGACCAGGAGAAGCAGACCCTTACCGTCTGGCTCGCGTCGTTTACGACCTCCCGCGGCACGGACTGGGGCCCGCTGATGGCCGGCGCCACTCTGACCGCGCTCCCGGTCGTCGTGTTCTTCGTCCTCGTGCACCGGAAGATCGCCTTCGGGTTGACCGCCGGCGCCGTGCGGGGGTGAGCTCCGAGCTCGACCGGCTCGCCGCCCGGTGCCTGCTGGCCGGGTTCGAGGGTCCGAGCGTCCCCGACTGGCTGCGGCCGTGGCTCGAGCGCGGGCTCGGCGGCGTCTGCCTCTTCGCGTGGAACGTCGAGAGCCGGACGCAGCTGGCCGAGCTGACGGAGGAGCTCCGCCGGGACCGACCGGAGCTCCTCATCGCAATGGACGAGGAAGGGGGAGACGTCACACGCCTCGACGCCGACCGGGGGAGCTCGTATCCGGGGAACCTCGCCCTCGGCGTGGTGGACGACCCCGCTCTGACGAGGGCGGTAGCGCAAGCGATGGGCCAGGAGCTGATCTCCGTCGGCGTCAACCTCGACCTGGCGCCGGTCGCGGACGTGAACACGAGCCTCGAGAACCCGATCGTCGGCGTACGGTCCTTCGGCTCGGATCCGGCGCTCGTCGCCCGCCATGTCGCCGAGTTCGTGCGCGGGCTTCAGGACGCCGGTGTCGCCGCCTGCGCGAAGCACTTTCCCGGACACGGCGACACGCGGGAGGATTCCCATCTCGAGCTCCCGACCGTCGAGCGCGACAGCGACGAGACGGCCGCGATGCTGCTGCCCTTCCGCGCAGCGATCGACGCCGGCGTCAGAGCGATCATGAGCGCGCACATCAGGGTCCGCGGGGTCGACGATGCACCGGCGACGATCAGCCGCGCGCTGCTGACGGACCTGCTCCGCGGAGATCTGGGATTCACGGGCCTCGCGATCACGGATGCACTCGAGATGCGCGCGATCAGTGCAACTGTCGGCGTGGAGGACGGAGCCGTTCAGGCACTCGCAGCGGGCGCCGACGCCCTCTGCCTCGGCCACGACCTTCGTCCCGAGGCGGTGCGCGCCGCGGTCGTCGACGGCGTGCGTTCGGGACGCCTGTCCGAGGAACGGCTGCACGAGGCGGCCGGCCGCGTGGAGGTGCTGTCGTGGTCGATCCCCGCTGTTCCCCTCGACGGCGAGGTGCCTCGAATCGTGGGGCTGGAGGCGGCCCGGCGCGCCGTTCGGGCCGAGGGCGAGGTGCGGCTGAACCGCCCGGCGCTCGTCGTGGAGCTGCTTCCGGAGCCGTCCATCGCGGCAGGCCCGGTCGGCCACGGCCTCGATTCGCTTCTGGAGTCGGCCGAGGTTGTGCGGCCGAGCGAGGACGTCGCCCTCGCGTTGCCCGAGCATCACGACCGGCAACTCATCGTGGTCGTGCAGGACGCCCACCGCCATCCGTGGCAGCAGGCCGCCGTGGGCTCGTTGCTCGAGAAGGCTCCGGACGCCGTCGTGGTCGAGGTCGGACTTCCGGTGTGGGGCCCGGCCGCCGCCGGCTACGTCGCGACCCACGGTCGGGGTCGGGTCAACCTCGAGGCCGCCGCCGAGCTGCTCCAAGAGCATTGACTTGCCGCGTCAGCTCGGCTTCTCGCCGCTCGGTGGCTCGCGCCTCGTACTGATCGTTCCTTCGGGGCCCGCCGCGGCGGGGGCCCCGACATTCAGTCCTCGCCGCGCACGGGATCGCCGGCCCGGATCGTGTCGAGGTAGGCCAGGACGTCTTCGAGCTCTTCGCCCTCGACGAGGTTCGGCGGCATGCCGCCGCCGCCGGTCTCGATCTGTGCCCTCGCGTCCTCGATCGAGACAGGGTTCCCGGCCAGGTCGGGCCCGAGGGAAGCGTTCCGGCCGGCGTCGCCGTGACAGGCGGCGCAGTTCTCGGCGAAGAGTGCCTCGCCGCGGCTCACCGGATCCGTGCCCGCAGCGGCGGCCGGCTCCTCGCCACGCGCCGGGTGCTCCTGGGCGATTCCGAACGCGAGGCCGGAGACGCCGACGAGCAGCAGCGCAGGGATCACCACGAGACGCAGCGTCCGGCGCGACATGCGTCCGATCGTAATAGGGTCGTCCCGCGATGGCGGCGAGTGTCGAGTCGACCTACACGGACCTCGTCACGGCGGTCTTCTCGACGCCGATTGCGTTCAAGGCCTGGTTCGCCACCGCCGCAGCACTGCTCGCCGTCGTCCAGGTGCTGACCGGCGCGCGCATCTTCGGGAAGCTGGAGCGGTTCGTCCGCATCCCTCCGCCGCGCGTGAATTCGATCCACCGCTGGTCGGGGCGCCTCGCGGTGCTCGCCACGCTGCCCGTCGCCTTCCACTGCATCTTCATCCTCGGCTTCCAGACGACGGATAGCCGCGTCTTCGCCCATTCGCTGCTCGGATCGTTCGTCTACGGCGTCCTCGCGGTGAAGCTCTGGTACGTCCACGACCGCGACCACCCGCGCTGGCTCGTCCCGCTCGCCGGCGGGACGCTGTTCACGATCCTCATCGCTCTCTGGAGCACCTCGAGCCTCTGGTACTTCACCGAGGTCAGGTTCGGGTTCTGAGCGGCCCGCAGAGGTAGCGCTGGATCGTCGGGGCGACCGCCTCGACGAGACGCTCCTCCTCGAGGGAGGCGAGCGGCTCGATCAGGACTATGTGCCGCGCCATCACGATGCCGACGATCTGAGAGCCGGCCAGGCTCGCGCGCAACGGCGCCTCGTCGGCGCCCAGCGCCTCGGCCAGCGGGCGGAAGATCCGCGTGCTCAGGATCTCGCGGAACACTCGGGCCGCTTCCGGCTTGGTCACCGCCGACCTGATGAGCCCTGTCCAGCGGGCCCGCGCCTCGTCGTCGGCGAGCACGGAGAGGATGAAGCGAACCGAGCGCTCTCCGACCTCCGACCGCGGCCCGCCGGCGAGCTGCGCGATGAGCTCCTCGGGCGGGAACGGCAGCTGAACGGCCTCGATGAACAGGCGCTGCTTGGAACCGAAGTGGTGGATGACGAGGGCGGGATCGACTCCTGCCTCGGACGCGATCGAGCGGATCGTGGCGCGATCGAAGCCGAGCTCTGAGAACTGCCGTGTCGCTGCGGCGCGGATCGCCGCTGGTGTCTCAGTCGGTCCCGGCCTGCGTCCTCGCTTGACAGCCATGGGTGCAGCGTAGTAGATTTCAACGAATGATGAATTCAGGTACGGCGATCCAGATCCGGAGGCTCAACGTCCGCCGCGGGGGACGGCTCGTCCTCCCCGAGCTCTCGCTCGACATTCGCAGCGGCGTCGTGACCGGGCTGCTCGGGCCGAGCGGCTCCGGCAAGACGACCCTGATCCGCGCGATCGTCGGCGTGCAAATCGTCGAAAGCGGCGAGGTGGCCGTCCTCGGCGACGAGGCGGGCTCCGAGGCTCTGCGCCACCGGATCGGCTACGTCACGCAGGCGCCGTCGGTCTACTCGGACCTCACCGTCAGGCAGAACCTCGCCTACTTCGCGCGCATCCTCGGCGCCGCGAATGCCGAGGTGGACGAGGTGATCGACGCCGTGGCGCTCGGCGGCCACGCCGACCAGGTCGTGCGCACCCTCTCCGGCGGTGAGGAATCTCGCGTCTCGCTCGCTACCGCACTGCTCGGAAGGCCCGACCTGCTCGTGCTCGACGAGCCGACGGTCGGCCTCGACCCCGTGCTGCGCCGAGACCTCTGGACGATGTTCCGCGAGCTCGCCGAGGCAGGGACGACGCTGCTCGTCTCGAGCCACGTGATGGACGAGGCCGAGCGGTGCGACGACCTCGTCCTGATCCGTGAGGGGCGAATCGTGGCGACCGGGTCGCCGAACGAGCTGCGCGAGGAGACGCACGCCGACGATCTCGAGGATGCGTTCCTCGCCCTTGCGGAGGCGTCGTGAGCCCGCGCATCACCCTGGCGACCGGCGCGCGCGTCCTCCGGCAGCTGCGCCATGATCACCGCACACTCGCGCTCGTCCTGGTCGTCCCCCCGCTGCTCCTGACGCTCTTCAAGTACGTCTTCGAAGGGCAGGACGAAACCTTCGATCGCATCGGTGCGCCGCTCGTCGGGATCTTTCCGTTCATCTCGATGTTCCTCGTCACCTCGATCGCGATGCTGCGCGAGCGCACGACGGGAACGCTCGAGCGGCTGATGACGATGCCGCTCGCGAAGCTGGACATCCTGCTCGGCTACGGCCTCGCGTTCACCGTCGTCGCCGCCGTTCAGGCGACCCTGACCTCGTTCGTCGCGTTCGGGCTGCTCGGGCTCGACACCGCCGGGCCCGTCTGGCTCGTCGTCCTCCTCGCGACGGGCAACGCGCTGCTCGGCATGGCGCTCGGCCTCTTCCTCAGCGCGTTCGCGCAGACCGAATTCCAGGCGGTGCAGTTCATGCCCGCCTTCGTGCTGCCTCAGATCCTGCTCGCCGGGCTCATCGTCCCCCGCGACCGGATGGCCGACTGGCTCGAGGCGATCTCGACCGTGATGCCGCTGACCTACGCGTACGACGCGCTGGCGCGGGCGACCGCCGACGATCTCGGCGGCCGCCTCGCGCTCGACGCGGTCGTGATCGCCGGCTGCATCGGGCTCGCCCTGATCCTGGGCGCGACCACGCTGCGCCGTCGGACCGCCTAATCGTCGTCGTCCTCGTCGTCCTCGTCGTCCTCGCAGTCGTCGCCGCCGTCGTCCTCGTCCTCGCAGTCGCCCGGCGCCGGTTGGTCGGAGGTGTACGTCTCGAGGAAGTTGAAGCCGTTGACCCCCGGAACGTCGCGGATCTGCGTGTCGCCGAAGTTGACGAAGCTGACGCCGCTGTCCATCCTGCTGCCGTTCGGTGTCGTGATCGTCGCGGTGTAGCCGACGTTCCCCTCGAAGCGCAGCGAGTCGACGGCTTCGAACGCGGCGTCGCCACAGAGGCCCAGCGAGCTCTCCGCGAAGCCCTCGAGACTCTTCGTCCCCTCGACGGTGCCCTCGGACGAGGTGATCGTGAAGCTCGATTCGAAGGAGACGGCCGCGAGCGGATTCCCCGGGACTCCGAAGGGGCCGAGGACGATGGTTCCGGTCTCCATGAACGTGCCGGAGTACGGGCCGACTGCGGTGCCCGTCACGGTGAACGTAAAGATCGACGTGCCGGCGGGATCGCATTCCCCCGTGACGATCGAAGTGCCGGGCTCGCCGGTCTCGGAGGCAAGAAGCGTTTCCCCAGTCAGCGGTGCGACGGCGCCTCCGTCGTCGTCTCCGTCGGCATAGGCGACGGGTGCGGCGGTTGCGAAGAGCGCCGCGACGAGCGCGACGCGGATCCAGCGGCTAGACATTGCGCCTCCCAGAACGTAAACGTTTGTCAGGAGGGCATTACCCTCGACGTGCTCAGGGCTAAACGCGGCCGCAGCGACGCGCGCGCGGGATGCGCCGGCCGAGCGACGTCGCGGCCGCCCACTGCACGA
This sequence comes from Gaiellaceae bacterium, assembly GCA_035941215.1. Taxonomy (GTDB): domain Bacteria; phylum Actinomycetota; class Thermoleophilia; order Gaiellales; family Gaiellaceae; genus JACDAN01. The sequence continues at coordinate 13,230 of DASZEE010000081.1, forward strand.
GCCGGGCGGTGCGCGGACGCACTCCGGCGGACGGCGTTCCTCCCAGAAGCGGCGCCCTGAAGAGGCGGCCGTAGACGACGAGCGCCGCCGTATAGGTGCCGAGCTCGCTTGGGTGGAATCCGTCGGGCCCGTACAGCGCAGTTCCCGGGGCGCAGTGCCAGGCCCTCCGCCAGGCGTCACCGCCGGGGAGCAGGTCGGCCTTCGCGCCCGCCGCTGCTCGACGGTACGACGCGATCACCTCGGTGAGCGCACTTCGCCGGTAGGACTCGGGCCAGACGGTCAGCAGCGCCGGGCGCACGCCGCGCGCCCGAGCCTCCGCCGCCCAGTGCGTCGCCCACTCGCGCAGGTTCGCCTGGCTCTCCGGAAGGGCGGAGGGGCCTTGCTGCATCACCACCACGTCCCAACGCCCGCCTGCGAGCGCGGCGCGCGCTTCGCCCTGGTTCCAGTGATCCTCGAGCGCGTACCCGCCTGGTGCGATCGTCCGGTACTCGAGCCGGCGCCCGGCTCGCTGCGCGATCTGCGCGACGGCGGCCGGAAGATCGTTCGTGGCCGTCAGGCTGTTGCCGAGGAAGAGCACGCGGAGCGACGACGGCGGCTGAGCCTCGGCCGTCGAGCCGCCCAGCCCGAGGGCGGCGGCGATCGCGAGCCCTCCGAGCAGGCGAAGCACGGCGCGACGGTACCCGTTGCCCGCGGGATAACGTCGCCGCATGGAGCAGGCGGCCGAGGAGCGGACCGTCAGGGTCTCGACGCTCGAGCTCTTCTTCGATCTCGTCTTCGTCTTCACCCTCACGCAGCTCACCGGCCTGCTCGCGGACGACCCGACCTGGACCGGGCTCGCGAAGGTCGTCTTGCTCCTGTCGATCATCTGGTGGATCTACGACGGCTATGTCTGGCTGACGAACACCGTCGCGCTCGACGTCCTCGGGCACCGGCTCCTGCTCCTCGGCGGCATGGCGGGATTCCTCCTCATGGCGCTCGCGATCCCGACGACGTTCGACGACGGCGGCGTCGCGTTCGGCCTCGGCTACCTCGCGGTCGTCTCGCTCCACGGCTGGCTCTACATCCGAGCGACGTCGCAGTCCGAGTCCGAAGCGATCCGCGGGATCGTCCCGTACAACCTCCTCGCAGCGCTGATGCTCGTAGCGGCCGGGGTCGCGGAGGGCGAGCTCAAGTGGGCGCTCGTCGTGGCGCCGGCCGTCCTGCTCTGGCTCGTGCCCTACGTCGCGCGGATGGAGGGATTCCAGGTCGCCGCGTCGCACTTCGTCGAGCGCCACGGGCTCGTGGTGATCGTCGTGCTCGGCGAGTCGATCGTCGTGCTCGGGGCGGGAGCGGGAGGCGAGGAGGTCGGCCTCGAGCTGGGCCTGATCGCGACACTTGGGCTCGCACTGAGCGCGGCCCTCTGGTGGACGTACTTCTCACACGAGGAGGAGGTCGAGCACGCGATGGTCAAAACCCCGCCGGCCGAGCGGCCGCAGCGGGCGATCCTCATCGGCTATATGCACTTCTTCCTCCTCCTCGGCGTGGTGCTGGTCGCGACCGGCCTGAAGAAATCGATTCCCGACGCGTACGGCGACCTCGGCTGGGAGACGGCCTTCGCGCTCGCCGCCGGCACCGCGTTGTTCGTCGCCGCCGACACGGCGATGCTCCGCGTGCTGGGCGTCCAGTACGGACGAGGCCGAGCTCTGGCCGTCGTCATGGCCCTCGCCACGATCCCCATCGGCCTACTCTCCGCGGCCGCCCAGGTCGCGGCGCTCGCGGTGGTCGTCGGCGTGCTGGCTAGCGCCCGACCGCGCGCCGGTAGCGCCACACCGACAGCGCGCTGAAGACGGCGATGATCACAAACGACCAGACGACTGCACCCCAGATGTCGTTTCCGGCGGGAGTACCCACGAACAGCGCCCGGGCGGCGTCGACCATGGTCGTGAACGGGTTGTATTCGGCGATCGGTTGCAGCCAGTCCGGCATCGTGGCGACGGGCACGAAGGCCGACGAGATGAAGGTGACCGGGAACAGGATCGTGAAGCCGTACGCGTTCGACGCCTCCGGTGAGGACGACGAGAGCCCGATGAACGCGAAGACCCACGAGAACGCGTAGCCGATCAGGAGCAGCAGCGCAATGCCGGCGACGATCTCCGGGAAGCTCGTCGCGAAGCGGAAGCCGGCCGCGATCCCGACCGCGAACATGATCACGAGCTGGATCACGTTCGTCCCCACGTCGGCGAGGATCCGCCCCGAGATTACGGCGGGCCCCCACATCGGCAGCGACCGGAACCGGTCGATCAAGCCCTTCTTCAGATCCTCGGCGAGGCCGAGCGCGGTCACGAAGCCGCCGAAGACCATCGACTGGACGATGATCCCGGGCATCAGGAAGTCGACGTAGTCGAGCTCCCCGGTATTGATCGCGCCGCCGAAGACGTACACGAACAGCAGCACGAACATGATCGGCTGGATCGTGAAGCCGACCAGCAGGTCGGGCTGGCGCGGGATCCGCTTCAGGCTCCGCTTCGCGAGCACGAGCGTGTCGGCGACCGCGTATTGGACTGCCGTCATCGCCGCTCGGCCTCCTGGACTTCCTCGTCCTGCTCGACCGCGTGCCCCGTGAGCCGGAGGAAGACGTCGTCGAGTGTCGGCCGCCGGACCGCGATGTCGTCGATCGTGAGCCCGGCTTCGTCGAGGCGCCTCACCGCCTCCGCGATCGCTCCGCTCCGCTCGCGGAGGGGGACGCTGATCACGCCGTTCTCGGCCGAGGGTCGCTCGCTTGAGATCGAGGCGAGGACGGGGATCGCCTCTTCGCCCCGGTGGCCGTCGCACAGATGAACCTCGAGGCGGTCGCCGCCGACTTGTGCCTTGAGCTCGTCCGGCGTTCCCTCGGCGATCACCAGGCCGCGGTCGATGACGGCGATGCGGTCGGCGAGCCGGTCGGCCTCGTCGAGGTACTGGGTCGTCAGCAGGACGGTCGTCCCGCCGGCGACGAGCACCTCCATCGCGTCCCAGAGCCCGATACGGCTGCGGATGTCGAGTCCCGTCGTCGGCTCGTCGAGGAAGAGGACCGGCGGGCGCTTGACGAGCGCCGCAGCGAGGTCGAGCCGGCGCCGCATGCCTCCTGAGTAGGTGCGCACGAGCCGGTCGCCGGCGTCAGCGAGGTCGAAGTCTTCGAGCAGCTCGCGCGACCGGGCTCGCGAAGCCTTGCGACCGAGGTGGTAGAGGCGCCCGACCATCTCGAGGTTCTCGAAGCCGGTCAGGTTCTCGTCGACGGCCGCGTACTGCCCGGCCAGGCCGATGTGCTCGCGTACCTTGGCCGGCTGTCCGGCGACGTCGAAGCCCGCGACCTGCGCCGAGCCATCGTCGGCCTCCAGTAGCGTGGTCAAGATTCGGACCGCCGTGGTCTTGCCGGCCCCGTTCGGTCCAAGCAGCCCGAAGACACTGCCGCCGTCGACCCGAAGGTCGATCCCGCGGAGCGCCTCAACCTTGCCGTAGCGCTTCCGGAGACCCTGAGTCTCGACTGCGACGGCGGAAGCAGCCATGCGTTCCAACCTACCTATTCGCTATCGCCGGCCGAGCAGCCGCCCGAGGTGGACGATCGCATAGGCGAGATAGAGCACTGCGTACCAGACGATCATCAGACGCCCCTGATCAGCGCGGAGCCCGGCGCCATCGTCTCGCGGTAGCCGAGAGCCCTCCCGAGCGGTGCAGCGAGCATGAGGGCCGCACGCTGCATGGCCGCAGGCGGGAACGGCAGGCGAACGGTGTCGAAGTGAGCCTTGGCGATCACCGCGAGCCGGAGCGGGTTCGGCATCCCCTTGCGATTCGTCTTGCCCTGCGCGGCGAGCGTGAACATCGTCTCGATCAGCGATTCGAACCCGAGCGCAGGGCGGACCTCACAGAGAAAGCGCGCGTCGTGCTTGCCCGCGTTCCAGAAGCGGTGAGGCGTGTGAGGCGGCACCAC
>DASZEE010000082.1:0-5560 GCA_035941215.1 Gaiellaceae bacterium
GGTGGCGGGACGACCATCCCCGGGAAGCTGCTGAACGTCCTCGATCCGAGCGCGGTCGGGCGGCTCGCGTCGCGGCTGCCGCAGGGGTCGGCGATCGTCTCCGCGACGAACGGGAAGACCACGACTGCCGCGATGGTCGCGGAGATCATGTCGCCGCAGCTGCGTCTGGCGCACAACAGTGCCGGCGCGAACCTCCTGTCCGGCGTCGCGTCGACCCTGCTGTCGGCGAACGGCGCCGATCTGGGCTTGTTCGAGGTGGACGAAGCAGCGCTGCCCGACGTCGCCCGGCGGGTGCGCCCGCGCGCCCTCTGCCTCGGGAACCTCTTTCGGGACCAGCTCGACCGCTACGGCGAGCTCGAGCTGGTGGCCGAGCGCTGGCGCGCGATGGTCGGCGAACTGGATCCGGAGGCTGTCGTGGTCGCGAACGCCGACGATCCCCAGGTCGGCGACCTGGCCCGCGACCGGCGTGGTGTCCTCTTCGGGGTGGACGATCCCCGACACGGTTCCTCCGGTCTTCAGCACGCTGCGGATTCCAAGTGGTGCGTCCGGTGCGGGACGCCATACGAGTACGCGGCGGCCTACGTCGGGCACCTCGGGGACTACCGGTGTCCGGCCTGCGGCCATGCACGGCCGCCGCTCGATCTCGCCGCGCGGGCGATCGAGCTCGAAGGGCTGGAGTCGGTTTCCTTCGACCTGGTGGATGCGGAGGGCTCTTCGCGAGTCCGCCTGCCGCTGCCCGGGCTCTACAACGTCTACAACGCGCTTGCGGCAGCGGCGCTGGCCGGAGTCCTCGGCGCGTCAAGCGAGGAGATCCGTTCAGGGCTCGAGCGTTTCAGCGCGGCGTTCGGCCGCTTCGAGCGAATTCCCGTCGGGCAGCGCAGCGTGCTCATGCTCCTGATCAAGAATCCAGCAGGGGCGAACGAGGTCGTGCGAACGCTCGTCGCCGGCGGGGCGCCGACCCTCGCCGTGATCGCCCTCAACGATGCGATTGCGGACGGACGGGACGTCTCATGGATCTGGGACGTCGACTTCGAACCGCTGCTCGAACGGCTCGACCGCGTCGTTGCGACCGGCGACCGTGCCGCGGAGCTCGCGCTGCGCTGCAAGTACGCCGGCTTTCCCGAGGACGGCATCGAGGTGATGCCGGACCTCGACGATGCGCTCGATCGTGGGATGGAGCTGACTCCTGCCGGCGGCGAGCTGTGCGTCCTCCCCACCTACACGGCGATGCTCGGCCTGCGCGGGATCGTGGCCGCTCGCGGACACGTGAGGCCGTACTGGGAGCGGGCGGCATGAAGATTTGCGTCGGTCACCTCTATCCGGACTACCTGAACATCTACGCGGACCGGGGCAACATCGCGGTGCTCTCGCGGCGAGCGGCCTGGCGCGGACACGAGCTCGAGGTGGAGGCGATCGGATTGGGCGACTCCGTGGCGCCGGGGGCGCACGACCTCCTCTACGTCGGCGGCGGTCAGGATCGCGAGCAGGCGCTGATTGCACCGGACATCGCCGGGAAGGGAGAGGCGCTTCGGGAGGTGGTGGCCGGAGGAGCTGCAGTACTCGCCGTCTGTGGCGGCTATCAGCTCCTCGGGCGCTTCTACCGCGACCGGTCGGGCGCCAAGCTGCCGGGCGCGGGGTTGCTTCCGGTCCACACCGTGGCCGGCGAACGGCGGATGATCGGCGACGTCCTCCTCGAGTGCGAGCTCGAGCCCGGGGAGCGCCGAACGATCGCCGGTTTCGAGAACCACGCCGGGCGGACGATCCTCGAGGATGGCGCCGAGCCGCTCGGCCGCGTGGTGGCGGGATTCGGAAACGACGGCGAGAGCGGGTTCGAGGGCTGCCGCGCGGGCCGGGTGATCGGCACCTATCTCCACGGGCCCCTCCTGCCGCGGAACCCGTGGCTCGCCGACTGGCTGTTGGCGCAGGCGATCGCGCACCAAACCGGCGAACCGCCGGTCTTCGAGCCGCTGGCCGACGACCTCGAGGCAGAGGCTCATTCCGTCGCGGCCGCCCGGGCCAGGTCCCGTGGGGGCAGAGCCGCCAGGTAGCCCGACCTCCTCCCCACCGCAATCGTAGGTCGGAGCGGCGCGCGGGTGGGTTACGCGAGTGTGCCGAGAGTGCGCCGGTGTGTTACGGAACCCACAAGGGGCCGAGGTAGACGACCGGATCGCCCGGTCGCCACCGCGCCAGGAACCGCTGGATCGGCGGGTGCAGCACGACCTCCTCGAGCTCGGCGACGCCGAAGAGCCTGTGGCCTCTGACGGCAGCGTCCTGCGACGTCACGGCCTCGAGCGACCGGTCGCCGAGATCGCCCGCGAAGATGATGTGCACGACGTGCTTCGCTGCAAAGCTCCGCTGCGGCGCGATCGAGTCCACGATTGCCACGGGGCCCTCGACCGGAACATCCTCGCCGAGGCCGATCTCCTCCTTGAGCTCGCGGTGCAGCGCGTCAACGAGGCTCTCCCCCGAGTTCACGCCGCCGCCCGGAAGGAGCCAGTACTCCTTGCCCTCCTTCTCGTGCCGGCAGAGCAGAAGCCTGTCGCCGCGGCTGAGGATCGCCGATACCCGGATCCGCGGCTCGGCGCCCATGGCTCCTACGCTCTCGAGGAGCCGAAGCCGCGGGCTCCGCGCTCGCTTGCGGGCAGTTCCTCGAGCTCCACGAGCTCGACTGACGGCACCGGGAGGACGACGAGCTGTGCGATCCGCATCCCCGGCTCGACGACGAACGGCGTCGCGGCATCGGTGTTCAGCATCACGACCTGCACCTCGCCGCGGTAACCGGCGTCGATCAGCCCCGGTGCGTTGACGAGCGTGATGCCGTTCCGCGCAGCCAGGCCGGAGCGCGGCAGGACGAAGCCGCCGAAGCCCTCCGGAATGGCCACGGCCAGCCCGGTCGGCACCACGACGCGCTCCCCCGGTCCGAGCTCGTGTCGCCCGCAGGCGGACAGGTCCAGACCGGCGTCGCCGGAATAGGCGTGTGACGGGATGACGGCGTCCTCCCGGAGGCGGCGGACCGGGACCTCGATCAACTCGTCGCCCGGCTGGGCTCCTCCGCATCGAGAATCAGATACGGGGCGAAGCGCTGGGTTTCTCGCCGGGGCAGCCGGGCGCGGATGAAGACTCCGTCCGGGCCGTCGACCCGCTCGTCGATCGGCGGGCCGAGCGAGTACAGCTCGGCGAGTTTCGCACCGTCCTCGTACGGGACGAGCATGCGGACCAGCTCGAACCGCTCTGCGAAGCGCTCGGCGATCCTCGCGCGGAGCTCGTCCAGGCCTTCCCCCGTCTCCGCGGAGAGCTGGAGGGAGCCGGGGAAACGGTTCGCGAGCCGCCGGCGTCCGAGTGGATCGACCGCGTCGACCTTGTTCAGTACGAGCTCGACCGGTAGCTCGTCCGCACCGATCTCAGCCAGCACCTCGTTCACTGCCGACGTCGTCTCGTCGAGCTCGTCGTCCGGCATCGAGCCGTCGACGACGTGGAGGATCAGATCCGCCTCGAGCGTCTCCTCCAGCGTGGCGGCGAAGCCCTCGACGAGCTCGTGCGGTAGACGGCGGATGAAGCCCACGGTGTCGGTCACGAGATAGCGGCGGCCGTCCTCCTCGAAGGCCCTCGTCGTCGGGTCGAGCGTCTCGAAGAGGCGCTCGTTGACCGAGACGCCGGCGCCGGTCAGCGCGTTGAGGAGCGTCGACTTGCCGGCGTTCGTGTACCCGGCCAGCGCGACCGTCGGCGTGTGCGAGCGGAGGCGCTCCCGCCTGCGCGTCTGGCGTTGCCGTCCGAGGCTCTGGAGACGGCGGCGGAGGATCGCGACGCGGCGGCGCGCGAGGCGGCGGTCGGTCTCGAGCTGGGTCTCGCCGGGGCCTCTCGTTCCGACGCCCCCGTCCATCCGTCCCGCGCCGAGGCGCTCGAGGTGCTGCCACATGCCCCGCATGCGGGGGAGGTTGTACTCGAGCTGTGCCAGCTCGACCTGGAGCTTGCCCTCGGCGCGGTGGGCGTGCTGCGCGAAGATGTCCAGGATCAGCTGGGTGCGATCGACGACGCGCGCCTTCAGCTCGTCCTCGAGCTTTCGCTGCTGCGACGGGCTCAGCTCGTGGTCGACGAGCAGTGACTCCGCGCCTGCGGTCTTATACGCCTCCTTGAGCTCGACGAGCTTGCCCTTGCCCACGAACGTCCGTGGGTCGGGCCTGGCTCGATGCTGGACCAGCGCAGCGATCGGCTCGACACCGGCGGTTCGCGCGAGCTCCGCGATCTCGCCGAGCTCGCGGCTCTCGTCGGCGCCTGGAGCCAGCACCGACACGATGAAACCCCGCTCCGGCTCCACGCCGGAACGGGACTCGGGCTGGCGCGTCGTCACGCCTTGATTATGACCTTCTGCAGGGAGCTCTCGATCCGGCGGACGGCCTCTTCGAGTGCCTCGTCCGGAACGGTCATGGACAGCCGGACGAACCCCTCGCCGCTCCTGCCGTAGCCGGGCCCGGGCGAGACGACGACGTTGGCCTCCTCGAGCACGAGGGAGGTGAACGAGGCGGAGTCGTGGCCTTCGGGCACCGGCACCCAAAGGTACGGCGTCGCCCTCGGCGGCTCGACGGCAACGCCGATCGCTGACAGCGCGTCGACCAGCAGGTCGCGCCTGCGCCGGTAGACCTCCGACATCTCCTGCGGGAACCCGCGCTCGTCCGTCAAGGCCACCGTCGCCGCGCGCTGGAGCGCCTCGAACATCCCCGAGTCCAGATTCGCCTTCAGCTGCCGGAAGCGCTCGACCACCTCGGCGTTGCCGGCGACGAACGCGCACCGCCAGCCGGTCATGTTCCAACCCTTCGATAGGGAGAAGATCTCGACGCCCACTTCCTTCGCGCCGGGCGTCTCGAGGAAGCTGGGCGCCACATAGCCGTCGAAGCAGACCTCGGAGTAGGCGTTGTCGTGCACGAGGATCAGGTCGCTTGCCCGCGCGAACTCGACGGCCCGCTCGAAGGCGCGGTCCGGAACGACCGAGCCCGTCGGGTTGTTCGGGTAGTTCAGATACAGCAGGTTCGCGCGGCCGACCACCTCCGCGGGAATCGCCTCGAGATCCGGGAAGAAGTCGTTCTCCGGCGTCAGCGGGAGGTAGTGGACGTCGGCGCCCGAGAAGACCGGGCCCGACGTGTACGGCGGGTAGCCCGGCTCGGGGCTCAGTGCGACCTCGCCCGGATCGAGGCACGCCATCGCGATGTGCCCAACCGCCTCCTTGCCGCCGAGGGCGGGCACGACCTCGCTCGCCGGGTCGAGCTCGACGCCGAAGCGGCCGCGGTAGAAGGACGCGGCGGCCTCGCGCACCTCGTCGGTGCCGTGGTTCGTGGGGTACTGGTGCGTGGAGGGATTGCGCAGCGCCTCCGCCGCGGCCTCGACGATCGCCCGAGGCGTCGGCAGGTCCGGGTCGCCGATCGCGAGGCTGATGACCTCGATCCCCTGCCTCCGTTTGGACTCCCTCAGCCGCTCGAGCTCGGAGAAGAGGTACGGCGGCACCGCGTCGAGCCGCTTCGCGAACCTCACAGGCCGAGCTCCTCGCTCGCCTCGCCGCTGAAGATCT
>DASZEE010000083.1:0-2344 GCA_035941215.1 Gaiellaceae bacterium
TCCCGGACGAGTTTCTCGCCCAGCACAAGGTGGGCGAGTGGATGGAGCTACCGATGTGGCTCGCCGACCCCGAGTGGGTCGGGATGAACCAGGCGGTCGTCTCTCGCGCGGAGGCGGCAGGCCTGTCGCACCGTCCAATCGAGGACACCATCCGCAGCACGCTGGACGACGCGGAGACGACCGACGACGCAGGGATGAAGCCGGAGCGGGAGCGCGAGCTGCTGGAGGCCTGGCGCGGATGAGGGTCGCGCTCGTCGTGTTGGCTGCACTCGTGCTGGCCGCGCCTGCGGCGGCGCAGTCCCCTGTGCTCGACGAAGCCGCGGAAGCGCTCCGCACGGACCCCGTCTACATTCACCCGGGGACGGATGCCCTGACCGAGGCCGAGGCGGACCAGCTTCGTGGCGACATCCAGAATCGCGACGCCGCTCCGCTCTTCGTCGCCGTCCTCCCTGCATCCGCACGCCGCGAGGCCGGCGGCTCGAGCACTGACGTTGCGCTGCAGCTCGGGGAGCGTGTCGGTGAGCAAGGCGTCTATGCGGTCGTCGTGGGCAACCAGTTCCGGGCGGTCAGCAACGACCTCACGCGGGATCAGGCCCCGGCCCTCGCGACCCGCGCGTTCCTCACACACAACGAAGACGGAGTCGCTGCCGTCCTGACGGATTTCGTCAGCCGCGTTGGCGACGTCCGATCGGAATCCACCGAGTCGGCCGGCGACGAGAGCGGCGGCGGTTTCCCGTCCTGGCTCCTGGTCGTCGGCGCGGCGATCGCGGCCTTCTTCGGGTTCCGCGTCTTCCGGCGAAGGCGTCAGCGCGAACGGGAGCTCGCCGAGGTCAAGGCGCTCGCACGGGAGGATCTCGTCGCGCTCGCCGACGACGTCGTCGGCCTGGACGAGGAGGTCGAGGCCAACCCGGAGGCGAAGGCCGCCTACCTCCGCGCAATGGAGGCGTACCAGCGGGCCGACGACTCGTTCGACCGGGCCCGCTCGCCCGAGGACATCGCCCGTGTCACCGCCGCGCTCGCCGACTCGCGGTACGAGATGGAAACGGCCAAGGCGCACCTCGCGGGCAACCCTCCGCCCGAGCGGCGAGCTCCGTGCTTCTTCGACCCGCGGCACGGCACGTCGGTCGAAGACGTGACCTGGATGTCCCCGCATGGCGGCCCGATGACAGTCCCAGCCTGCGAGGCGGACGCCCGGCGCGTGAAGGCCGGCGAGGAGCCCGACGCCCGGCAGATCACGGTGAACGGACGGCAGCGACCTCTCTGGGACGCACCCGCGTACTACCAGCCCTGGGCGCTCGGGTTCTTCGGACTCGCCACCGGCGCGTTCTTCGTCGGATCGGCCTTCACTCCCGAGGCGGAGGCCGGCGGGTTCGACGATCTCGGCGGAGGCGACTTCGGCGGCGGCGGCGACTTCGGTGGCGGCGGCGATTTTGGCGGCGGCGGGGACTTCGGCGGCGGAGGCGACGGCGGCGGGTTCTGAAGACTGTTCGGCGATCCGCCTCAAGGACCGCTAGTCGTAGGACTCGCGGGCTCGCTTCCAGCGCGGGTCGTCGGTGCGGATGTGGTCGGGGTTCACGCCGCGCTTCTCGGCCAGTGCGAGCGTGAGGAGCTGGAAGCGGACGATGTCCACGACCGGATGCCGCGTCGGGACGAACTCCACGTCGCAGCCGAGCTCGCGGAGCGCGGCGAGCGCGCCTCGAGCCCGCTCGGCCGCCCGGCCCTCTCCCTCGAGCACGAAGCAGCGCACCGTCTCGTCGACGCCCGCTAGGTGTCCGTGCAGGAGCTGCTCCGTCTGGTGCGCCTCGGCCGCGACGAATGCGCCTTCGCGAAGCTTCAGGGCCGCCTCCTGCGCCGTCGGCCAGGCCGAGCCCGCGCCGGCGATCAGGAAGCGCTCGTGGTCCGTCGCGAGTGCGGGCCGCTCGAGCTCCTCCTCGACGGCCTCCGGCAGCTCAGAGATGTCCTGCCCGCGGAGCGACGCGATCGCCGCGACAGCGGAGGTGTAGCTCGCCGTGTGGCACCAGCTCTTCTCGATCTCCGGCGCGGCCACGACGACCTGGTCGCACACGGCTGCGATCGGACTCTCCCGCGCTCCGGTGATGACCCACTTCTCGCCCTCCCACGCCTGAACCGCCTCGAGCGTGAGCCTGGTCGTCCCTTCGTGGCTGATCGCCACGAGCACATCCGCGTCCCGCTCCGGCCGCAGCACGAGCTCGAGCGCCTGCACGGCGTCGCCCCCGGTCTGGGCGGCGTGAAACGACGTTCCGCACCCCGTGAAGAGGATCTTGCCGTCCGGTAACCGCTGGTCGGTGGGCACCTTTCGGAGCCATTCCGGCTGCGCCCAAAT
>DASZEE010000084.1:0-6642 GCA_035941215.1 Gaiellaceae bacterium
TCATCGAGTCCGCCCCGGCCGCCCGCACGGACGAGCAGGACGCGACCTTCGTCTTCTCCGCCATCGGCCGCAACCTGACGTACGAGTGCTCGCTCGACGGCGGCGCATGGTCGGTGTGTTCGTCGCCGAAGACGTACCGCGGGCTGCCGATGGCGCCGCACACCTTCGAGGTGCGCGTCCTCGTTCCGGAGGCCGACCCCGAGCCGCCGATCACGCTCCATGCGTGGACGATCACCGAGCTCGACCCGCCCGAGACGACCATCGTCTTCGGCCCCGACCCGGCCGTCCCGAGCATCAGCACGAGCGCGACGTTCGCCATCCAGAGCGACGAGGCAGCCTCGACCTTCGAGTGCTCGCTCGACAACGCCGGCTTCGAGCCGTGCCCCGATCCGACCGTCTACACCGGCCTTGCCGACGGCCTGCACACGCTCGAGGCGCGCGCGACCGACGCGGCCGGGAACGTGGACGCGACGCCGGCGAGCTGGACGTGGACAGTCGCAGCCGACCGCACCGCCCCGACGACGACGCTCCTGGACCACCCGGATGCCGAGACGACGTCGGTCGACGCCGGCTTCACCTTCGTCTCCAACGAGCCCGGCTCGACCTTCGAGTGCGCGCTCGACACCGCGTCGCTCGCGTCGTGCGAATCCCCGATCGCGTACACGGACCTGACGCTCGGCGAGCACACGTTCCGGATCCGCGCCACCGACGTGCACGGGAATGTCGAGGCGCTGCAGAGCTACACGTGGAACGTCATCCTCGACACGGTTCCGCCCGAGACCACGCTGCAGGGACGCCCGCCGCTCACGACGATGGAGACGACCGCGAACTTCAGCTTCGTCGCGAGCGAGCTCGACGCGACGTTCGAGTGCTCGCTCGACGGTGATCCGCTCGCCGAGTGCGACTCGCCGATGGAGTACACGGACCTCGCGGTCGGCCCGCACACGTTCGAGGTGCGCGCAGTCGACCTCGCCGGCAACGCGGATCAGTCGCCCGAGAGCTATGCCTGGACGGTGGAGGCGATTCCGGACACGGAGGCGCCCGAGGCGAGGATCCTGACGCACCCGGCCGATCCGAGCCCGTCCATCGTTGCGAGCTTCACGTTCGCCTCCGAGGCCGGCGCGACGTTCGAGTGCTCGCTCGACGGTGAGCCGTTCGCCGAGTGCGAGTCTCCGGAGGAGTACGAGGTCGAGCCTGGCGACCACACCTTCGAGGTGCGGGCGACCGACCTCGCGCTCAACGTCGGGACGCCGGCCCGCTACGAGTGGACGGTGCTGGCGCCGCCCGAGACGACGCTCGTCCAGAGCCCGGCCGAGACGAGCGCGTCCACGACGGCGACGTTCGAGTTCTCCTCCGACCAGCCCGGCGTCGAGTTCTTCTGCGAGATCGACGGTCTCGGCGTGTCGCTCTGCGCGTCGCCGAAGACCTACACCGGCCTCGCCGACGGCGAGCACACCTTCACCGTCGCCGCGAAGAACGCCACGTACGGCCTCGCCGACGAGACGCCGGTCGAGTACACGTGGACGGTGGCCGTGCCGCCGAACACGACGATCCTCGAGAAGCCGCAGAGCTCGACGACGGCGACGAGCGCCACGTTCACGTTCAACGCGAACGAGGCCGACTCGGCGTTCGAGTGCGCGCTCGACGCAGCGGCGTGGGCCGACTGCGAGTCCCCGATGTCCTACACGGCGCTCGCGCCCGGGCCGCACACGTTCCAGGTGCGCGCGATCGACGGCGCAGGCAACGTCGATCCGTCGGCGGACAGCTACAGCTGGACGATCACGGACGGGACGCCGCCTGAGACGACCATCTCCGGGAAGCCGTCCGACCCGAGCACGCTTTCCTCGGCCACGTTCACTTTCGGCGGCACCGACAACCTCGACTCCGCAGCCGACCTCCGGTACGAGTGCCGCTTCGACGGGGACGCCGAGTTCACGGCCTGCACCAGCCCGAAGACGTACACCGGCCTGGCCACTGGCGCTCCGTACACGTTCGACGTCCGGGCGGTCGACCGCGCCGGCAACGCCGACCCGACGCCCGCCACGTGGACGTGGAGGGTCGTGGCGCCGGACTGCACCTCCGTACAGACGGTGGGTGCGAACGCGGACGCGTGGATCGAGTCGAAGAGCCCGAGCAACAACCACGGCGGCGACTCGGTCCTGAAGGTCGTGTCGAAGTCCGGCGAGAACAGTCGCGCGCTCGTCCGCTTCCCGTCGCCGACGGTGCCGTCGGGCTGCGTCGTGCAGTCGGCGACGCTGAGGATGTACGCGGGTGGCTACGTCGACGGCCGCACGCTCCAGGCCCTGCAGCTCGCCGCCGGCTGGAGCGAGTCCGGCGTCAACTGGAGCAACCAGCCCACCACGACCGGCACGGCGGCCACGACGGCGTCCGGCCAGGGCTATCGCTCGTGGGACGTCACGGCGCAGATGGCCGCAATGGGTGCGAACAACAACGGCTTCCTCATCCGCGACCTGAGCGAGTCGAACGGCGGCTCCGAGCAGCAGCTCCACAGCAGGGAGAAGTCGGACAACCAGCCGCAGATGGTCTACCGCTTCGCCGCCGCTGCCGGCTCGGCCATGAGCTGCGGCGCGCAGCAGACGGTGGGCGCGAACGCGGACGCCTGGATCGACCAGGGCTCGCCGAGCGCCAACAAGGGCTTGGATGCGCCGCTCAAGATCATCTCGAAGGGCCCGGCCAACAACGCTCGCGCCCTCGTCCGCTTCAGCCTCCCGGCGCTGCCGGCGGGTTGCGCCGTCGAGTCGGCGACTCTGCGGCTGCACCTCAACTCGCTGACCAGCGACCGCGTCCTCGAGGCGTGGCGGGTCACGGGCAGCTGGAGCGAGGGCGGCGTCACGTGGGACAACCAGCCGGCGACCGCCGGTGACCCCGCGACGACCATGTCGGGTCTCGGCGCGGGTGCGACGCCCGGCTGGCGCGAGTGGAATGTGTCGGCTCAGGCGGTCGCGATGTATGCCGCTGCCAACAACGGGTTCTTGGTCAAGGATGCCGGCGACAACAACGGCGGCTCGGAGCAGCAGGTCGCGAGCCGCGAGAGCGCGATGAACCGGCCGGAGCTCGTCATCCGCTTCGCCGCGCCGGACACGAGGCCGCCGGCGACCACCATCGACACCGGCCCGTCCGGAACGGTCTCCGCCACCAGCGCGACGTTCACCTTCTCCTCGAACGAGCAGGCCGCGACCTTCGAGTGCGCACTCGACGGCGCTGCCTTCGCCGCCTGCGCCTCGCCGAAGACGTACTCGAGCCTGAGCATCGGCGCGCATACGCTGAGCGTCCGCGCGACGGACGCCGCCGGCAACGTCGACGCCACTCCGGCCAGCCGCGGCTGGACGGTCGAGCTGGCTCCGGACCTCGCGCCGCCGGACACGGGGATCCTGACCAAGCCAAGCAACCCGAGCCCGACGCATTCGCCGAGCTTCACCTTCACCGGCACGGACGACTCGACGCCGGCCTCGCAGCTCACGTACGAGTGCAAGCTCGACGCGGGTGCGTTCGCGCCGTGCGCGAGCCCGAAGAGCTACGTCGGCCTTGCGCACGGCTCGCACACGTTCCAGGTGCGCGCGACCGACTTCGCCGGCAGGGTGGATCCGAGCCCGGCGTCGTACACCTGGATGGTCGACCTCGTCCCGCCCGAGACGACGATCAACACCGGGCCGTCAGGGACGACCACGAGCACCACGGAGACGTTCACATTCTCTGCCGACGATGCGGCGGCGACGTTCGAGTGCTCGCTGGACAGCGCCCCCTGGGCCGCGTGCTCGTCGCCGCGGCATCTGAGCGGCATCACGGCGGGCCCGCACACGTTCCGCGTCCGCGCGATCGACTCGGCCGGCAACCCCGACCCATCCTCGGCGTCACGCACCTGGACGGCAAACGTCTCGAGCTGCATCGCCGGCACGGCGACCGTGAATCCGGTGGCGGACAGCTGGGTGCTGCAGAGCGACGCAGCGAAGAACAACGGCGCGGACTCGGTCCTGAAGGTCGATTCGAAGTCGGGCGGCAACGCGCGGGCGCTGGTCCGGTTCAACCTCCCGACGCTCCCGGCCGGCTGCGACGTCGTCACGGCGAAGCTCCGCCTGTACGCCGCGTCGTACAAGGACGGGCGCACGCTCCAGGCCATCCCACTCGCGGCCGCGTGGACGGAGAACCTCGTGACCTGGGGCAACCAGCCCCTCACCACGGGTACGGCCGCGACGACTCCGTCAGGCTTCGGCTACCGCGACTGGACGGTCACGACCCAGGTCCAGGGGATGTACGCGCCGGGCGCCAACCACGGCTTCCTGATCCGCGACGCGACCGAGAACGGCGGCGGCATGGATCAGGCCTTCAACAGCCGCGAGAAGCTCACGGACAACCCGCCGCAACTCGTCGTCTCGTACGACTGAGAACTCGCGCGAGGCCGCGCCTCAGGCCGCATGGGGCGCGGCTTCACCTGCGCCGGGGAAATTCGCCCGGCTGCGGTATCGGCTCGGATACATAAAAGGCGCTCTCATCGGTCCCTGACGGGGTTCTCATGCGGTCTACGCCGGACTCTTATCCACAGGTCCTACCGTCGAAGGTGAAATGCGGACATTCCCCCTGCGGTGGAATGCTCCACGTGGATCGAGGCTCGCTTCTGCGGGTTGCATCCTCGTCCTTGCCGCCATTCTCGGCCTGAAGGCGGCAGGCCTGGCCGACGCCGCGGGCCTGAACATCCAGGTGAACAGCACGGCCGACGCCCTCGACGCGAGCGTCGGCGACGCGCTGTGCCGGACGACCGCCGGGACGTGCACGCTGCGGGCGGCGATCCAGGAGGCGAACGCGATTCCCGGGGCCGACGCGATCCTCGTCCCGGCCGGCACCTACGGGCTCGCGATTCCGCCCCTGAACCAGAACGACATCACGACCGGCGACCTCGACATCACCGACAGCCTCGAGATCCGCGGTGCCGGGGCCGGCTCGACCTTCGTCGACGGCGGATTCCCGCCGGCCGGCGCTCCCCCGGACGTGCGGGGGCTCGACCGCATCTTCGAAGTCCTCGTCGACGGCGGCGATGTGAGCTTCTCCGGCCTGACCGTCAGCGACGGTTACGCCGCGGAGTACGGCGGCGCGATCATGAACAACAGCACCGCTTCCCTCCTCGTCTCCGCCGCCGTGCTCACGGGCAACGCTGCCGGCAAGACCGGAGGCGCGATCGACAACCACGTCGGCGGCGCGGTGGCAGTCTCTGACTCGACGCTCTCGGGAAACTACGCCCGCGAAAGCGGGAGCGCGATCAACAACAACCGCGACGGCACGCTGACCGTCGCGAACAGCAGCATCTCGGGGAACTCGGCGAGCGTGGTCGGACTCGACGAGACCCTGACGGGAGCCGGTGCGATCGCCAACAACGCCGAGCTCGACGCCAGAGGATCGATCATCGTCACGGACTCGCAGATCTCGGACAATCACGCCGGCGGCGGACGCAACGGCGCCGGGATCTCGAACGACGGCGGCGGCATCCTCACCGTCGACCGGACGACCTTCTCGAAGAACGTCTCGACTGCCGACGGCGGCGCAATCTTCAACGGGACGGGCAGCGTCGCCGTCACCGACAGCACGTTCTCGGAGAACTCGGCGAAGGACGGCGGTGCCCTCGCGGCCACAGGCGGGACGGTCGCAGTGCTCGACAGCATCTTCTCGAAGAACAGCGCCGAGGGCCTCGGCGGTGCCATGCTCAACAGCAACCAGGGCGGGGTTACGATCCTGAACAGCACGTTCCGCGAGAACTCCGCCGTCAGCGGCGGCGGGTTCTCCAACGAGGGAACCGGCCTCGTCACCGTCGAGAACGTGACGTTCACGAAGAACCTCGCAATCCTCACCGCCTCTCTCGCCAGCGGCGAAGGCGGCGGTATGCACTCGAACTCCGGCGGCGAGGTCGTGATCACCGGCGGCTCGTTCACGGAGAACGTGGCTCGAGGCGGCGGCGGGTTCAGCAACGAGGGCGGCGGCCAGGTGACGATCACCGGCACTCGCTTCTCCGCGAATCACGCGGAGGCAGAGGGCGGCGGCATCCTCGTCCAGTCCGGGGCTGTCCGCATGCTCAACATCGACGTCGTCGGCAACGTCTCGAGCTCTGCGCTGGAAGGCGGCGGCGGCATCTCGTACCACGGTGACAAGGCCGTCGCAGTCGGCGAGTCGGCCGCGGTAGAGAACTCGCGCATCCGCGACAACAAGTCGGGCGGTGACGGGGGCGGCATCGACAGCCGCGGTGACGGCCCGCTCGCGATCACGACGACGACGATCACCGGAAACACGGCCGCGGTCGGAGGCGCGGTTCACCACGTGGGTGATGCGCCGCTCGAGATCACTCGCAGCACGCTCTCGGGCAACTCGGCGGACAGCGGCGGCGGCGTCCTGACCGACGGCGACGGTGAGACGACGCTCGAGAATACGACCGTTTCGGGCAACCGGGCGAGCCAGTTCGGCGGCGGTGTGCTCATCTCGTCGCGGCTGACGATCAGAAACAGCACCGTCACGAACAACCTTGCCGCCTCGGGCGGCGGCGTCAACAACGGCGGCGGTGATCTCGTCGGCGACGGCACGGTCTTCGTCGCGAATTCGATCGTCGCCAACAACCCGGCCGGCGGCAACTGCGCCGGGACG